>DATHNI010000477.1:0-3802 GCA_035486135.1 Acetobacteraceae bacterium
CCGGCCCGTGCAGACAGTCGGTCGGATCGCGTCAGTGTCTTGGCTCGGAGGCCGCCATCATCAGTACGTTCGGATGGCGTGACCGGTACGCACACCATTCAGGCCTTTGCGCCAGGTCGGATGAGATTCTCGATAGCCACACCGGCATCGGGGCCGAGCGGGCGGCATCCACTGCCGCGCAAGCGCGACCGCAGCGCGGCGTGCCCGTTCTGCATGATGAGGGCGTGGTTAACCGTGCCGCCCGTCATCGCGACGGGTTGGATGCCATCGAATTCGTAGCGTCCCTCTTGGGCGCCGGCCCAGGCAAAGAATTCTTCCTGCGTCCAGGCCCTGTGCAAAGGCGCGCTCATGGAAGACATCATATGACGATCAGGCAGGGCATTCCTACGCCCCTATCCGCGGGGTCAGCGATGGCCAGATCTCAGGCCCGCGCGGCGGCTTTCATCCCCAGCAGGCTCGGCACCTCGACATCGATCTCCAGCGTCGAGACGTTCTCGCCGCGGTCCAGTTTGATCTGCACCTTCTCGCGGTCGACGGTAAAATGCTTGGCGATCACCGCGAGAATCTCATCCTGCAACGTCATCAGCAGATCGGACCGCCCGGTCATCGCGCGCTCATGTGCGAGCAGGACCTGTAGCCGCTCCCGCGCCACCGGCGCGGAGCTGCGGCGGCGGAACAGGGCGAGGAGGTTCATGCCACCTTCCTCCCGAACAGCCGGCTCATGAAGCCCTTGCGTTCCAGCGGCACCACGACGTCCAGCGCCTCGCCGTTCAGCCGCTTCGCGGCATCGCGATAGGCGCGCGCGGGCGCGCTGGTCGGGTTCAGCAGCGTCACCGGCGCGCCGAGATTCGACGCGCGCAGCACTTCCTCGCTTTCCGGAATGATGCCGAGCAGGGGGATCGACAGGATCTCCAGCACATCCTCGACCTTCAGCATTTCCCCCCGCGCGGCACGGGCGGGATCGTAGCGGGTCACCAGCAAATGCTTCTCGATGCGCGCGCCGCTTTCGGCTTTCTCGGTCTTGGAATCCAACAACCCGATGATGCGGTCGGAATCGCGCACCGATGAGACCTCCGGGTTGGTCACCACGACCGCGATATCGGCATGGCGCATCGCCATCACGGCACCTTTTTCGATCCCGGCGGGACTGTCGCACAGCACCCAGTCGAATTTCTCGCGCAGCTCCGCGATCACCTTCTGCACGCCTTCCGGCGTCAGCGCGTCCTTATCGCGCGTCTGCGACGCCGGCAGCATCGACAGCGTCTCGATGCGCTTGTCGCGGATCAGCGCCTGCGCCAGTTTGGCCTCGCCCTGCACCACGTTGATCAGGTCGTACACCACACGGCGCTCGGCCCCCATCACCAGGTCAAGATTGCGCAGGCCGACATCGAAATCCACCAATGCGACAGTGGCGCCGGTCTGCGCCAGCGCCGCACCCAGCGACGCGGTGGAGGTCGTCTTGCCGACGCCGCCTTTGCCCGAAGTCACGACCACAACCTTGGCCATCGATGGTCCTCCCGTCTTGTTCAATCGAGGGCGGTGATGCGCATGGTCTCGCCGTCCAGCCAGGCTTGCATCGCCCGTCCGCGCAACCCGGCTGCCATATCGTCGGCGACCTGGTAGACACCGCCGATCGCCAGCAATTCGGCGTCCAGGCGGCGGCAGAAGATGCGCGCGCGCGGGTTGCCGGTGAAGCCGGCGATGACACGGCCCCGCAGTGTGCCGTAGACATGCACCGAGCCGCCGGCAATCAGCTCGGCACCGGAACCAACAGAGCCCACCACGGTGATGTCACCCTTGTCGAACACCACAGATTCACCCGAGCGAATCGGGCGGTCGATCAGCAGCCCGGCCGGTTCGGCGGCGGGGTCGGCGGGCAGGGCGCGACGGGCGGTCTCATCCGGGGGCGTAACATCGCGGGTGGCGCGGCCGCCGCTGGGCAACGGGCGGCCCCAGCTCTCCACGCCGTGCCACGAGGGATGCGCGCCTTCAGTGCCGATCACGCGGATGCCGCGCTGCTCAAGCGCCGTCATCAAATCTTCGATATCGGGTTGTTCCTTTGGCAGACGGGCAAGATCCAGCACGATCGGCCGGTTGTCGAAGAACGACGGCGACCGCGCGATCTGCGCATCGAGCGCGGCAATCCAGGGCGGCAGTGGCGATTCAGGCGCAAGCACCAGCGCCATGAACGAGCGGCCGCGCAGGCGGACAATGGAGGGAGACTCGGCGGTTGTCACGCTTCGGGCGTACCGGGCGGCGTGGTGCGGGTCAACGAGAATCCAGACGCGTGTGCCGCTGTCGTGCTGTCGCTGCTTGCCTGCCGCGCCGTGGCGTCGCAGGCTCGCGCGGGCGCGGGGACGGCAGCCATGAGCGACACGTCGACGGCGAACGAATTTTTCATGACGGCGCTGCACGACCCAATTGCCACGGGCCGCGAGGTTGGGTTGTCGGACGAGGAGATAATCGGCCAGCTGGCGGAGGCGGCCGACGCTCTGCGCGAGGGGCTGAGTGAGTTCGCGCGCGGCCTTGGTGGCGTTGGGGGTCTTGTTGCCATCAAGGTCCCGGACGGGGCCGGTGGCGCGTCGACGATTGTCATGGACCCGCTCGGCGGCCGGGACCAGATCGTGGCGGTGGCCGCCGGGTCCTGGACCGCGTTCGAGTGGCCATTGCCGCCCTTGTTCCACGCCTCTGTCGCGCGCTTCCCCGGCATCGTGATCGACGTCGGCGCCAACAGCGGCTTTTACGCGCTGCTGGCGACCTGCGCGGCCTCGGTCGTCCATGTGCTGGCGTTCGAGCCGGACCAGACTGTGTTCGACGTCCTGCGCCGCAATATCGACGCCAACGCGGCAAGCGGGCGCATCGAGGCGGTGGCGCTGGCGCTGAGCAGCCGTTGCGGTACCGCCGCGCTGTACGTGCCGACCCAGGAACACGGCTTGCTGGAAACCAGCAGTTCGCTCGAAGAATCGTTCAAGGACGCCCATAGCGAGGTGCGGCCGGTCCGGACCATGACGCTTGACGCGTTTCTCGCCGAGCACCCGCGCGGGCAGCAACGGGTCACGTTGATCAAGATGGACGTGGAAGGCCATGAGGCCGCCGTGCTCGAGGGCGCCCGGCAGACAATCGCCCGCTGGCGGCCACTGCTGTTCGTTGAAGTGCTGCCGCAGGCCGACGCCGCTGCGTTGTCACGCTTCCTGTCGGAAGAGAATTATATTGACGTGCCGCTTCGCGCCGATGCACCTCTGCACGCCGAAGCGCTGGTGGTTTTTCACAGCGACGCGTGGAACCATGCCCTTGTGCCCGACGAAGCGGCGACGGCGTTCCTGACGTCTTCCAATCTTAGCGTCGGTACTGCCGCGAACGGCTCAGAGAACCACGCTAGGATCGGGAGGCGCTCGAAATTCCGGCCGAACGTTCTGCATTGCAACCCGCTCCGGAAACGTGTGCATTGGGTGGGCTAGGCGGGTGAACCCCAGCAGTTCAGACGAGTGACAACGCGCGCTGGCCGACACGCACTGGAACCACCATCAAGGTTTTGAACCCGGATTTATCCTAACGCCCATGGGGCCAGGCCCAGCCATGACACGGAGCGTTACGACCCGACCAGTTGAAGCACTTATTCCCCGGCGAAACCTAACCCATCTTCGACACTTGCGTGCCCCAGGAATGTAACAGGGGCAAAACCCCGGGCAGTCCCTGGAGGTGGCTAAGCGGGTTGGCCGCCGGAGCGGACGAGGTCTGCTAGCGCCGGAATGATCGGCTGATCCGGGACGGAGAGTCGGCTGCCGAGATAGTTCCAGAAAGT
>DATHNI010000478.1:0-4623 GCA_035486135.1 Acetobacteraceae bacterium
GCGTCGCCACGGCACCGTTCGCCTCAGTGCGTTCGTGGCGCTGCCGCTCGCCGCTGTCGCCATCGTCCCGCACGGCGGTCAGGAACTGATCGACCTCGACTCTCAGCGTCTCCGCCTCACGGCCTATCTCCGAGGACGCCGCCAGCACGTCGCGGCTGGACGCCCCGGCGTCGTCGGACACGCCGACGACATGCTCCATGGCGTTTGCGCTCGCAGCCGTGGCACCAGACACTGCCTGCACACTGCTGGCAATTTCACGCGTCGTCGCGCTCTGCTCCTCCACCGCCGCGGCGATCGCGGCGGAGACCTCGTCGATCTTGCCGATGATGGTGCCAATCTCGGTCATGGCCTCCACTGCCTCGGCGGTTGCGGCGCGCACCATCTCGATCTGGCTGCCGATCTCGGCTGTCGCCTTTCCCGTCTGCGCGGCGAGTGTCTTCACCTCGCTGGCAACGACGGCGAAACCCTTGCCGGCCTCACCGGCGCGCGCGGCCTCGATTGTCGCATTCAGAGCGAGCAGGTTGGTCTGTCCGGCGATGTCGCTGATCAGGTGCACCACGTCGCCGATCCGCGCCGTGGCGTCGGAAAGGCCCTTCATCGTGCTCTGGCTCGCCTCGGCCCGCTGCACGGCCTGGCGTGCCACATCGGCCGACGCAGCGACCTGCCGGGTGATCTCGCCGACACTGGAGGTGAGTTCCTCAACCGCGGCGGCCACTGCCGTCAGATCCTGCGACGACTTCGCGGCGCCCGCCGAGGTCGCGTGAGCCTCGGTGTGCACCGACGTCGCGGCCGCCGCCATCGCTTCCGCGGCGGCACGCATCTTCGCGGATGATTCCGCCAGCGATCCCATGACGCCCGCCACGGACGCGCCGAAATCCCGGGTGTGCTGTTCCAATGCGACCTGGCGTCGCTCCCGCGCGGCGCGCGCCGCCGCCTGCTCCGCGGCCAGACGCTCCCCGTCGATGGCCTGGCGTTTGAATACCTCCACCGCACGCGCCATGTCGCCGATCTCGTCCTTGGCGTCACGCGCCGGAACGTCGATGGAATGGTCACCGGCGGCCAGCCTGGTCATCACGCCGGTCATGGCATGGAGCGGACCCACGATGCCGCGACCGATCAGGACGCCCATAGCCCCACCGACAGCCAGCCCGAGCGCGGCCATGAGCACCTGCAACAGAGTCGCCCGGGAGATCGCGCCGGTCACGTCGGTGCGGCTTGCGTCGAAGCCCTGTGTGAGGGATGTCGCCGCCGTGTCGAGCTGTCCCTGCATGGCAAGGATCTGCGGCCGCATTTGCTCGGTATACAGCACTCCGACCGCCAGCCTGGCCGTCGAGTATGCCGTGAAACTGGCTTCGTAAGCCGTCAGCGACGCCTGCACCGCCGTGATCAGTGGGGCCATTTCAGGGGTCGCGAGCCGCTGCAAGGCAGCGAGCGCAGTCTTGGCGTTCTCGACGTTGGTTTTGAACGTGGCGGGACCAGCCTTGTCTTCCGTTGCCATGAAACGCCAGTTCGCCACACGGACCAGCAGAACAGATGCCGCGACATCCGCCGCGGCATCGGACAGCGCCGGGTCGTGGAGAGCGCGCGCGGACTCGACAAGGTGACGGGCCGCGGCAGCAAGAGCGTCGCCGCCAGTGAACAGCCTGGCTTTTTCCGCGAGCGAGGTCGCACCGAGCTGGGCGAACTGGTTGACGCTGAGGTCATGCGTGCGGAGCGTCTCCTGCACGGCGCCATAGATGCGCCGACGCTCCTCCGACAGGGTCGCCTGCGTCGCGGCGGTCAATGAAGTCTGCGCCTGACCGATGTTGTCGCGGACGTCCTTCAAGGCGCTATCGTCACCGTCGAGCAAATAACGCGTTTCCGCCCGGCGGATGGCCTCGAGATTCCGCGTTACGGCGAGCACGCGATTGGAGTTTGCGGCCAACGCATCCATCTTGCCGACGGACACGCCGACCGCGGAGAACTGAACGGTCCCGAAGGCGGCAATGCCGACCCCCAGGGCGATCAGCACTGCGAATCCGACATAGATCCGCGTGCGGACCTTGAGATGGCCGATGCCCATGATGCCCCTCGCATAATCGCGTCGAACGACGCCGAATGAGCGGCACACTCGGACGAAACAAAGAATATTGCGTTAATGCCGGCGCCGATTTGGCCAGGATCAGTGCGGCGATCAGCGACCCGAATTAAAGCGCGGGCGGGGGGAGCAATACCCGATGCCGGGGGCGGCAACGGTTCGCGGGTTCGCGGACGAGTCGGATCCGCAGGTGCTAACTGTTGCTGGTAAATTTATCGCAAAGTCCGCAAAGACGCAGAGAACGCGAAGAAGGATTTATTGACGACCGTACCTTGGCTCTGTCCGGGGGAGGCGGCAACGTTGATCATCCGCACGATGTCCCTCGAACAACCCACCGGCACGGATCAGAAACTTCTTCTTGGCGATCTCTGCATCTTTGCGAACTTAGCGATAAATTTACCAGAAACAGTCAGCACTTTCGCCGCAAGCCAAGCGATTGCCGTCTGGGCTCCGCCGCCAACCCGCGTCGTTGAGGGAACAATTCGTGGCGGACCGCGCCTTCATCTGCCTTCCATCCCCGCTTCCGCGGTGATGACGGGGTAGGTACCAGCGTTGCCGGTCACCGTGCGCTGGCGCCGGCGCGAATGGGCGATGACGGACCTGCCGCGGCGGCTAGAAATCCGCCACGGAGCACCCGCCGCCCTTGGCGCGCAGCCGCTCGCAGAAGACCGTCGCCTGGGTGACGCCGTCGAAGCCGCTGGTGCGCACACGCCAGAAGACCTGGCCGCCATGCTCGATCTTGCTGAACGCCGGCTGACGGCCACCGAACAGGTCTGGCCAGCGCTTCACCATGCGGTCCCACTCGGCCCTTGCTGCTTGCTCCGAGGACAGCGCCGCGAGCTGCACCGACGGTCCCTTGCCGACCGCGGCATGCTCTGCCGGTGTTGCTGCCGGCCTGGCTGGCAGCGCCGCGGCGGCCATGGACCTGGG
Organism: Acetobacteraceae bacterium; assembly: GCA_035486135.1. Taxonomy (GTDB): domain Bacteria; phylum Pseudomonadota; class Alphaproteobacteria; order Acetobacterales; family Acetobacteraceae; genus JASHVB01. The sequence goes on from DATHNI010000478.1 coordinate 3,008, forward strand.
CGCGGCGACGTCCGGCGCGGCTGTCCGGGGCGGCGGCGCAGTGACAGGTTCCGGCGTGTGCGGGGCGTTTGCAACCAGGGCAGGCGCAGCGGGTTCGGGGGCGGCAGCCTGGGCCATGGCGGCGGGGGCAGGAGTTGGCGGGGCATGCAGGCCCTGCGGATCCGGCGTCTCAGGCGGCGGCGCAAGCTTCTCCACGTCGGTGTCGCTGCCGCCGGAGAAGATCTCGTTGGCGGCCCCGGCGACCTGCAACCCGCCAGGATTGACCGGCTTCACCCGCAGCGGACCGCTATCGGCCTGCACCACGGGCACGCCGTGGCTGTGGTGGCTGAGCATGCTCCAGCCGCCGACGACCACCAGCAAGGTGCCGCCGATGCCGGCGGCAATCAGCGCCAGCTTGCGCGTTGCCGGGTCCATGCCGCCGGCATGCCGCGGCACGCGATAGGTTGGGCTGGGAATGCTGATATCGTCTGACACGGCGCATCCTTTCGGGTTGGCGCCGCGCCGCGGCGCCTATCGCATTTCCTCGACGGGCGTGACGCCCATCACGGCGAGACCCGACCGGATCACCACCGCCGTCGCCGCAACCAGAGCCAGCCGGGCCAGCGTCTCCGCCGGCCGGTCCGGTTGCAGGAAGCGCAGCGTAGCCGCGTCCTTGCCTCGGTTCCATAGCATATGAAAGTCGGCCGCCAAGTCATAGAGAAAAAACGCAATCCGGTGCGGTTCGCGTGCGATCGCCGCGGCCTCCACGGTGCGCGGCCAGGTCGCCAGGCGGCGGATCAGGGCGAGTTCCTCCGGCGCCGCCAGGCTGTCCAGCGGCACATCCGCCAGGGCGGCGTCGGCCGTGGCGTCCGGCGAGAACATCTCCGCCGCGGCGCGCAGGACCGAGCGGCAGCGGGCATGGGCGTATTGCACGTAGAACACCGGGTTCTCCCGCGTCGTCGCCAGCACCTGATCGAGGTCGAACTCCATCTGCGCGTCGGCCTTGCGGGTCAGCATGGTGAAGCGGACCGCGTCCTTGCCGACCTCGTCGAGCAGGTCGCGCATGGTGACGTAGGTGCCGGCGCGCTTGGACATGCGCACCGGTTCTCCCCCGCGCACCACGCGGACCATCTGGCAGAGCACGGCCTCGAACGCGACCGGCCGGTTGCCGGACAGTGCCTTCACCGCGGCCTGCATGCGCTTGGTGTAGCCGCCATGGTCGGCGCCGAGCACGTCGACCAGCACGTCGAAGCCGCGCTCGATCTTGTCGGCGTGGTAGGCGATGTCGTTGGCGAAATACGTGTTGCTGCCGTCGGATTTGCGCAGCGGGCGATCGACGTCGTCGCCGAATTGGGTGGCCCGGAACAGGGTCTGCGGGCGGGGTTCCCAGTCGTCCGGCGTCTTGCCCTTGGGGGGTTCGAGCACGCCCTCGTAGATCAGGTCCTGCGACGCCAGCCGGTCGATCACCGTGTCGGCCGCGCCGCTGGCCACCAGGTCGCGCTCGGAGCTGAAGACGTCCTGGGTGACGCCGAGCGTTGCCAGGTCCTCGCGGATTTCCTGCAGCATCGAGTCGATGGTGAAGTCGCGCACGATGTCGAGCCAGACCTCCGGCGCGGCGATGCCGAGGTCGGGGAGCG
>DATHNI010000479.1:0-3530 GCA_035486135.1 Acetobacteraceae bacterium
GCCGGCTATCCCAGCGGCCCGTTCGTCTGCTTCCATGCGGCGATCCCGCCGTGGATGTGGCACGCCGTCGTCAGTCCCACATCCTGCGCAGCCTGCACCGCCATCGCGGATCGCTCGCCGAACGCGCAGTAGAACACCAGGCGCTTGCCGGTCGCGGCCGCCAATTCATGCAGCATGCCGCCCGCCTGGATGTTCTCCTGCAACGCCGGATAGGGAGCATGCAACGCACCGGGGATCGTGCCGTGCCTCTCCCGCTCGCTGCGTTCGCGCAGATCGATCAGCACCACGTCGCGGCCACCCAGCAGCAGTTGCGCCTCCTGCGCCGTCACCGCCCAGCCGCGACGGGCGATTTCCGCCTGTGCCAGGCCCTGGCGCACGTTCGCCGGCACCGCCACGTCCATCATCTTCGGGTTCGACAGGTTCAGCCCGTTCATCAGCGCCACATAGTCATCGACCGACTTCACTTGCAGCCGAGGATTGAACAGTTTCTCCTCGCCGATCGTGCTGACCGTGTCGCCCTTGTAGTCGTGCGCCGGAAATACCAGCGTCTCGTCAGGCAGTCTCAGCAGGCGGCCGAAGATCGACTCGTATTGCGAGCGAGGATCGCCGTTCTGGAAATCGGTGCGTCCGGTGCCGCGGATCAGCAGCGTGTCGCCGGTGAAGACGCGGTCCGCCATCGCGAAACTATACGAATCGTCGGTGTGGCCGGGCGTGTAGATCACGTCCAGCGCCAGGCCCTCGATGCCGAGCTTGTCGCCATCGGCCAGCCGCATCGACACCACATCGACGCTGGATTGCTCGCCCATCGCGGTGATGCAGCGCGTGCGGTCGCGCAGCGCGCCCAGTCCGGTGATGTGGTCCGCGTGCAGATGCGTATCGACCGCCTTGACCAGCTTCAGGTCCAACTCACGGATGAGTTGCAGGTAGCGATCGACCTTCTCCAGCACCGGGTCGATGATCAGCGCCTCGCCGCCGCGGCGGCTGGCCAGCAGATACGTATAGGTGCCCGAGGTCGCGTCGAACAACTGCCGGAAGATCATCGGCTGCTCCCATGCTCGATTTTGCAACGAGCGCGATGTTGCCACATCGCCGCCGCCCCGGAGAATAGCGTGCTCCGGCGGAGGGAGTCCCGAGAAAATTATCAAATGTGCAGCGCCCGAGGCCGCTTCGCTGGCCGTCATCCGGCCGCAGCCCCCCTCCCGCAGAAGGGGAGGGGGGTGTCGCATGGCAGCCTATTTCGTCTCGGCGTCCGTGTAGGGATAGACCACGTTGCCGGTCTTCAACTCCGGCGGCCACAGGACCACCTCGGTGCTCGGCTCCTTGAACTGGGCAACGTCGTTGCTCTTCACGTCGCGGAACTGCACCTCCATCACCCGCGCCTCGCTCCATTCGCCGTCCTTGCCGAACTTGACGTCGCCGACGACGGTGTTGAACGTGTGCGAGCGCAGGTAGTCGGCCAGCTTGTCTTGATCCAGGCTCTTGGTTCCTTCCACCGCCTGCTGCAGCACCTGCATGTAGCCATAGGCGAACGGTGGCAGGTAATAGCCGAGCGAATCAACGCCGGCCGGTCCTGCCTTTGCCTGGTATTCCTTCAAGAAATCCAGCGCCGCCGGGGAAGCCAGCTTCGACCATGGCAGCCAGTAATCATAGTCGACCACACCGTTCAGCAGCGGCCCAAGCTGCGTCTTGATGGCCGTGCTTTGCAGCCCGACCATGCCGCCGCCGAACAGCTTGGTCTTGAGTCCAATCTCATGCGCGGCTCGCAGCATGCCGACCGTGTCTGGCGGGTAGGAGCAAACCAGCACGAGATCGGGGTTGGTGGCCTGGATGGCGCGGATGATCGGCGAGAAGTCGGCGGTGCTGGGCGGATAGGTCTGGTCGTAGACGATCTTCAGGCCGTTCTCCTTGGCCAGCACCCGCGCGCCGTCCATCGCGTTGTGCGGAAATTCGGCGTCGGCACCGACGATCGCCAGCGTCTTCGGCTTCGGGTTCTGCGCCATCGCGGTGGCAAAGAAGCCGGCGGCGAAGCTCTGCTTCGGCTCCGGGCCGCCGGTCGGCGTGAAGGAGAAGTAGTTCGGATAATGGAACTCGCTGTTTGCCGCCAGTCCGAACAGGCTGAGGAAGGTGCGGTTATGCTGCATGATCACAGGCATCGCCGGCGCGATCATATTGGTGGCATAGCCGCTGACCACCAGGTCCACGTGATCGACATCGAGTAATTTGGTGTAGATGCCGGGGACGGTCGATGGATTTGACTGGTCGTCATAATAGACCAGCTTGACCGGCCGCCCGAGCAAGCCGCCATGCGCGTTGATGTTGTCCTGCCAGATCTGCATCGCCAGCAGCGCCGCCTTGCCGTTGGGCGCCAGTCCGCCGGTCAGTGCCATGCCGAAGCCGATGGTGATCGGCTTGTCGTCGGCCTGCGCCGGCGTTGCGAACGCCAGCGTAATTGCCGCGGCGGCCGACAGCAGCGCCCCGGTAAGACGTTTCCCCAGCATCGATGATCCTCCCTTTCGTCTGGTTGCCCCACCATAGCCGTGTCCGTGGTTTCGCGGGAGAGGGGTTCTGGCGTATAAAGTCCGGGAACCAATACCGGAGGAGCACCGATGCAGGACCTCGACGAATTTACCGCGACCGACGCCGCGTTGGAGCAAATGGCGGGGACGCCGAACGCGCGCCTGAAGGAGATCGGCGATGCCGCGGTGCGGCACATGCACGCTTTTGCCCGCGAGGTGAATTTGACGCCGGAGGAATGGCTGTTCGGCATCCAGTTCCTCACCGATATCGGCAAGGCGTGCACGCCGGTGCGGCAGGAGTTCATTCTGCTGTCGGACGTGCTGGGACTCAGTGCGGTGGTGAATGCGCTGCACGACAAGAAGGCGCGAGAGTTAGGGTCGCAGAGCAGTCTGCTGGGGCCGTTTTATAGGGAGGGCGCGCCGGAGTTGCCGTTGGGGGCTTGCATCGCGGCCAATCCCTCCGCGGAGGTGATCACGGTTTATGGCCAGGTCACCAGCAACGACGGCAAGCCGATTCCGAACGCGCTGATCCAGGTGTGGCAGACCAGCGAGCACGGCCTGTACGACTTGCAGACGCACGGGCTGGACGGCACGGATTTGCGGGCGAATTTCCGCACGGATGCGCAGGGGCGGTACCATTTCCGCACCGTGCGGCCGCTGGGATATTCGATCCCGATGGATGGGCCAGTCGGCGACATGGTGAAGGCGCAGAACCGGCATGGGTTCCGGCCCTCGCACATCCATTTCCTGATCGGCGGCGAAGGTTATCGCGAGTTGGTCACCGCGCTGTACTTTGGTGACGACGAGCATATCGATTCGGACACGGTGTTCGGGGTGTCCGGGTCTCTGGTGGTGAGCGCGGCGGAGGATCCAAACTCGCCGGTGCCGGGAATGCGCGCGGTGCACTACGATTTCCGTCTGGCCGCGGCGGCGCCGGGTGAGTCGGGCCGTGTCGGCGCGGATCCGACCAAGATGATGCAGGCCGCGGAGTAAAAGAAAACCTCTCCCGCGCTT
>DATHNI010000480.1:0-17740 GCA_035486135.1 Acetobacteraceae bacterium
TCGAAGTTCCGCGCCTCGACCTTCTTCTGTGCCTTCTCCAACGCCTTGTTGATCCACGGGTGGACGATGGCCTCGCCTTCCTTCAGCCCCAGCCGCTGCCACATCCCGCCCATCCGTTCGGAGCCGAAGATGCGCATCAGGTCGTCTTCCAGCGATAGGAAGAAGCGCGACCGTCCGGGGTCGCCCTGACGGCCCGACCGTCCACGCAACTGATTGTCGATGCGCCGGCTCTCGTGGCGTTCCGTGCCGATGACGAACAGCCCGCCTGCCTGTTTCACCTTCTCATGCGCCGCGGCGATCTCCTCATGCACCTCCGCAACGCGCGCAGCATGCAGTTCCGGATCGTCGATCCCCTCCAGCTCCTTCTTCAGCCGCATCTCCAGGTTGCCGCCGAGTTTGATGTCGGTGCCGCGGCCGGCCATGTTGGTGGCGATCGTCACCGCCCCCAACGCCCCCGCCTGCGCCACGATCTCCGCCTCCTGCTCGTGGAAGCGCGCGTTCAGCACCGCGTGCGGCACCTTCTTCTTCTTCAGCAGTTCGCTGATCGTCTCGCTCTTCTCGATGGAAGTGGTGCCGACCAGCACCGGCTGTCCCCGCTTGCGGGCGTCATCGATCAGCGCCGCGACCGCCTCGTATTTTTCGTCCGCGGTACGATAGACCTCGTCGTCCTCGTCGTTGCGGATACACGCCACGTTGGTGGGGATCTCCACCACGTCCAGCTTGTAGATCTCCGCGAATTCGTCGGCCTCGGTCATCGCCGTGCCGGTCATGCCGGCCAGCTTGGGATACAGCCGGAAATAGTTCTGGAAGGTGATGGAGGCCATCGTCTGGTTCTCGGCCTGCACCGTGACGAACTCCTTCGCCTCCAGCGCCTGGTGCAGCCCGTCGGAATAGCGCCGTCCCTGCATCATGCGGCCGGTGAACTCGTCGATGATGATCACCTGGTCTTCCCGCACGATGTAGTCCACGTCGCGCGCGAACAGCGTGTGCGCGCGCAGCGACTGCTGCACGTGATGCACCACCGAGACGTTGAAGATGTCGTAGAGGTTGCCCTCGGTGATGATGCCGGCCTCGCGCAGCATGTCCTCGACGCGTTCGGACCCCGGCTCGGTCAGCGACACGGTGCGGAACTTTTCGTCCTTGTCGTAGGTGTCCGGGTCCTTCACCAGTTCCGCCACCACCGCATTGACGCTGCGATACAGGTCGGAGCTGTCCTCGGCGGGTCCGGAAATGATCAGCGGTGTGCGCGCCTCGTCGATCAGGATGGAGTCCACCTCGTCCACGATGCCGAAGAAGAAGTCCCGCTGGACCATGTCCTCCAGCCGGTACTTCATGTTGTCGCGCAGGTAGTCGAAGCCGAATTCGTTGTTGGTGCCGTAGGTGATGTCGGCGGCGTACTGCGCGCGCTTGGTCGCATCGTCCTGGCCGTGCACGATCACGCCGACGCTCATGCCGAGGAACTGATAGATCTGTCCCATCCACTCGGCGTCGCGGCGCGCCAGATAGTCGTTCACGGTCACGACATGCACGCCCTTGCCGGCCAGGGCGTTCAGGTATACCGGCAGGGTGGCAACCAGGGTCTTGCCCTCGCCGGTCTTCATCTCGCTGATCTTGCCGTCGTGCAGCACCATGCCGCCGACCAACTGGACATCGAAATGACGCTGGCCGAGGGTGCGCTTACCGGCCTCGCGCACCACGGCGAAGGCTTCCGCCTGCAACTCGTCCAGAGTGGCGCCGTTGGCCAGGCGTTCACGGAACTCCACGGTCTTGGCGGCGAGGGCGGCGTCCGGCAGCGCCTCCATCGCCGGCTCGAGCGCATTGATCTGCGGCACGCGCCGCTGGTAAGCCTTCAGGGAGCGGTCATTGGCGGTGCCGAATATGGCGCGAGCGATCGAAGCGAGCATGCGAACCTTCCAGGTCGGCGTGACGGGCCGCGGCCGCCCTCTTACCATGCAAGGGCACCGGACAAGTCCACCTCACGCAGATAAGACCCGCCCGGCCCAGGGTCAACGACTCCCCAACGATGGGTTGGGGCGCGGTATACGTCGGGCCGCAGTACGGAATAAGCCGCGTCGCGGCGCGTCCGTGATGGCAGGGAACCGGGACCGAAGCTGGAGCGAGTTCTGCTTGGCGGCACGCAGACACTGGATGACCGGGACGCATCGGGCCAGGCCCTCCCCGTTGCCGGGCGAGGCAACGTGAGCGAGCAAGGTGTCCTGGCCCGGATCGAGGCGAGCGTCCCGGCGCTGCGGCGCTATGCCATTGCTTTGCTCCGCAACCGCGACGAGGCGGACGACCTGGTGCACGACTGCCTGGTGCGTGCGCTGGACAAGCTGCACACCAGGCGCGAGGACGCGGATATCAGGGCCTGGCTGTTCACCATCATGCACCATCATTTCATCAGTCAGATCCGCCGCCGCCGGGCCCGTCCCACGCCGGAGCCGCTCGACGAGAGTCATGACAATGCCGTGGGACTGCAGCCGGCGCAGGAGGACGCGCTGCACTGGCGCGACCTGCAACGCGGCCTGGCGCTGCTGCCGGAGGAGCAACGCAGCGTGATCCTGCTGGTGTCGCTGGAAGACCTGTCGTACGCCCAGGCCGCCGAGGTGCTGGGCGTTCCGGTCGGCACGGTGATGTCCCGCCTGGCGCGCGGCCGCGAACGGCTGCGCCAGCATACCGGCCAGGATACCCGTGCGCCGCTGCGGAGGGTGAAGTGAGCGGCTCCGACCACGGCATCCCCGAAGACGACCTGCACGCCTACGTGGACGGCCAGCTTCCGCCGGACCGCCATGCCGAGGTCGCCCGCCAACTGCAGGAGCAACCGGAAGCCGCGGAACAGGTTGCGGCATATACGGAGCAACGGGAGGCGCTGCGGGCTGCGTCCGCGTTCATCGCCGCCGAACCGGTGCCGGCGCGGCTCGCCCTGCACAACCTGATCGCCGGGCGGCACGCGGAGCGCCGCATCGTCTGGCGCGCCGCTGCCGCCGTGCTGCTGGCGATCCTTGTTGGCGGCGCAGGCGGCTGGGCGCTTCGGGGCGGGATCCGCACGACGCCGAGCGACCTGACCCTGCTGGCGCAGGAGGCGATCGCCAACCACGTCGTCTACACCGCCGACCGCCGGCGCCCGACCGAACTGGGCGCCGAGCAACGCGACGATCTCGCCAAGTGGGTGTCCAACCGCCTGGGCCGCCCGGTTGCGCCGCCCGACATGGCCTCGGCCGGGTTCCACTACATGGGCGGACGGCTCGCGGCGACGCCGCAGGGGCCTGCCGGGCTGTTCATGTACCAGAACGCCGACGGCAAGCGGCTGACCGTGTTCGTGCTGCCGATGCGCGACGCGTCCGACACGCCGACCCGCACGGTGGATGTCGGGAAAATGGACGGCTGCGCGTGGATCGACAAAGGCGTCGGTTACACCGTGGTGGCGCCGGTGCCATCCAAGGAACTGCACGATCTGGCCGTGGAGGTCCGCCGGCAACTCGAGGCGCCAACCTGAGCAAGCCGTCGCGCGGAAGATGCTCCCCCTCCCCTTGAGGGAGGGGGGTTGGGGGGAGGGGTTCGTGCCGCACGAACCCCTCCCCCCAACCCCCTCCCTCAAGGGGAGGGGGAGTCTGGTTCTTGCCTGGGCGAGCCGGCCGCTCCAACCGTCATGGCCGGGCGACTTGCGTCGGATCAGGAAACCGCCAGCGCGGCGTTGCGCAGATCGGTGATCAGCATCGAACCGGGGGCATGGGTGATGCAGAACTCCGGCCGTGCCGCCGCAATCGCCGCCTGAGGCGTAACACCGCACGCCCAGAACACCGGCAACTCGTCCGTCCCCACCGGAACCGCATCGCCATAATCCGGCAGCGTCACGTCGCGGATGCCGATTTGCTCCGGCAGGCCGAGATGCACCGGAGCACCGTGCACCGACGGAAAGCGCGCGGTGATCTGCACGGCGCGGATCGCGTCCGCCGGCCGCAGCGGCCGCATGGAGACCACCAACGGTCCATGGAACACGCCCGCCGGCGCACATTGGATCGATGTCCGGAACATCGGCACGTTGCGGCCGAGGGTGACGTGGCGCAGCTCGATGCCGGCCTCGATCAGCGCCGCTTCGAAGGAGAACGAACAGCCGATGGCGAAGCCGACGAGGTCGTCACGCCACAGGTGGCGGATGTCGGCCGGTTCCTCGACCAGTTCGCCGTGCCGCCAGACCCGGTAGCGCGGCAGATCCGCCCGCAGATCGACGTCGTGCCCGAGGGTGGGGAGCAGGGGATCGCCTGGCTCGGAGACCGCGAGGATCGGGCAGGGCTTGGGGTTGGCCTGGGCGAAGCGCAGGAAGTCGTGTGCCAGCGCCTGCGGCAGGATCACGAGGTTTGCCTGCACGTTGCCGGGTGCCAGTCCCACGGTGTTCCCGGTGAAGCCGCCCGAGCGGATCCGGAGCCGTTCCTCACGGCCCAGCGTCAGGCCCAGTTGCGGCAAGGCGTCCATGGCAGCCCTCCCATCCGATCCGGCGGTTACCCCGGGTGCGCGCTCGCCGGGACGGTGGCCTGCCCGGTCGCTTTCACCGGGATGGCGGCCTGGCCGGTCGCACTCGCCGGGACGGCGGCTTGGCCGGTCGCACTCGCCGGGATGGCGACCTGGCCGGTCGCACTCGCCGGGACGGCGGCCTGGCCGGTCGTGCGTGCCGGCTTCAGCGTCTCCAGGTAGGCGATCACGTCGCGCCGGCGCACCGCATCGGGCAGGCTGAACGGCATCTCCGCGCCCGGAATGAAATGCTGCGGGCCGGCCAGCCACTTGTCCAGCGAGTCGGCGTCCCAGGTGATGCCGGCCTGCGCCAGCGCCGTCGAGTAGGGGTAGCCGGGCACGCTGCCGGCCCGTCGTCCCACCACGCCATCCAACATCGGGCCGACCTTGTTCTGGTCGGCGGCATGGCAGGCGCTACAGACTGTCGCGAACAGGGTGCGTCCGGCGGCCGAGTCGGGCGGGCGGTTCTCGAACCGCGCGAGGTCCTGGGCGCCGGCCGGCTGGCGGGATTCGAAGAATGTGTAGGACAGCGTGATGTCGTGCACGTCCCGGGCGTCGGCGTCGGTCTCCATGCGGGGATCGACGAAGAAATCGACCGGCATCTCCACCTTCTGGTGCGCGCCGAGGCGTTCCTCGGTGAAGCAGAAGCATTGGATCTTCTTGAAGTAGAGGCCGACCTTGCCGGGGCTCACGTTGAACGTGGCGTGGCCGACGATGGGGTGATCCGACTGGTTCTCCGCTTCGAAGAAGACCAGCGCCTCCTCGCCGAGATGCACGGTGACGCTGCGCTGTACCGGAACGAAGCGCCACGGCATGCCCGGGGCGACATCGGTGTTGAAGGAGACTGTGACTGTGCGGGCCGACTGGGTGGCATCGTCGGATGCCGCGCGCTCGGTGGTGCCGAGGGCGCCGGTGGCCTGGCAGAACAGGCGGTATAGCGTGACGGAGTAGGACACCAGGGTCGTCATCACGCCCACTGCCAGGCACAGGCCAGCCACGGTCGCGACTGTGCGGATCCTGCGGGCACGGATGGGATCGGCGGACATGAGCAGCGCCGATATAGGCGCCTGCGGATTGGCGTGCAAACGCGCGCGGCGGCCAGGGCTCTGCCCTCGCGCCAGGGCAATCGCATTTGCGGTAAGTCCCTCTTCGGGGGTCAGCCCAAGGTCTGTGCGGATCGTTCTGCTGCAAGCATCTAACACGGAGAGCACGAAGAACCACGGAGCAGCACGGAGAGACTTTCCCAGCGAGGCGCGCTGCGGCCAATGCCCCGGGCATCATGCATTATTTTCGAATTCCGGGCCGAAGCACGCAGCTACGAGCGGCGAGGCTCCGTGGCGCTCCGTGGTCCTCCGCGCTCTCCGTGTTGAAAGCTTGCAGCAGAGCGCGCCGCACAGACCTTGCGGGGCACGCCGCTAGCCGTCCGTTATCCTCCTGTCCGCCCAAATGCGATTGCCCCGGCCCTCGCGCTCACCCGCCTTGCACTGCGCTGCTCGCGCTAACATGATGCGTGGTGCACCGCGAAAACCCCGGAAGCCCCATGCCCCAGAACCTCCCCAACGACCCCACCACCGCCATCCGCGAGCTCACCGAGCGGATCGAAGCCCAACTGATCGAGATCCGCCGGGACATCCACGCCCATCCGGAGCTCGGCTTCGAGGAAGTCCGCACCGCCGGCATCGTTGCCCGCGAGCTGACCCGGCTCGGCATCCCGCACCAGACCCAGATCGGCAAGACCGGCGTGGTCGGGCTGATCGAGGGCGGCCGGCCCGGCCCGGTCCTCGCTATCCGCGCCGACATGGACGCGCTGCCGATCCAGGAGACCAGCGGCCTGCCGTTCGCCAGCTCCTATCCCGGCCTGATGCATGCCTGCGGCCACGACATCCACACCACCACCTTGCTCGGCGTGGCGGAGGTGCTGCGCGACCTCGCGCCGCAGCTCGCCGGCACGGTGAAGCTGGTGTTCCAGCCGGCCGAGGAAGGCGTCGGCGGCATGCGCGCCATGATCGCCGACGGCGTGATGGACGGCCCCAAGGTCGACCTCGCGCTGGGCTTCCACAATCACCCAGACATGCCGGTGGGCAATTTCGGGTTCGTGCGCGGCGCGGCCCTGGCGGCGGCGGATCGGTTCGATATCGTGGTGCACGGCAAGTCCGGCCACGCCGCGTTCCCGCATACCACAGTGGACCCGATCGTCGCGGCCGCCCTGCTGGTCGCGCAGTTGCAGACCGTGGTGTCGCGCGAGGTACCACCGACCATGCCGGTGGTCGTGACCGTCGGCTGCATCCAGGGCGGCACGACCCACAACATCATCCCGGATAGCTGCGCCATCAAAGGCACCGTCCGCACCCTGCACCCGGAAGCTCGCGACGCCGCCGAGGCCGCCATCAAGCGCCTGTCCGCCGGCATGCGCGAGGGCCTGCGCGTCGCCTGCGAAGTGGAGTACCGCCGCGGCGTCCCCATGCTGCGCAACGACGACCGCGTGCTGGACCCCACCGTCGCCGCGGTGCGCAAGCAGTTCGGCGGCGACGCGATCGAGCAAGGCCAAGCCAGCCTCGGCGGCGAGGACCTCGCACTGATGCTGGACCTGGTGCCGGGCTTCCAGCTGCGGGTCGGGTCGTCGCAACCGGGACGCCAGGACAAGCTGCATAACTCCGCCTACCAGCCGGACGAGCGCTGTATCGGCTACGGTGTGCAGGCCCTGTCGCGGGCAGCACTGGAGTTGCTGGCGTGACCGGCGTGCGTAGCGAGCCCGTTCTGCTTCTGCTCCCTCCCCCCTTGAGGGGGCTTGAGCCGCGAAGCGGATCAAGCGGGGAGAGGGGAACGAGGCGCTTCGACCGAGCGGTTCGTTCCCCCCTCCCCAACCCTCCCCCTCAAGGGGGGAGGGAGTAAGTGCCTGCCATGCGCATCTGCATCTTCGGTGCCGGCTCGGTCGGCGGCTACCTGGCGGGCTTCCTGGCACAGGGCGGCGCCACGGTGTCGGTGGTGGCGCGCGGCGCTCATCTCGTCGCGATCCGGGACAACGGCCTGCGCGTCGAAACCCCCGATGGGTCGGTCACCGTACACCTGCCCGCGAGCGACGACCCGCGCGACCTGGGCCCGCAGGATGCGGTGATCGTCGCGGTCAAGGCGCCGTCGCTGCCGCAGGTCGCTGCTGTGATCGCCCCATTGCTGCACGACCGGACGATGGTGGCGTTCCCGATGAACGGCATCCCCTGGTGGTATTTCCACCGCCACGGCGGTCCGCTGGACGGGCGGCGGCTGCCGCGCCTCGATCCGGACGGCGCGCTGTGGAACGCCGTCGGACCGGACCGCGCCATCGGCGGCATCTTCTGGCCCGCGTGCTCTACCCCTTCGCCGGGGGTGGTGCGCCTGCTGACCGGCGCCGGCCGCGGCACCGTGTTCGGCGAGCCGGACGGTACCACGACCTCGCGCATCACCGCGCTCGCCGACGCGTTCCGTGCCGCGCACCTGCCGGTGACGGTCGCCGGCAACATCCGCACGCTGATCTGGCAGAAGCTGGCATTCAACCTCAGCGCCGGCCCGATGTGCGTGCTGACCGAAACCCCCGTCGCCGCCACCCACACAGAGCACGCGCTGATCGCTTGTTCTGCCCGCATGGTGGCGGAGGCCGATGCGGTGGCGCGCGCGATGGGCATCACACTCGATCTCGACATGGCGCAGATCACCGCCATCAACACGCATCTTCAGCACCGGCCGAGCATCCTGCAGGACCTGCAGGCCGGCCGGCCGATGGAGATCGACGCGCTGTACAGCGTGCCGCTGGACCTGGCGCGCCTGGTGGGCGTGCCGACGCCGACGCTCGACCTGCTGGTGTCGCTGATCAAGGTGAAGGCCCGCGCGCGAGGTCTCTACGCCGCCTGATCGACTTCCCAACCCTTGCAGGCGAGCAATATGGCGCGCGGGATCTTCTTCTCCCTGTTCGAGTAGCAGGCGATCAAGCGGCGCCATTGGCCTAGCGCCTCGGCGGCACCACTCGGAGACAAGCCGTGCCGCTGGCGCCATTGCAGGAAGCGCCGCACGCTTGGACGTGCGGCGCGGGCGTTGCGCAACGAGACAGGATTTGCCCGCGTCAGCATCGGCGAAAGGGGCCACAGCTTCGAGCGCGCTATAGCCTGGGTAGTGCGTCACTTACTGACCCACTACCACAGCCTGGCGACACATAAGCCAGTCACCCGCCGCGCCGGCCTGTCTGCGTCCACGGTCCCGCGCGGCGGCGATCCTGCGAAGGCATGCGGAGAACTTTGCCGCGGCTCCCTCACCAGTCGGACGACCTAATCAGTAGCATTCAGTCCTAGGAAATGATACCATGCCGCTCCCGGGCTATCAGGAGCGCTGCCATGCCTGCCCCACCCTCCCTCGCGTGCACTACCACCGCCGCCCCCGCACCCCTCGCTCCTGCTCCGCCCGCAACCGAGTGCCGCGGCAGCACCGACCTCGGCCTCGCCCCCCGCTGCGGTGCCCGCACCCGCGCCGGCTGTCCCTGCCGCGCCCCCGCCCTCCACGGCAAGCGACGCTGCCGCATGCATGGCGGCCGCAGCACCGGCCCGCGCACGCCGGAGGGCCTCGCCCGCCTGCGTACCGCCCGCACCAGCAACGCCACCGACGCCTACAACCGCGCCCACGCCTGCTACATCATGAGCGTCTGCCGCCGCGGCCGGGCGACCCGGGCAATCTTCGACTGCCTCGACCGGCTGCCGGAGGACCTCGTCGCCCGCTTCGACCAAATGCCACCGGAACTGGAACCGCCACACCGCCCGACCGTCGGCATCACGGTCGCGGAGGACCGCGCCATGCGACGTGCCGACGCGGCGGCGCTTGCGCCGTGGCGGCGGGCCATCGCCCGCGCACGGCAGGCCGCGCGTCGCGGCCAGCCCAAGCCGGCGGCAGCCGGCCTGGCCGGACAGGCCGCTGCGATGGCCCTCGCAGCCGCGCCCTGCGGGGCACATGCAAAACTCCATGCCTCACCCGAGCCAGCCTCTGGCCGTCCGGCCGCGTCGGCAACACGACCGGCCAGCGCGCGCGCCGGTCACGCACCAAAACCCCATGCGCCAGTGCCCAGCGCCGCCGGCCCGGGTGCCCCCGCCGCACCGGAAATAAAACCCCATGCATCCGTGCGCAGCGCCGCCGACCCGGGCGCCCCCGCCGCAGTGGAAATAAAACCCCATGCACCGGAACGCCACGCCGGCACCGTCCCCGGCGGCGCGACGGCATCACCGGCCGGGCCCGCGATTCCGCCACCAAAACCCCATGCACCTGCGCCCACCGCCGAGGCCACGGCGCCGTCCGCCCTGCCGTCACGGGTGCAAACAAAACCCCATGCGCCTGACGGCCTTGCCACCGCCCATCCCGCACCGGCGCTGTCGGCAGAAAATCCGGAACCAAAACCCCACGCACCAGTGGCGCCGGACGATCCTGCCTCACCCACGGGGAAACGAGACGGCGGTGAGACGCCGCCATCCCCCAACCGCCACGCCCGCCGCTGGCACCGCAAGTGGCAGCGCCTGCAACAGAAGCGCACCGCGGCGCCGCGGCCATGACGCCCGTCGCCGCCCCGTCGCCGGCAGCGTTTCCAACCACGCTGTTCCGGCGCCGGCTCGCTGGCGGCATTGCGAGGACCCCGGCGACCACGCAATCTCAACACCGCATCGTCGCCGACATACGCCGGGCGGGAACGCAATCCATCGGAGGCCATGACATGCCGGAAATCGACGGCTACGAAGTGCTGGGGCTGGGCCTGTATTTCGAAGACCTGCCGCTCGGCCGCAAGTTCCGCACCATCGGCCGCACCCTGACCGAAGCCGACCTCGTCGCCTTCATCGGCGTCACCGGCATGACCGAGGTACTGTTCTCCAACCTCGAATTCCTCCAGCACGAGAGCGACATCAAGCAGCGCGTGGTTCCCGCGGCGATGGTGTATTCCTTCGCGGAGGGCCTGCTGGTGCACGCGACCATGCAGCACACCGGCTTCGCCTTCCTGCACATGGAGCTGAACGTCGAGGGCCCCACCTTCGCCGGCGACACCATCCACGTTGAATGCGAGGTCGTGGAATCCCGCCGCAGCAACAGCCGCCCCACCCGGGGCCTGGTGCGTACCCGTAACCGCGTGGTGCAGCAGGACGGCCGGCTCGTGCTGACCTACGCCCCCCTGCGGATGGTCAAGGCGCGCACCGAGGGCTAAAATCTGGCCCGAGAGGAAGCACCATGAAACTGGCAACATACCAGACGGCCGACGGTCCGAGGCTAGGCATCGTGCTGCCGGAACAAGGGCAGATCGTCAACGCCGCGGCGGCCTGCACGCGCTTGCTCGACTCGCATCACCACGCGCCGTCCAGCATGCTGGCGCTGATCGAAAGCGGTAACGTGGGCCTCGCATTGTTGCGCCGCCTGCCGCTGGGCGAACCGGCGATCGCGCCCTTCACCCTGGACCTTGCGACGGTGCGCCTGCTGGCGCCCTTGCCGGTGCCGCCGCAACTCCGCGATTGCTCTGTGTTCGCCCAGCATGTCAGCAACGCGCCGCTCGGCATGCAGCGGCTGAAAGCGGCGCTCGATGGCGGCAGCGTCGGCGCGCTGCCGGACCCGGGCGTGCCCGAGGTGTACCGCGCGCAGCCGATCTGGTACATCAGCAACCGGTTCAGCGTGGTCGGCCATGACGCCGTGGTGCGGTGGCCGGCATACAGCGGGGTGATGGATTTCGAGCTGGAAGTCGCCATCGTCATCGGCAAGGGCGGCAGCGATATCCCCGAGGCGAAGGCACGCGACCATATCTTCGGCTACACGATCATGAATGATTTCTCGGCGCGCGATCAGCAACGGCGCGAGATGGAAGGCG
The DNA here is from genome assembly GCA_035486135.1 of Acetobacteraceae bacterium. Taxonomy (GTDB): domain Bacteria; phylum Pseudomonadota; class Alphaproteobacteria; order Acetobacterales; family Acetobacteraceae; genus JASHVB01. The sequence continues at coordinate 11,363 of DATHNI010000480.1, forward strand.
GCCTCGGTCCGACCAAGGGGAAGAGCTTCGACACCGGCAATGCGATCGGCCCCTGGATCGTCACCGCGGATGAGATCGCCGATCCCTATGCGCTGGCTGTCGCGGTCCGGGTCAACGGCGAGACGTGGGTGGAAACCACGACCGCCGGGATGCTGCACAGCTTCGAGCAAATCGTCGCGTTCATTTCACGCAACGAGACGCTGCATCCCGGGGAGATCATCGCCGGCGGCACGGTGGGCGGTTGCTGCGGCCTGGAAATGGGCCGCTTCCTGGCCGACGGCAGCACGATCGAACTGGACGTCTCCGGCATCGGCGTGCTGCGCAACAAGGTCGTGGCAAACCCACATGCGGGAAAGCTGCTGACCCGGGTCTGATTCGAGGCGCCATAAAGACTACGTCTCGAATGCGTCGTACCTGCCGCCCCGACCTTCATCGAAGCAGGTGCCCCGGTATCATCCACCAGGGCCCACCCCACCGCACCGTCAGGTGTATGAAATCACGGTGCCCCCGTGACCGTCGTTGTTGGCGCTGAAAACCCCGGAGGCTGCCAGGCCCGACATACTGATATCGATCGTGCCCGAGCCGGTCGTCACCGCCAGCACCCCGGAGCTCGCTGCGCCGTAGCCGCCGGTGTATTGCGGTGTTCCCGTCACGGACCCGACGCTCAGGTTGGTAAGATCGATCGTATCCACCCTGCTGAAGTCCGCCAGCGTATCGCCCGCGATGCCGGCAATCGTGTCCTGGAACGTCACCCCGTAATGCCCGGCATCTTCCAGCGTGTCGCCCGCCCCGCCGCCGGTCAGCACCTGCCCTGCCGCCCCGGCGATGATCACATCGCTCCCACCGCTGCCCTCCGCATGGATGAATTCCATGTGATTCATCGTCAGCGTGGTGCTCGCCGCATTGAGCAATACGGTGAGGTTGTTGTCGCCGCTGTTCAGTGCGGCCGCGCCGCCGGTGGTGATGTCCAGTTGGTTGGTGCCGCTGCCGTCGCGCACATAGACGCCCGCATTGGCCGCGGTCGCCTGCACCAGCAGGTTGCCGGTCGATCCGGCCACGGTCTGGCTGGCGCTGCCCGCGACGATCGTGTCGTTCGTCGCGCTGGCATGGATTACCATGCCTTGCGTGGCGTTCGCGGTGAAATCGTAGCTGGTGCCAGCGGTTTCCAGGAAGACCGAGTGGATGCCGGTGACGCTGGCACCCATCACCACGGTGCCGCCGCCCGCCACGTCCATGGTGTTGGTGCCGCTGCCACCCGCGATGGTCGCGCCAATCGTCGCGGCGGTCACGTCGAATAGCTCGTTGCCGCTGCCCCCGTTCACGGTCTCGCCGGCGCCGCCGATCACCACCGTGTCGAGGCCAGCCCCGAGGTTGATCGTGTCGTGGTTGTTGGCGCCGTAAATGACCGCCCCGGCCGACTGCGGATTGGTCGCGGCTGACGCCAGGTTCACCGTCAGGGTCGTCCCGTTGCGCAGGTAGATGCTGGGTCTCGCTCCCGCCTGGCCTTCGGTCGCGTCCACCACCTGGATGTTGGCAAACGTCTCGGGCGCGGCCAGGTTGAAGTTGCCGCCGCCTACCAGCTCCAGCGTGTTCGTCCCGCCGCCGCCGTTGAGCTGCAGGTCGCCGCGCAGGTTGGATGTAGCCACGAACACATCGTTTCCGGCGCTGCCGTCGATGGCAATCTCACAGGCCGGCAAGACCACCGTGCTTGCCGCATCGAGCAATAACGTGACACCCCAGTCCGCGCTGTTGGGTGTGATCGTGCCACCGGTGGTGATCTCCAGCGTCGTCGTGTTGCCGATGGCGCCCAGCACCGCGACGCCCGCGTTGGCCGCGGTCGCGAGGATGCGCAGCGGACCGGAGGAGGTGTACACGCTCTGGCTGGCACTGCCGACCGTGATGGTGTCGCTGTCCGTGCTGGCGTGGATCGCCAGCCCTGACGTGGCATTGGCGGTGAAGTTATAACTGGTGCCCGCGTTCAGCAGGAACACGTTCTGGATGCCGGTGATGTTGGCACCCATGACCGCAGTGCCGCCGCCTTGCACTTCCAGCCAGTTTGTCCCACTGCCGCCGGCGATCGTCCCCCCGATCGTGACATCCGTCACGTAGTAGATGTCAAAGCCGCTGCCGCCATTGACGGTTTCGCCAGTACCACCCAGTTGGACGGCGTCGTTGCCTGCGCCGAGGTTGATCGTGTCGTCGTTGTTGGCGCCGTGCACCACCGCCCCGGCCGACCGCGGATTGGTCGCGGCCGACGCCAGGTTCAGCGTCAGATCCGTCCCGTTGCGCAGGAAGATCGTCTGCTCCGCCGCCCCTTGGCCTTCGGTCGCATCCACCACCTGGATGTTGGTCAGCGTCTCAGGCGTCGCCAGGTTGAAGCTGCCGCCGCCCACCAGCGCCAGCGTGTTCGTCCCGCCGCCGCCATTGAGCAGCAGGTCGCCTCGCAGGTTGGATGTAGCCACGAACACATCGTTTCCGGCGCTGCCGTCGATGGCGATCTCGCTGGCCGGCAAGAACACCGTGCTTGCCGCATCGAGCAATAACGTGACGCCCCAGTCCGCGCTGTTGGGTGTGATCGTGCCGCCGGTGGTGACTTCCAAGGTGGTGTTGCCGTTGGCGCCCCGCACCGCGACGCCCGCGTTGGCCGCGGTCGCGAAGATGTGCAGGGGACCGGAGGAGGCATACACGCTCTGGCTGGCACTGCCGACCGTGATGGTGTCGCTGTCTGCGCTGGCGTGGATCGCCATCCCTGACGTGGCATTGGCGGTGAAGTTGTAGCTGGTGCCCGCGTTCAGCAGGAACACGTCCTGGACGCCGGTGATGTCGGCACCCATAACCGCCGTGCCGCCGCCTTGCACTTCCAGCCGGTTCGTCCCGCTGCCGCCGGCGATCGTCCCGCCGATCGTGACATCCGTCACGTAGTAGATGTCAAAGCCGCTGCCGCCATTGACGGTTTCGCCGGTACCCCCGAGTTGGACCGCGTCGTTGCCCGCACCGAGGTTGATCGTGTCGTCGTTATTGGCGCCGTGAACCACCACCCCGGCCGACGACGGATTGGTCGCAGCCGACGCCAGGTTCAGCGTCAGGTCCGTCCCGTTGCGCAGGAAGATCGTCTGCTCCGCCGGCCCCTGGCCTTCCGTCGCGTCCACCACCTGGATGTTGGTCAGAGTGGTCGGCGACGCCAGGTTGAAGTTGCCGCCACCCACCAACTCCAGCGTGTTCGTCCCGCTGCCGCCATTGATCTTGTCGCCGCCCGACAACGTGTTGGTCGCTGCAACGATCGTGACGTTGTTGGCGCCGTTGACGATGTCGGCACCGGTGGTCAGCGTGATGAACTGGGTCACCGATCCCACGATGGTGACCGTCTCCGCTGCCAGCGTGCCGCTGTAGTCGGCGTTGCTGCCGGTGCCGAACAGGGTGATGGTCTCGCTGAAGGCCCCGTTGCTCGCCGCCGTCAGCGTGACCGTCGGGCCGATGTCCAACTGGCCCGCCACGATACCGGCGAAGGCCGAGTCCGCGTTGTTGATGAACGCGCCGCTGCTGTTGGTGATGGCGAAGCTGCCCGACAGGACGTCGGCCAGGCCCGTCGCGGTGTTGCTGATCCCCAGGCCGATGGCGACCGGCAGGCTGCCCGCCGTCAATGTGCCGAGGTTGATGGTGTAAGCGTTGCTGGCCTGCGTCAGCGTGCCGGCGCCGGAAATCTCGCTGATCGCCGCCGTGGCGTAGTTGTTTACTGTGCCATACACGTCGATCGTCTGCGACGGCAGCGGCGTGATCCCGTTGCTGTCGATGCTGGTGCCGTCGGACTCCAGGCTGACGATCGCGGTGCCGCTCTCCACGCCGCTGGTCGCGGTCGACAGGCCGACGACCAGGCTGCTGGAGTTGGTCACACCAGCACCCAGGCCGCTGAACGATCCACCATTGGTGATCGCCGCACCCGTCGCCGACCCGATGCTGCCGTCCAGGTCCTCCGGATTGCCGGCGGTCGGGGCGGTATTGGTCACGCTCAGCGCGTGCGTGACGCTGGCGCCCACATGCACGATGCCGAAATTCACCGGGTTCGGCGTCACGGGACTGGCCGAGGCGTAGATGCTCGACACCGTGTCGTCGATCGTCAGCGTGATCGGGGCATCTGCCGCGGAGTAGCCGGACGCGTTCTGGTCCTCCGGTGTGAAGGTGATCGTTTCAGAGAAGTCGCCGGCCTCGCCGGTGTTCACCGCGACATGCAGACCCTGGTAGCTGTTGCCCGCCGCGATCACCGGCAACGGCCCGGTGCCGCTGACCGTGAAGCCCGGAATGCTGGTCGCCGCCAGCGATCCGGCCAGACTGTCGCTGCCCACCGTCGCCGCGTTCTCGATCGCCAGCGACAGCGCCTCCACGGTTCCCCCGAGCGGCACCGACCCCAATTCGAGCGTGTAGTCGTTGCCGATCTGCGTCAGCGTGCCTTCGCCCGACAGCAGGGCGATCGCCGGCGTCGACGGCGTGCCCGGTTCGACCTGGTTGTTGACGATGGTGGTCTGCGCCGACGGCGCGAACACCGCCTCGGTCCCCGTCGGCGTTATCACCACTTGCAGGTCACTGCTCGGCAGAGCCGCCAGCACGCCGGCGTTCAGCTCGACGCTGAAGTTCGCGCTCGTGCTGCCGGCGGCGATGATGACCGAACCGCTCGGCAGGATGTCGCCCGCGAAGTCGCTCGCATTGAGGTAGCCGGAATTCGGCGCATCGACCGTCCAGTCCACCGTGCTGGCCTGCGCTTCCGCCTCGGTCAGATAGACCGTGAAGCCGACGTCCAGGTTGCCGCTGGCCGGCTCGACCAGGGCCGCGTTGTTGGCCGACACGCCCAGAGCCGGCGTCACCACGGCGCCCGTCTCACTGGAGTCGGTCGTGGTGATGCCCTGCTGCTGCACGTTCGCGCCGCCGGTGACGATGTCCGGATTGCCGGTGACGACGTAGTCGAGCGCCGCCGCCTGTTGCAGTTGCGGATCGGTGATGCCCGCCTGCACCGCCTCCTGCAGGCCTTCCTGCTGCAACGCCGTCGGCAGGCTCTGGAAGCTGAACGCATCAGCCGGGAAGCCATTGTTCGTGTAGTCGCTGGTATGCGTGCCCGGCGCGTAATACAGCAGCGAGTTCGCCTGGGCGACGCGCCAGTAGTCGGCGAGGCTGTCGGCAACACCAGGATCGCCGCTGCCATAATAAAGCTGGGTGGTGGTGATCGTCGTCCCGCTGACGATCGGCGCGAAGTCGTTGTTGACCCCGTTATCGTAGCCCAGCAGGCCCTCGACGTGGCCGTTCTCGTCCTGCGTCGCCAGCGCAACGGTGGTGTTGATGTAGCTGCCGGACACGTTGACGGTCAGGCTCTCGCCGGTGTTCCAGTTCACCACGTAGCTGGTGGGCGACTCTTCCGTCACCGTGCCGTCCGTCAGGGTCAGTACGCCGTTGACGAAGTTGGCCGCACCGCCATTCAGCAGCACCGTCGCGGGCTGGCTTGACGATGTCCCGAAGGTCACCGCATTGGCGCCGATGCCGGCGGCCACCTGGTCGATGACGCTGACCGAGGAGCCATCGTACTGCGTCGTGCGGATCTGCACGTTGAAGCTGTCGTTGGCGACCGTGGACTTCGCCAGGGTGAATTCGCCGACTGCCTGGAAGTTATAGTACAGCCCATCGAACGTCGTCAGATGCACGTCGCCCCATGCGGTGGCGGTGGGCATCGACGGCGGCGGCGCCAGCGGCATCGGCACGATGGTACCCGTCACCGTCAGGGTGACGTCGTTCTGCGGCTGCGAATACCCGCTGCTGTTGGTATCCGTCGGATCGAGCACGACGGTCTCGGTGTAGACGCCGATCGTCCCGGTCCCCAACTCGATCGCCGGCTCGGTGTCGGCCGCACCCGGCGCAACGTTGCTGAACGGAACGAAGCCGGTGTTGAGGAAGTTTTCGAAGTTGGTGATCGTGAACTGGCCGGACAGATCGTCGGCCGGCACCGTCGCGCCGTTCTCGATCCCCAGATTGGCATACAGATCGGACCCGTTCTGCACCTGGGTGCCCAGGTTCAGCACATAGTCCGTCCCGCCGCCGCTCAACTGGCCGTTGCCGGCCAATTGCTCGATCAGTGCCTCGGCCGGGTTGCCGGCGGTCGGCGTCGGATTGACGATCTCCGTCTCCGCGCTGCCGCCGAACACGCTCTCGCCGCCGGTCGCCGTCACGCTGACCTGCAACTCCGCGTCCGGCAGTGAGCCGAGCGCGTTGGCCAGCACATCAACGACGATCTGCACGCTGGTCTGACCCGCCGCGATCTGCACCACGCCCGAGCCAGTGCCGCCGACGATGTCGGCCGTGCCGAGATTGTTCGGACCCGACCCGGTGACGCTGTAATCG
>DATHNI010000481.1:0-4929 GCA_035486135.1 Acetobacteraceae bacterium
GCCCCGGCGGCGAAAGCCGAGGCCGCCCGCGCGGCCGCCGACCACGCCAGCCAGTCCAACGGCTCATTGATGCGTGTCGCGCCCATCGGCGTCTGGGCCGGCAGCCCGGCGGCGGCGGCGGCGGCGGCCATGGCTGATTCGGCGCTGAGCCATCCTCACCCCGCCTGCGTCGCAGCTTGTGGCGCCTACGCCGCGGCGATCGCCGCCGGCATCGCGGGGGCCGGCCGCGCAGGGATGCAGCAAGCGGCAAGGGCCGCGGCGACGGCCGCCGGCAAGGACGGCGCGACGGTCCTCGCAACGCTGGACAGGGCCGCCGGCGGTGTGCCTCCGGCCGATTTCCAGCATCAGATGGGCTGGGTGCTGACCGCGCTGGGCAATGCGTTCTTCCACCTTGCCGCCACCGCGGACCCGGTCGAGGCGCTGGTCCGCACGGTTGGCGCAGGCGGCGATACCGACACCAACGCCGCGGTCGCCGGCGCCTTGCTCGGCGCCGCCGAGGGCCGCGCCGCGTGGCCGGTCCGCTGGTCGATGCCGGTGCTCACCTGCCGGCCCGACGCAGGCCTGGGGGTGGCGCGCCCGCGCCCGGAAGAGTACTGGCCCGACGACCTCGTCGACCTCGCCGAGGCCTTGCTCTGCCGCCCCCATCAGGAGACCGCATGATCCTGCTCGACTACAACGCTTTGCGCGACACGCCGGTGGCGAGTGAGCCGTTCCCGCATGTCGTGGTGCCGCATTTCGTGCCGCCGGACGCCTTGCGTGCGGTGGTCGCCGACCTGCCGCCGCTGGACAAGCGGGGCTCCTTCCCGGTGACCGGCGTCGCGCTGGGTCCGGTGGCGCGGTCGCTGATGACGGCGCTGGAGGGTGAGGCGCTGCGCGAGGCGATCGCGCAGAAGTTCGCGCTGGACCTGGCGGATGCGCCCACCATGCTGACGCTGCGCGCCTGGACCACCGAGCGGGACGGCCGCATCCATTGCGATTCCACCGCCAAGCGCGTCACCGTGCTGCTGTACCTGAACCCGGCCGCCGATGCCTGGGGCCAGCACGACGGCTGCCTGCGCCTGCTGCGTGGCCCCGACGACCTGGAGGACTACGCCGTCGAGGTGCCCCCGGTGAACGGCACGCTTCTGGTGTTTCCCAATTCGCCGCAGTCCTGGCACGGCCACAAGGTGTTCACCGGGCAGCGCTACAGCCTGCAACTCAACTACATGACGACGGACGCCAAGGCGCGCAGTGAACTGCGCCGGCATCGGCTGTCGGCGTTCGTCAAGCGGCTGACCCGCGCCGCGTAATCAGCCGCCGGAATACCAGCCCGCGAAACTACTGACGTACGGCCAACGTGGCACGCGCCCTTGTGTCATGGCCGGCGAAGGTCAATGACAACGCGGGTTAGTCTAATACCCGCCCGCGAACCGGTTGCCCCACGGACGCCGCCCACCTCCGTCGGCATGACGGGCTCGGCGCGGTCCGAATTCAGGTTGCGCGCGCCAGGGCACCGACTTCGAGGCCGTCGCGGCGCGCTCGGGCAGACCGGCGCTCGGCCTGGTAATCGAACAGGCGGCAATCCTCATCGGGCAACACCGGGCGCACCGCATTCAACGCTGCTCGCAGCGTCGTGTCCTGGCGAATCGGGTCGCCGGAGTCGATCGGCAGGGTCATGGTGCCGTCCGGCTCCACGCGAAGCAGGAGGGTGACCCATTCGCGGTCGCCGGGGACACGCTGGATCACGACAATATGCCCATCAGCAACCCCGCGCTTGAACTGGATCGTGATCCGGTCGGCGACCGGTTGCGCATCGCCGTCGGGCATCTCGTCCCGGACATCAACCTTGGCAACCCCAAGCGGCGTGGCACTCAACCGCCATTCACCGATCATCGCGCGGTCCCGCCGCGACAGATGCTGCGAGGGGAATGGCAGGACATTGGAAATTGCATCAAGTGGCATGGCAGCTTCCATCGTGTTGACAGCTTATGCTCTATGCACCTGGCGGCTATCCTCAATTAACGGTCGGCATGTCGCGATGACATAGATCAACAGCAGGCCCACAACGCGTTAGGTACTTTCCCGCATCCCGTGTCTGCAACGAATACCGGAAGTGCGATGTGGCGATCGTCGGTTGCACAAGCAGACACGCAGCGAATGTGGGTATGGTTGGAGAAATTAAGAGGGCGCGCGTCACCGCGAAACTTCACACACGTGCGAATATCAGGGAAATTTCAAGATATCAGGAAAATTTCAGGCAATTTAACAATGGCGACAGGAATTCGCACAGACGGGTGATCAGCGCGTGCTGTGCAATATTGGATCCCGCAGAATGCGCAGTCAATTATGTTGATATTGCGATTATGCGAGCATGATTTTGCCATGCGCTGCTTCTACCGGACATCCTGGTGCCCAGCCTTCCTGGTGCAGGGACCTCCTGGTGCCCGGCCTGCTTGATGCCCAGGCCTGCTTGACGCCCGGCCTGCTTGATGCCCCGGCCTGCTTGATGCGACGAGACCTAACCGAACATCCGGTCCACCTCGCTCTGCCCGAGATCCGGGTTCGGCCCTGCTGCCTGCGTCTCCATTGCGGCTTCCGCAGCGTCGGTGCCGGATGGTGCCAGCCCGCCCAGCATTTCCTCGACGCGCTGCAAATGCTCGATCGCCCGGCGGATACGCTGGCCGGTGAGGTCCTGGAAGGTGCACGCCTCGAATATCGCGTTGAGCCGTTCGGTGATGGCCTCGATCGCGGCCGGATCCTCGCGTGCCTGCTCGATCCAGGTGCCGATCGCCTCGGCCGCTTCCATGATCTGGTTGGCGGCTTGCTCGGTCGCCTGCACCACGGCCTCTAGCTCCAGGCCGCTGGTGCGCGTCGCGAACGCCGGTGCGGCGATCACCCGCCCGATCTCCTGCTGGATGCGGGTGAGGTGGCCGGTCAGGTTCGCCTCGCTGAAATCGAGCAATTGCGTGGCGCCGTGGATTTCCACCGACAGCTCCGAGACGCGGCGATCGACGAACTGCCGCAGCCCATCGATCGCGACACCGAGCTCGGCCTGCACCACCGCCCGCACCAGCTCGCCCAGTTCGTCCTGTGATGTGCCCAAGCCTGCCACCTGTCCCCGCGACGCGGAGGATTAGACAGCCGGCAAGGTTAGCATCCGGTAAAGCAGGGGCGCGGTTTGACGCGCGGGTGGCCGCTCACATGTCGACGACCACGTATTGTTCTTCTACCGTTACCGGTATCGTCTCGGCCACGTACGGCCCCTGCACGACGCTCTGGCCGGGCGCCACCTCCATCGGGTAGCTGCGCACGCTGATCTTCGACGGATCGCAGAAGGATTGCCCGGTGCGCACGTCGAATTCCCAGCCATGCCAGGGGCAACGGAGGATTTCCCCGGCACGCGAATACTGGTAGCGGCCGGGGTCGTCGGATTCGATCAGCCCGGTGAGCACGCCCTCGCACATCGGGCCGCCCTGGTGCGGGCAGCGGTTGAACAGGCCGAAGAACTCGCCCCCGAGATTGAACACCGCGATCGGCCGGCCACGCACCGTCACCAGCTTCCTCTGTCCCGGCGGGATCTCCGCGACCGTCGCCACCACGTGCTTGCTCATCGATCCAACATTCCTCGCAGCCAACGCAACGAGACGCTAGCCAAGCCGGTCCGCGCGGGCAACCGGCCGCGCTTGACCGGCTGGAATCCGCCGCCTAAGCGAGATGCGGGAGCAAGGGGAAACGTCATGATCCGGATGATCCGAATGGCTGTTGTGCTGGCGGCTGCGATCCTCGCGTGCAGCGCCGCGTCGGCCGACACCATTCGTTTCGGTGCGATCCTGCCGTTGACCGGCCCGGGCGGGTTGATCGGCACGCAGCAGATGCGCGGCATCCAGTTCGCCATCGACCAGGCCAACGCCAAGGGCGGCGTGCGCGGCAACAAGATCGAGGTGCAGTTCGAGGACAACCAGGCCAAGCCCGACCAGTCCGTGCTGAGCTTCAACAAGATGGTCGATCTGGAGCATTTGCCGGTCATCTTCACCGCGTATTCCGGCCCGAGCCTGGCGATGGCGCCGCTGGCAACGCGCAAGAAGGTGCTGATGGTCAACGCGGGCGCGCAGGCGGACAAGCTGGCGACCGCGTCACCCTACCTGATCAATACACTCCCGACGATCGGCGACGAAATCAAGGTGCTGTCGAAATACCTGGCCAGCGAAGGCAAGACGAAGGCGGCCATCCTGTTCGAAAACGACGCCGCCGGCATCTCCGGCCGCGACGACTATCTCGAGGAGTTCCCGAAGGCCGGCGGCAGTATCGTGGCGCAGGAGCCGACGCAGTTCGGCCAGACGGATTTCCGGCCAGCCTTGCTGAAGCTGGCCGACGCGCAGCCGCAGGTCATGCTGGTTTCCATCACCGCGGCACCGCTGCAGATGGCGCAGCAGTATCACCAACTCAATCTGCACTTCACCGTGGCGGGCACCACGTTCCTGCAGGATCCGGCGCTGGTGGCCGATCCGTCGTCCGACGGGATTGTGCATACCCAGGTTCGCATCGACGCGCCGCCCGAGCTGGCGACCGAGTTCCAGCAGAAGTTCGGGGTGCCGATGGAGTTCTTCGTGCGGCAGTACTACAACGCGACGCAGATATTGCTGACGACGCTGGACAAGGTGCTGGCCGAGGGCAAGCCGGTCACCGGCGAAACCATGCGCGACACGCTGCTGCAGATCCGCTCGTTCCACGGGCTGATCCCGCTGGAGTTCAAGAGCAACACCGCCACTGTGCCGATCGACATCAACGTGATGAAAAACGGCAAGGACGAGACGATCAAGCAGATGACCGCCGATTGATGCGGTATTGGAGGATTGGGGAGGGAGGGATTGGAGGAGGGGGAGTATCATTCCCTCCCCAATCCTAATTCCACTTCCAACCATCCCAACCATGAAACCTTCAACCCCATGC
>DATHNI010000482.1:0-5888 GCA_035486135.1 Acetobacteraceae bacterium
GAGCCTGGTGTCGGCCGCGACAAGACCAGCCCCATCACCTTCCAGGCGGACGTGAACGGCCACGCCGGTGGCGACTACTACACCACCAACTACCCGCAGCCGAGTTTTGTTTCGTCGCGCCGCTATGCCGCACATGTGGAAACCACGGCCTACAGCGCATTCGATTTCCGCCACGATGCGTTCCATGAACTGGAAATCTGGGCCGCGCCGGAACGGCTTGAATTTCATGCAGCGTCCGATTTCCCCGCGTTGATGGAACGCGTCTCCGCCCGCTTCGGCCGGCAGCCACGTCTGCCGGACTGGCTGTACAACGGCGCCATTATCGGGTTGAAAGCCGGCGCCGAGAGTTTCGCCAGGTTGGAAGCCTACCTGGCCGCCGGCGCGCGGGTCTCGGCGTTGTGGTGCGAGGACTGGGCGGGTGTGCGGAACACATCGTTCGGCACCCGCCTGTTCTGGGACTGGCGTTGGAATCCGGAGCGCTATCCGGATCTGCCACAACGCATCGCCGATCTGCATGCGCGCGGCATCCGGTTCATGGGCTATGCCAACCCCTATCTCTGCACCGACGGCACGTTGTTCCGCGAGGCCGAAGCGAGCGGCCTGCTGGCGCGCAATGCGACGGGCGATACCTACCGCGTGGACTTCGGAGAATTCGACTGCGGCGTGGTGGATTTCACCCATCCGGAAGCGCGCGACTGGTTCGCCACGCGAATCCTGTGCGGCAACATGCTGGAACTCGGTCTGTCCGGCTGGATGGCGGATTTTGGCGAATACCTGCCGATCGACGCGTGCCTCGCGAACGGCGTGGATGCCAGGCTGATGCACAACGCATGGCCGGCCATCTGGGCGGAGGTGAATGCCGGCGCGATCGCCCGGGCCGGACGCAGCGGCGACGCGCTGTTCTTCATGCGCGCCGGCTTCACCGGCGTTCAGCGTTTCTGTCCCTTGCTATGGGCCGGCGACCAGTGTGTCGATTTTTCGCGGCACGACGGCCTGCCAAGCGTCATCTGTGGTGCGCTGTCGAGCGGGTTGCTGGGCAACGCCTATCACCACAGCGACATCGGCGGCTACACCAGTCTGTTCGGCAACGTGCGCACCGCGGAGTTGTTGCAGCGTTGGACCGAGATGGCCGCCTTCACGCCGGTGATGCGCACGCATGAAGGCAATCGCCCGCACGACAACCTGCAGATCGATCAGTCGCCGGAGGTGCTGGCGCATTTCGCCCGTTTCACCCGTATCTGGTGCCACCTGGCACCGTACTTGCGTGCCCTGTCAGCGCAGGCGGAGACGCATGGCCTGCCGCTGCAACGTCCGCTGTTCCTGGAGTTTCCTGACGATCCAGCCGGCTACACGATCCAGGACCAATATCTTTATGGGCCCGATCTGCTGGTGGCGCCGGTGCACGCGGCGGGGTTAACCAACTGGTGCGTACACCTGCCGGCTGGCGTGGCCTGGACCCATTTATGGAGCAAAACGACCTATCAAGGCGGTGCGCGCGTCACGGTGCCGTCGCCGATCGGCCAGCCGCCAGTGTTCTTCCGCAATGGTTCAGTTTGGGAGGCACTGTTCCGGCAGGTGCCCGACATCGATTGACGCGTAGCGGCGGTGCGGTGTGCGGCAAAGCAAGCAAGCAGATTCACCACAAAGACACAAAGGCACAAAGGTACATTATTTGTCATGAACTTTGTGCCCTCGTGCCTTTGTGGTGAATCTACTTTCTGGCTTTGCCACGGACCACCATGCAGCAACGGAAAGAGCTGAACCAATGACCGACCCCGATCCGCAAGAAGTTGCCGACCTGGAAGCCGCGGCCGAATGGCGCCTGCGCAAGGTCGATGCCAACCCCGAGGATCAGCAAAGCGCTGCCGCCGCCCAACGCCTGCAGAAACTCGCCGACGATCTGCGCCACCTGCAAGCCTCGCCGCTGTATCGGGAATACGGCGCGATCTGCAACTGGCTCGCAGAGTCCGACGATATCAGCGACTTCGCCCAACTTGCGCACGACTACCGCCGGCGGATCGGCACCGAGGCCTTTCCGGAAACCGGCGAAGACTACTTGCGCGCGCTGCTGGAACTCGCCCGACAGACCTTCGGCATGCCGTGACCGTGTCAATACGCGAGCCGGCCGCGCAATTCGTCGAATGGCAGCATGACATGCGCGCGATAGGCCGGTCTCGCCTGCAGGCGGCCGTACCACGCTTCAACGTTCGGCACGGCCGGCCGTTCGACGTCCAGACCGAAGTAGCGATACAGCGCGGTCGCCGCCGGGATGTCCGCCAACGTAAGCTCATCGCCCAGCAGGTAGCGCCGATCCGCCAATACCCGGTCCAGCAATTGAAAATGCGAGGCGCACGCTGCCACTTTCTTACGGATTGCCGGCAGGTCGCGCTGTGGTTCCGGCGTGCGATAGAACCCCCAGAACACGCCCATCAGGAAATCCGGCTGCAGCGTCGTCGCCGACCAGTCCATCCAACGGTCCGCCAACGACCGCTGGGCGGCGTCAACCGGCCACCAGCGCGTACCGCCATGACGTGCCGCGAGGTAGCGCAGGATCGCGTGCGACTCCCAAACGACAGTGCCGCCGTCGTCAATCACCGGCACCTTGCCGTGCGGGTTCATCGCCAGGAAGGCCGGGGCATCCAATCCACCGAACTTGCCGCCGGCGTCGATGTGTTCGTGCGCCAGCCCCAGTTCGTCCACCAGCCACATCACCTTCTGTACGTTGAACGAACTTCGGCGTCCCCAGACCTTCAACATCCTAAGCGCTCCGTAATCCTGTTGCGGCAACACTGGTTTGCCAATGCGTAAGCCGTTGTCAATCCGACGACCTGTTGCCGCCGCCTGGCATCTCGATTACGTTCCTGGCGTGACCGTCGCCCGATCGCCGGTCCACGTATCCGGCCACGGGCCCAAGAACGCGCTGCTCCTTCACGAGACGGCGCAAGACTGCGTTGGCTTCGCAATAACGGCGCCGCTCGGCCCGAACGCGACCGACGGCGCCAGGAGGAGGCGCCCCCATGAACGGACAAACGTCCGAAGCCTTGTTGTCGCTGTTCGACACCGCCCGGCTCAACCGCCGTTATTGGTTCGTGTTCAGCTTGCTCGCGCTGATCACGGTGCTGGAGTTCTTCGACTTCCTGGTCGTCGGATTCCTCGTTGCCGTGCTAGGTCCGCAATGGCAACTGACCTATGGCCAGTCCGCAGTGATCCTCTACAGCGGCGGCCTCGGCGCGATCTGCGGCGCGATCGTCTGGGGCAGCCTGTCGGATGCGTGGGGTCGCAAGCGCCAGCTCGTGCTTGGCACGTTCATCTGCGGCATCGGTGCCGGGCTGATCGGATTTGTCCCCGACCACGCCTGGGGCTTGTTCGCCGTCCTGCGCTTCGTCGTAGGCTTCGGCCTCACCGCGGCAGTGACGCCGTGTTTGACGATCGTGGTCGAACAGGCACCGACTCGCTATCGCACGTCGCTGTCGAGTTTCTACGTAGTGTTCGCCACCGCGGGCACGTTGGTGGCGTCGGCGACATCCGCGACACTGCTGTCGGCGCTCGGCTGGCGAGGCGTGGCGATGCTCGGTGCATTGCCGGTACCCGTGGGGATAGCGATCGCGATCTTCGTGCCGGAGTCGGTGCGCTGGCTCACCGCGAAAGGTCGCTTCGCCGAAGCGCGCGCCCAGGTAGCCCGCCAGCTCGGATTGCCGCTGGAACAAGTGCCGCTGCCAACCATGCCGCCGGCCTCCCAACCTTCTGGACGCCTGTCGGAATTGTACAGCCAGCCACGCCGTTTCTGGGATGCGGTCATCATTTGGGGCGGCTCGTCCACGGCAGCGTACGGCGTGTATCTGTGGGGCCCGACGATTGTGGCCTTGCTGCTGCACATTCCGGTGCCGCAGGCGGCGAAGTATTTCGTGTTCGTCGCCGGCGCAGGGGTGACAGGCAAGGTGCTGGTGACCTTCTTGTCGCCGTTGATGGGAAGGCGCCGCTGCGGCCAGGTGTTTGGCTTCGGTGCCGCGATCGCGCTGATCGCAGCAGCGTATTTCAACCAGGTGTTCATCGGCGGCGTGCCGTTGCTGGTGGTGCTGCTGTGTTGCTCCACATTCGGGATCGACGGCGGGTTCTCGAACCTTGCGCCGTACACCGTCGAGTTGTTCGGAGTCCGCATGGGAGCGCGTTCGTCCGGGCTTGGCCAGGCCGCAAACGGCGTCGGCAAGATCCTTGGTCCGCTGAGCCTCGCGTTGATCGCCGGCACCGGCAATCTGGTGTCACCGAAAGCGACCGCGGATGCGGTGCTGCCCGCCTTCCTGTTCCTCGCGTTCGGCATGGTGCTGGTCGGGCTGTCATTCACACTGCTTGGCGTGGAAACGCATGGCCGCGCGATGACGGTTGACGAGGAAGCGCCCGACGGGGCGGCGCAGCGCGAGGCAAGCGGGCGTATCGCCGAGGCGTAGCTGGAAATAAACCTCTCCCGCTACGCGGGAGAGGTCGCGGAGCGTAGCGACGCGGGTGAGGGTGCTGCGTGACGCACACAGTCATACTTCGCGCAGTGGACTGGGTTCGGGGCGACCCGATCACCCTCACCCTCGTGCGCTTCGCGCCCTCGACCTCTCCGGCGTAGCGGGAGAGGTGTTACGCCGCCTGCGCAACGGTCATCGCGTCGCCGGCGACGGTGGTGCGTCGCATGTCGCGCACCTGGCTCTCGTCGAATCGCGTCACCCGATGCATCGTCTGGCGATTGTCCCACATCACCAGGTCGAACTGCCGCCACTTGTGCGAATAGACGAATTCCGGCTGCGTCGCATGCTCCAGCAAATCGCGCAGGAACGCGCGTGCTTCGGGCACCGGCCAGCCGATGATCGAACCGGCATGCGCTGACAGGAACAGCGATTTCCGCCCCGTCACCGGATGCGTGCGCACCAGCCGCTGGCGCACCGGACGGAACATCGCGCGTTCCTCCTCGGCGACCTCGAACCCCAACACCCCGCGCGAAAACATCAGCGAATGCTCGCACACCAGGTCCTCGATCTCCGCCTTGGTTGCGTCATCCAGCGCATCGTACGCCGCGCGCATATCGGCAAATTCCGTATGCCCGCCTTTGTCCACCACGATGCGTCCGGACAGCAGCGAATACTTCGCCGGCACCGCGCGATACGAACTGTCCGAGTGCCACAGCCGGTTGCCAAGGTTGAACATGCGCCGGCGGTCGTCGCGCGCGAATACCTTTTGCTCCTTGTCCAGGTTCCCCGCGTCCTGCATATCCAGCGGCAGCCGCCGTTCATGCGCCTTCGCCACGTGGCCACCCGGCGCTTGCTCCAGCGCGCCGAAATTGCGGGTGAACGCGCGTTGCTGATCGTCGGTAAGGGCCTGGCCGCGGAACACCAGCACCGCATGGCGATCCATGCCCGCCTCGATCGCTGCCACCGTGCCGGCATCGACCGGCTGCGTGATATCGACACCGGACACCTCGCCGGCGAACGTGGGAATGATCTGTCGGATGCTGATCGTCACGGCGAGTTTCTCCGGTGCGTTATTCGGCGGCGATACTGGCCTGGACCGCGGTCATCTCCGTTCCGGCGACCGTGGTGCGGCGCATGTCGCGCGGCAATGCGTTGTCGTAGCGGCGCACGCGATGCATGGTGACGCGGTTGTCCCACATCACCAGGTCATGCTGACGCCACTGGTGCGCGTAAACGTACTGGCGTTGCGTCGCGTGCTCTGTCAGGTCGCGGATGAAGGCGCGCGCCTCCGGCACTGGCCAGCCGATGATCGTGCCGATATGCGACGCGAGGTAGAGCGACTTCACCCCGGTCGCCGGATGCGTGCGCACCAGGCGCTGCCGCACCGGGCGCATCGTCGCGCGTTCTTCCGATGTCAGGTCGGTGAACCCAAGGATC
>DATHNI010000483.1:0-3569 GCA_035486135.1 Acetobacteraceae bacterium
TCCGGCACTGGAAGGTCAGTTGCAGGAGATGATGATCATCGCCGGCACGCCCAAGCAGGTGATCGCCAAACTGCGCGTGCTGCTGGAGCAAACGCGGCCCGGCATCTTCGCGTTCTGGGGCAATGACGGAACGGTGTCGCACGCCGATGCGAAGACCTGCATCCGGCTGTTGGGGGAGGAGGTGTTCCCCGCGGTGCGCGAGATGGCGAAGGAGTTCGATCTGAAGAGCCCGTTCGAAACGGGGCAGCCGGTCAGCGTGCGGTATATGGGTGGGGCGGAGAAGGTGGCGCAGGCGGCGGAGTAGGGGTGCGTCTCTCTGGTTGGTTTCGTCGGCCACCCAACTCGAGCGTCAGGCTCAACGTCATGCCGACGAAGGTCGGCATCCACGACTTATTCCTGCACCGGGCTGCAAAGTCGTGGATGGCGAGGCTTCGCCCGCCATGACGGGAAGGGCACGTCGATGTGTCAGCCGTTTGGCGGGCTGGTATCACACCACCAGATTCTTCGGCACATCCCGGAACGGCCGGTCATTATCCGTGCGCGGCTCCTTCGGCATACCAAGCACGCGCTCGGAAATGATGTTGCGCTGGATCTCGTCCGTCCCGCCGGCGATCGAACCCGCCGGCACCGACACCAGGATCTCGGCGAGCAATCCGTTCATCGGGCTGTCCTCGCCGGTCAGCATCGCATCCGCGCCCAGCAGCATCGTGTGAACCCGCGCCGCGGCGCGCGCCACGTGGCTCGACACCAGCTTGCCCAGCGATCCCTCCGGTCCCTGCGGCCGCCCCTGCATCTGTGCGGCCCGGGCACGCCGCGCGGTCCATTCCGCGGCCTTCGACATCGTCAGCAGCTTGGCGATCTCCTGCCGCACCACCGGGTCTGTGTTGCGGCCGGTCGCCTTTGCCTGTTCCACCACCAGATCGACCCGGCCGGCGCGCTGCGGATACCACTTGTACGGCTCCATGACGGTGGCGTTCTCCGCCCGCTCCTCGTCATAGATCCGTCCCTGTCGGCCGGTTGACTGCCCCCAACGGCTGATGCCATCCGCGCCGCGCCGTTCATGCATCAAGGTCGTCGTCGCCACAGCCCAGCCGCGACCCACCTCGGACACCAGCATCTCCGGCGGCACCTCGGCATCCGTGAAGAATACCTGGTTGAACGATGCGTGGCCGTTCATCTGCCGCAGCGGGCGCACCTCGACTCCTGGCTGGCGGATCTCCAGCACGAAATACGACAGTCCCTGATGCTTCGGCACGTTGACATCGGTGCGCGCAAGCAACAGTCCCCAATCCGCGTGATGCGCGCTGGTGGTCCACACCTTCTGCCCATTGATCACCCAGCGATTGCCCTTGAACTCCGCCCGCGTCGTGGCGCCTGCGAGGTCCGATCCGCTGCCCGGCTCGCTGAACAATTGGCACCAGGTGTCCTCGCCGGTCAGGCTGCGGCGCAGGAACTTTTCTTTCTGCGCCGGACTCCCGTGCACCAGCAATGTCGCCGCGGCGAGGCGGCGAATGCCGGTCTTGGCAACCCCGACGGCTCCGACACGCTGCATCTCCTCCTCGACCACCGCCTCGAGCGCCTGAGGCAGCGCACGGCCGAACCAGTCCTTCGGCCAGCTTGGCACACCCCAGCCGGAATCAATCAGCTTGTTGCGCCACTCCACCAAGCCGTGATCGACGTTCCAGTTCGCCTCGAGCCAGGCGCGCACCTCGGCGCGGACGGAGGCTTCGGTTGGTTCGGTCATGCTTAACCCCTCCACTCGGAACCCCCCCTCCCCTTGTGGGATGGGGTCGGGGGGGGAGGGGTTCGTCGTGGCACGGACCCCTCCCCCCAACCCCCTCCCTCAAGGGGAGGGGGAGTATTTCAGCGACTGTTCAGACGTTCCATGCGCGCATCATCAACTCGCGATGCCAGGTGGGATCGCCAAGGAACACCTCGGAACTCTTCGCGCGCTTGAACCAAAGATGCGTGTCGTTGTCCCAGGTGAAGCCGATGCCGCCATGGATCTGGATGGTGTGGATCGCCGTCTGCATGTAGGCATCCGCCGCGCACGCCTTCGCCAGTGACGCCACCGCCGGCAATTCGGGATCATCGTCGGCGGCCGCAGCGGCGGCATAGTACGCGGCCGACTTGGCAAGCTCGACATCGACCAGCATGTCGGCCTGCTTGTGCTTCATCGACTGGAACGAGGCGATGCTGCGGCCGAACTGCACCCGCAGATTCGCATAGTCCAGCGCCGACTGCCGCAACCGCTCCGCGCCGCCGACCATCTCGTTGGCCAGGCACACCGCGGCCTGCGTCATCGTCCTCGCGAACGGCCCCGCGCCGCCGCCCTCCTCGCCCAGCAGCTCCGCCTCGACCGAGGCAAAATCCAGCCGCGCCTGCTTCCGGGTCGGGTCCACCACTTTCAACGCACGGCGCGTCAGGCCGGGTGCATCGCCGCGCACGGTAAAGAACGAGAGCCCATCATCGCCGTTTGAACCCGGGCGGCGCGCCAGCACGACGATCAGGTCCGCCGTATGGCCGTCGAGCACGAAGCTCTTGACGCCGTCGAGCAGGAACTTCCCCCCGTCCGGTGTCGCCGTCGTTTCGACCCCGCTGGTGTCCCAGCGTCCGTTCGGCTCGGTGAACGCCAGCGTGGCGATGCAGTCGGCGTCGGCGATCGGCGGCAGCAGCGCGCGCTTCTGCGCCTCGGTACCGGCATTCATGATCGCGGTCGCGGCCAGCACGGTCGAGGCGAAAAACGGAGCGCATAGCAGGGCGCGCCCCATCTCCTCCAGCACGATGCCCAGCTCGACGAAGCCGAACCCCTGGCCGCCATACGCCTCCGGAATGTGCACCGCACTCAGGCCGAGCTGCTGGTTGAGGTCGCGCCAGCTCGCGCGGTCCCACCCTGCTTCGGTTTCCATCAGCCGCCGCACCACCGTCGGCGGCGACTTGTCCTCCAAAAACCGCCGCAGCACCGAGCGGAACTCCTCCTGCTCCGCAGTGAAGCTGAACTGCATGGCGTTTCCTCCCGATGCGTCGCCTGGCGTCGATGGCGGACTTGCCCCCATCGGCTCAAGCGATTGAACGAGGTCGCGGGCGCACGGGCAAGCCCCGTCGCCGCTGCCGGTGTTCCTGCGCGCGCGATGCCGAGGGTCGGTGCGTCCACCAGCCGCAGTCGTTGCAAGCGAAGCGTCTGCCAACCGCGGTCATTGCGAGCGGTGCGTCTGCCAACCGAAGTCATTGCGAGCGAAGCGAAGCAATCTCCAGCGTGGGTGGGTGAGGTATCCCGCGGGGGATTGCTTCGCTTCGCCTGCAATGACGGGGGGGAGCGCGGTTCGCGGCGCTACGTCCGCCGGTGGCCGCGCATGACGGCGCGGTAGGTGGTGCGGATCAGCTCATCGACGAGCGGCGGCGGCGGTTCGCGGCGGTACAGGTGCTGGCGCACCGCCGCCACTGGCACCTCGGCCAGCACGAACTGCGCGCGGCGGATCTCGTCGTGTCCCGCACTGCCGAACGTGTCGCGCGCGAATTTCTCCAGGCTGGCCCGGGCGCGGCACGTTTCGGCCGCAACCTGGTCGCGC
>DATHNI010000484.1:0-45555 GCA_035486135.1 Acetobacteraceae bacterium
GCGTCCAGGCCGATCACGTCCTCGATCTGCTGCTTCACCCGTTCCGTCTCGGCGGCGGGGAGGTCGATCTTGTTCAGCACCGGGACGATCTCGTGGTTGGCCTCGATCGCCTGGTAGACGTTGGCGAGCGTCTGCGCCTCCACCCCCTGGGAGGCGTCGACCACCAGCAGGGAGCCCTCGCAGGCGGCGAGACTGCGGCTGACCTCGTAGGCGAAGTCCACGTGGCCAGGGGTGTCCATCAGGTTCAGCTCGTAGACTTGGCCGTTCTTGGCCTTGTAGGTCAGCCGGACGGTCTGCGCCTTGATCGTGATGCCGCGCTCGCGCTCCAGGTCCATGCTGTCGAGCACCTGGTTGGTCATCTCGCGCTCGGACAGCGCGCCGGTGACCTGGATCAGCCGGTCGGCCAGGGTGGATTTCCCGTGGTCGATGTGGGCGATGATCGCGAAGTTGCGGATGTGGTCGATCGGGGTGTCGGTCATGTGCCAGTCGTCAGTGGGTCAGCGGTCGGTGGTCGGAAGTCCGGGCCACGCCGGGGCGCTGCTGCGCTGCGGTAGCAGATAGAGGGTCCGGGGGCCGGTGTCATCCGGAGTCGGGGGCAGGGGGGTGGTGCTTGTGCGATATGGCGGTCAGCGGCGGCGCTGGAGGGTGTTGTCTCCCGGCGCGGTGGCCGGCCGGCGCCGGCGCGTCTCATCACCGTCTCGTTACGTCGTGCGTGAGACGGTGCCGCCTGGCGTGAGCAGCCGTTGGGCCGCGATCGAGGGGGCGGGGAGGGGCGTCGTGCCGTGCGGTGGGTCACTTTCGTCCTGGCTAAGCGCTGTTTAGTCAGTTCGGCTGGGTCATGAGGGCCGTGCCCATGACCGCGATTGCTCCGCGGCCCACGAGGCAAGATGGGGTCAGAACGACAGCAGCGGGAATTCCGAATACAGCCGATCGAGTTCCTCGGCACCGAACACGGATGAACGGAACAGCGTCTGCTCTTTGCGGACAATTCCGCGCGGTCGGTCGGGGAAGAAGCCCGCCGCGGTAACCAGGATCAGCGTCTTCTGGCGGCGTAGAATCGCGAGCTTGATCCGCTCCAGATGCCGCGACAGCAGCGGCGCATTGCTACAATACAGGATTTCCGAATACGGAACCCGCGTTCGCGTCCGCAACACCCCCGACAATATCGGCGGCGGCCGCCGCCGCACCCGCCGTTTCGCAACGATATGCGCCTTCGCCGCACCGTCGCGCACGACGAGTTGCAGGCAATACGGCGCATGGTCGTCGAATATGCGCTGTCCCGCCGCATTCAGCGCGGCGCGCACCTGGTCCGGCCGCATGATGATCTCCGGCCGCCGGTGCCGCAACGTGTCGGCATGCAGCCCCGGTGGCAGCCACAGCCTGCGCGTACCGAGGGTGGAAAACCCCAGCATCGCAAATGCCTGTTGCGAGTTCGGCGTGGGCGACAGGCTGGTATAGGTCACGCCTTCGCGCAGCGCCGCGGGCAGCAGCGCCGTGCCCCAGCCGCGATACGCCGGCCGCACGTACCAGGACGTAAAATTGCAAACCAACCCGCGCTTGCCGTTTATTTCCCGCAGCGCATAGATCGTACCGAGGAACCCGACGATCTCCGCGCCGGCGGCCAGAACGAAGCCGATATCGGGCTTCTGTTCGATCCACGCATAATCAAAAATGCGGCGCCACATGGTGGCATCCATCTGCTCGAAGGTACCTTCCGCCGACGCCTGCTGCAGAAGCGCACAAATTGCGTCGATATCGTTGCACGTGGCCGCGCGCACGTGCACATCGGCCGCCACCGCCGCGGTGCCGCGCAGCAGCGCGGCAAGACCTTCGATGGTCGGCGCCGCGGACATTGCCGCCAACGGCAGCGCGTGGCCCGTGCGCCGTTCGATCTCCAGCAGAAGACCGAGGCTGGTCAGCGAATCCCCCCGAATGCGAAACAGATTCTCCGCCCATCCAATCGGCGCAACGCCCAGCACCCGCTCGCACAGTGCCTGGAGCGCATCCCCGAGCCCTTCGTTCAACGGCAGGTCGCCCGCAGCCGCAACCTCCTGCTGCTTCGCCTGTGCTGCGATCTCCTCCAGCACCTCCGGATTGCGCAGCGCCGCGCGATTGCGCGGCTGCTCACCATTCAAGGCGGCGCGCGCAGCGGTTTCCGAACGCTTGCCGTTATGCGTCTCAGGCAGGGCGGACACCGCCAGGATGCGCCCTGGCACCATCGCAACTGAGCCGCGTGTACGCAGAATCTCGCGGATGCGGCCAATGATCGCGGCATCCAGCACGGCCCCCGGCTTCAATACCACCAGCAGGACGAGGCGCGATCCGCCCGGCTCGTCTTCCGCGCGTTGCGCGACCGCCATTGCCTCGGCAATTTCCGGCACGTCTTGCAGGATGGCGTAGAGTTCTGCCGGACCGACGCGGACGCCAAGGATTTTCATCACCCCATCGGATCGGCCGTGCAGAACTGCCCCGCCCGATTCGGTGATCTCGATCAGGTCGCCATGCGTCCAAACGCCGGAGTTCTGCGCGAAATACGCCGCGTGGAATCGCGCACCGTCCGGGTCGTCCCACAATCCGATCGGGCGCGACGGAAACGGGGTGGGACAGACCAGTTCACCGGCCGTCTCGCCCGGTTCTGCAAGCGCACGCACGTCGAGGCCGAGGCTGCGACATTGCGCTTCACCGCGCCGCACCGGCAGATCGGGATTGCCCAGCACAAAGCAGCCGATAATGTCGGTGCCGCCGGAGATCGATTGCAGCGGCACCGGCCCGATTTCCGCCGCCGCCCAATCGAACTGGCGCGGATACAGAATCGAACCGGTGGAAAGCACGCTGCGCAGAGCGCCAAGATCAAAGCGGCGGCGTGGCGAGAGCCCGGCATCCTCGCACAATTTCAAATAGGCCGGACTCGTGCCGAACACGTTTACCTGCTCTTCCGCGACGATCTGCCAGAGCGTTTCCGGCGAGGTGAGCGCGCCGTCGTAGAGTACCAGCTCCACCCCCGAAGCCAGTGCCGAAAGCTGCCAGTTCCACATCATCCAGCCGCAGGAGGTCTGGTAGAACAGGCGCTCGCCGGGATGCAGGTCGCAGTGCAGGCGGTGCTCTTTGACATGCTCCAGAAGGGTGCCGCCGGCACCGTGCAGGATACATTTCGGCAGGCCGGTGGTGCCGGAGGAAAACATCGCGAACAGCGGATGATTGAAGGGGCGGCGCACGGCGAGGTCGGCGCTGTCAGCCCCGGCGATCAAGGAATCGATGCGGTAACTGGGGAGCGTCTCCGGTAGTGGCCCATCGTCCAGGCCCACGACGGCACGGAGCGACGGCAGGCCGGCCGCGGCTTCGACGATGCGGCGGGCGAGTGGCTCGCCCATGTCCCAGGCCTCCGGCCTGGTATTGGCGAACATCAGCACCGGCGCGAGCGGGACGAAGCGGGAGAGCATGGAAAACGCCCCCATCTCCGGCCCGCAACTGGAAAAGATCGCACCAAGCGCCGCTGACGCCAGCGACGCGACGATCGCTTCCGGATTGTTGCGTGCGACGCAGACGACGCGGTCGCCCGGCCCGACGCCGAGCGCCTGCAGTGCAGCGGCAAGTTTGGAAACTCGGGCGCGCAGAGCGCCGCGCGTTATGCGTTCACAGCCACCGCCGCCGTGGCGGGCGGTGATCGCGGGGGCTTTGGGGTCACCGGCGAGCAGGTTCTCGACGTAGCTGAGGCGCAAATTGGGAAAGAAGCGGGCCTGCTCGCAATCATCGGACGCGCAGACCGGCTCCGGATCGCCCTCACAGGCAAGGTCAGACCATTCCAGGAACAGATGCCAGAATGCACGGAAGTCGCGGACCGAAAAATCATGGAATGCGCCCCAGTCCTGGAAGCTCTGCCCGGTGCTCATGCCACAGGCGCGTATGAAGGAAGCAAGCTGGGATCGAGGGATAATAGCCGTCGCCGTATCGGACACAGCTTCTTCCTTCGCGAAACCGCGGTCGGGATTGAACCGCGGCGTCCCTCGCTGCTGCCCTGTCTGACCCGCTCGTGCCCGGACGATATCGTTCGGTCGCGCCCGACACACGCTGCGGTCTGCTCTTGATGTCTCTTCAGATTAACATCTGTACAACAGGAAAAGTCCCAATATTCCGATCACATGCGCGGTATAGTGCGAAGCAATGCCCGGTGTTCGCCGGCAAGCTAATTCTGACCCGCTTGACCGGCTGCGCTGCGAAATTCACCGGTGTTGCAAGTTCGCGAAATAGAATGGTGGCGGCGGGCACCGTTTGGCGCCCGCCGCCACGTGGTTATTGCGGCAAGCTAGCTGACAACCGTCGCTATGCCCTCTCGTTGCCGAGCATCGGGTCTGTGTTGGCCTGCCCAATCCGGCGCAGCGCCTGCCGCAGCGTCAGGCGCGCCGCCGTGTCCTGCTCGGTCATGGCCGGTTTTTCTCCCCGAGTCGCCCCCACGGCTCGCGTACGGCGGCGAGCGCCGCGGGGAGGGCCGGGTTGAGGATACGCATTCATGCCAGATCGCGATGAATAGGTACCTCTGGACCCCCGCCAGCATCAACGGCGGCATGCGCTGGCTTCGACGACCGCAAAGCCCGCCGACCCTATTGCGGTACGCTGAACGGAATTTCGCCGCTGCTCTGCTCGCCGTCGCCGGAGACCGCCGTCCAGCGAAGGGAATAGCGCCCTGGCGCCGGGGTCGGCGCCGCTGCGAACAACACGTCGACCGCGGCGTTTTCGAGAGGCCGGAGCGTGCGCACGACGTGCCCGTCCTGCACGATCTCAAGCCGCGACGCGTAGTGGTTTACTGGACCGTCGAACCGCACGATATACGCGGCATGGTCACCATGGATCGTCGTTTCGGCCTGCGGCTTCGACTCGACCATGTTCACTGCCCGCGCGTTCGTCATGTGCGGTGCCAGCAGCAGCGCCACTGCCAGGATTGCGCTTCCTCCGACGATCCGGCGATCGGTCATGCCACGCTCCATTTGCCACGGTCCAACTGTGAGCAGCTTTGGTCGGATTTGCCCGCCGCCTTCAACCTTCAACCGCGCCCTCGACGATCGGGGCTGCGCGGTGTTGGCATCGCGTCGGGCTTGAGTAAGGATGTCGAGTACAACCCCGTTCTGATCGACCCTGCGCCAGCGAAGTGCTGCACGCGGTTCCTTTGTTGCGCGCGGTCTCGTTCAACAGCATGACGCCGTGCAGCTCTTCGGCGACACCCGTCGTAGCGGTTTGACCATCGTTTCACCTTTCCTAGGGTCAAGCGGGAGACGGATTTGCGGTTCTTGGGATCGGAACCACGGAAAGCGAGCGCACGCCCTGCGCGCCGTGGATCAACACGCCTTCGATATCCGCCGTTCCCGATGGCCCGGTGTGGAAGCAGGCATAATGGCTCTCACGGAATTCCGGTCGGCGGTAGGCGTGGTGCACATTCACGACGATGTCGGCCGGATCGAGCAGTACGATCATATGTTGTGCCAGATAGGCCAGGGCGTTGACCTGCAGCGCCTTGTCCGGCAGCAGCACCGAGCCGGTCTCGGCCACGCCGAAGGCGGCGCGCACGACGGCGTAGTCGATATCGGCCAGTTCCTGCGGGGCGGTCACGCCGTTGATATCGCGGTTTCCGGTCACTTCCGGCACGGTGGAGCATACCACCCTGGCGCCGGCCAGCTTGGCGCGGACCGGGGCCAGCGCGTCGCCGGAGGCCGGCGGGTCGAGGACGACGCCGCCCGCGCGCTCGATGTTCGCCTTGAATGCGGCGAGCAGCGAGGCTGGCGGAGCGGAGTCGAACAGCGGGACCTCGGGCAGCGGCCGGTCGAGTTTCGGCCGGTTTGCCCGGATGCGGGCCAGGATATCGTCACGGCCGCTCATTGCGTCCCTCCGCGATTCGCCTTGTACCAGCTATGGAAGGTCTGTTTCGGCGGTTCCGGCGTCTCGCGGCCTTTGCCCCAGGCATTGAGGCCGTTGTAAAGGACGAAGCGCGGCAGATGGGCTAGCGCCGTGTCGGCCGCGGCGATCGCCGCTCGATAGGCCGCCGGACGCGACAGCAACTCGCCGGCCGCCTTCATCGCGACCTTCTTCACAAACGGCACCTCGTGCTGCGCAACCATCACGCGGCGCCAGGCATAGATCTGTTCGTGGATATTGATCTTGACCGGGCAGACATTGGTGCAACTGCCGTTGAGCGTCGAGGCGAAGGGCAGGCTGCTGTATTTGCGGGCGTTGAAGGCCGGATCGATAATCAGGCCGATCGGCCCCGAATATGTCGCGCCGTAGCTGAGCCCGCCGCTGCGCCGATAGACCGGGCAGGTGTTCATGCAGGCGGCGCAGCGGATGCATTTGAGCGAGGTCCAGAACTCCGTCATGCCGAGCCGTTCGGTGCGGCCGTTGTCAACCAGCACGAAATGCATCTCGCCGCCCTCGCGCGGCCCCCGGAAATGCGATGTGTATTGCGACATCGGCATGCCAAGCGCGCTGCGCGCCAGCAGGCGGATGAAGACCGCAAGATCTTCGAGCCGCGGAATGAGCTTCTCGATGCCGATCGAGGCGATATGGAGCTTCGGCACATTGGCCGAGAGATCGGCATTGCCTTCGTTGGTGACGACCGTGATGCCGCCGGTCTCTGCGACGGCGAAATTGCAGCCGGTCATGCCGGCCTCGGCCGCCAGGATCAGCGGGCGGGCTGCCTCACGCCAGGCTTCCGCCAGATGGTGGATATCAGAGTCCTTTGGATCGGTGCCGATGGTCTTGGCGAAGACCTCGGCAACGTCGGTGCGGAGCTTGTGCACGCTCGGCACTACGGTATGGCTCGGGTCCTCGTTGTCGAGTTGCTGGATGCGCTCGCCGAGATCGGTCTCCACCACCTCGATACCGACCGAGGCCATGTAGTGGGGCATGCCGCATTCCTCGGCCAGCATTGACTTGCTCTTGATCAGCGACCTTGCGCCATGATCGGCCAGGATGCTGTGGACGATACGGTTATGCTCGGCGCCGTCACGCGCCCAGTGCACATGAACGCCGTTCGCGGTGGCATTCGCTTCAAATTGCAGGAGGTATTCGTCGAGATGGGTGAGCGTGTGCTCCTTGATCGCCGAGGCGAGCGCGCGCAGCTCCTCCCACTCGGGAACACCGTGCATCTCGCCGTCGCGCTTCTGCCGGAGATCCCAGAGGCGCTCGTCATGTATCTTGGCGTGCATGGGTGCCGCGAGGAAGCGCTGGGCCGCTTCCGCGTGGTCGACCGGCCGGCTGCCGCGGATCCTGGCGCCGCGCGGCTGCGGCTCGGGCCGCGGCGGATTCGACGTGCCCTCGGCATGATCGACGCGCTGGCCGTCACGCAGGATGGCTTCGGGGTCGTGTTGGGCAAGGAGCTCGGGATGGAGCGGCTCCGGTTTGCCCTCGCCGGGCTTCCGTTCGGGCGTCATGTCGCGGCTCCGTTCAGGATCTGGGCGATGTGGATGAACTTGATCGGCACGCCGATGCGCTCGGCGCAGCCCTTCTGATGCATCAGGCAGGAGGTATCGGCCGAGACGATGTATTCGGCGCCGGCCCGGGCGTGGTCGCGCACCTTGTCGTAGCCCATCTTGGCCGAGACGGTTTCCTCGAAAACCGAGAAGGTGCCGCCGAAGCCGCAGCATTCATCCGGTCGCTCCGGCATGACGAACTCGATGCCCACGACCTTGGAGAGCAGGTCCATGGGCTTCGAATAGAAGGGCTCGTGCAGCTCCGACGCGTGCGCATGCTTGAGCCGGCGCAGCGTGCCGCAACTGTTGTGCAGCCCGACGCGATGCGGGAAGCGCGCCCAGGGCAGGGCGTCGACCTGCTGGATGTCGTGCAGGAACTCGACCAGCTCATAGGTGCGCGAGCGGACCTCGCGCACCGCATCCGTTTGCTCTATCGCA
Source organism: Acetobacteraceae bacterium (assembly GCA_035486135.1). GTDB lineage: Bacteria > Pseudomonadota > Alphaproteobacteria > Acetobacterales > Acetobacteraceae > JASHVB01. Next base: position 7,896 of record DATHNI010000484.1, read on the forward strand.
TCGAAATTGTCGCGGATATGGTGGACGCAACTGCCCGAGGGCGCCACGACATAGTCGAAGCCGGAGAAGTTGCGCACGAACAGTGCCTCGGTCGCGGCGCAGTCCGCGTTGAAGCCGCTATTGGCCATAGGTTGACCGCAGCAGGTCTGGTTCGGCGGATAGACCACCTCGTGGCCGAACCGCTCCAGCAGCTCGAGCGTCGCGATGCCGACCTCCGGGAAGAAGGCATCGATGTAACAGGGAATGAAGAGAGCAATGCGCATATGTCGCTCCTTCAGTCGTAGCCTTCCGAAGACATCGCTTTGCCGCGCAAAACGCGTCGAAGCGCTGCGCTGACTCCCAGACGACCAACAGGTGCCAAGCGCCGTCGTGCTCGCCCTAGAAGGTGCCCCGCCGGATCGTGCGCGCGAATTCCCCGCCGGGCCCGCGCCACGTGGCAATCTGCCGCCGGAGAATTCCCGCGGGCCGAAATCTATCAGCGGAAATTCCGCGTCATGCCGGTCGGGGTACGCCGCAGCCAGATCGCAGGCTGCTGCGCCTTACCCGCGCGTAACGTTCCCTCCACAGGCGCGACACATGGCTGCTGCAACTGGAGAGGCAAGGCGCTCATGGGCGCTCATGACGCCTCCTGTGGTTCAATCACTCGTGAAGTTGCTCGCCAAGCCACGGGGCCGGCCGTCAGCTCGCCGAGACCCTTTGCGCCCGGCAGGGTCGCTTCCGCGTCGGACGCGCCGCAAGGTCGGCAGTTTCCTCTGGCACATCAGGCAATCTTTGGGGCTCGCTATGAATGGTCCAACGCCACGTCCCGCGCACGAATCTCGGATGAGGAGGTGTCAAAGCGGAAGCGGTGCTCGGGGATTTCGCTGAAAAGACCGGCGTGGCGCCTCGGCACGGGGATGTGGCTCAGCGTGCGCACGCGTGCCGCATTGTCGATGCGCGCGGCCACCAGAAAGCTGCAACCGGACCTGGCCATCTCCTCGAGCGCAAGGTGCATTTGCAGCTCGTCATTGCCATAATATCGCGGCGCAATCAGCCGCTCGGCCGTATCCGCTCCGATCACGAACGTGGCCCCAGGAAACAGTCGCGACTTCTCGAGGAAGGTGGGCGCCCTGGTAAGTTCGACCGGCCACTTCGAGGCGAATTGCGCGAGCCGGTGTCGCACCGTATCGCCCGTCAGCGGCGGCTTGTCGACGTTCGTCACAGAGATTTCGAACGCCAAGGGCTGCTGCCTGACCTCCTCGGCGGCCCGCGCCAGCAACACATGCCCGGCGTGCAGCGGATTGAAAGAACCCGGGAACAGCAAGAAGGGCCGTGGCGCTGACAGCATCAGTTGGCCATCGACCTGAGCGGTGACGCGATCGACCTCGCCGGCCAGCAGTTGGTCAATGACATCCACGGTCGCGACGACCGTCTCCTCGAAATGCTCATCTGCGTCGAGCAAACTGCGCGGCGACGGTGCGGCGATCCCGCATGCTTGGGCCAGCCACAGCACGATCGCGTGCGAAACGAGGTCTTCTTCAGCGGCGCGATCACGTCTGCCCTTGGCCAGCACGCAGGTGCAGTGCGCGACGCCGGCCGCGTTGGCGGCTGCGATGTGAAACCGGTGCTCGCCCTTGCGCGGGCGATCGCTCACCAATGCCGCCGTCGCTCCGAGGCCCACCAGGTCGGTGCTCGCCGGCACCAGCCTGGCTGCGTGTGCGCGAATGCTGCGTGCCATCGCGATGGCGGTGTCAGCACTGCTCGCCTGTGCCGGTGCAAAGCCGAGAAACGCCGTAAGCGCCAGCGTGTCGTAGGGAACCTGCGCCTCGATCAGCAGCCGGGAGCCGCCGGGAACACGCAGCAACTCGCCGATCGCTCCACTGCCGCCCCCGGTGATCGCGAGTGCAGCCTTGCGTCCGGACGCATGCAATGTGGAGATCAATTGTTGCCACGCAGCATCCGGCGGTTTCATGGCGTGTGTGCGGTCCAAAGTTGAATATTGGGGCGAGGATGGTGAAAGACAGTTGGCACGGAGTCAACAGACTCTGCTTACAGGTGCAGGAAGCGCAGCATCGTATCGCGCGGAACCATCGAGGCCGCGGTTATAGAAATCAAGAGGTTCCGTCACCGGCTTGCGGCGGATCGACCGGCCGCTGTTCACCCATCGGCGCCGGAGGAGGCATTGACGTGCATGTTCGCCGTCGAAAAACGAACAGCCTCGGCGGGGCGACCGATACGGGCGCACAGCGACCCTAAGCGCAATGCATTGGGAATGCCCGTAAGCCTTTGTTGACTTTCGAGCCAGTGCTCGACCCTCCCGCGAGAGAGGTGGACTTGGCGTCGGGACCGCCACATTATTCCGGGGCCCGATGGGAATACGTCGAGCAGAGGAAAAAAGATTGGGGGAGAAAACCGTGCCGACACGCCTCGCCAAGTGCCTTGGCCTTGCACTGTTGCTGCCGCTGCCGGCAGGTCCGGCACAAGCGCAGCCGGCGGCCGCGTTGTCCGGTCACGTCCGCTCCGCTCAGGAAGGCGCGATGGAAGGCGTGCTGGTCAGTGCGCATCGCGACGGTTCGAACATCACCGTCACCGTCGTCAGCGATGCCCAGGGCGGCTACGAGTTTCCCGCGTCCCGCCTGGTGCCCGGCCACTACACGCTGACCATCCGCGCCGTGGGATACGACCTCGCCGGCCCCGGCGCGATCGATGTCGCCCCGGAAGTTCCCGCGACCGCCGACCTGACGCTGCGTCCCACCACCGACCTGGCCGCGCAACTCACCAATGCGGAGTGGTTCGCCAGCCTGCCCGGCGACCTCTCACAGAAGCAGTTCCTGCAGAACTGCGTCGGCTGCCACTCGCTGCAGCGGCCGTTGTATTCCACGCATACCGCGGAAGAATTCACCGCCGTGCAGGAACGGATGGCTGGCTATGCCGCGGCGTCGTCGGTGCTGACGCCGCAACGATTGCTCGCGGATCGCGTCACCAACCAGGGCGAGTTCGCGCTGGAGAAGCGGCGTTCGGTGATCCAGCAGCAGGCCGCGTATCTCGCCGGCGTCAATCTCAGCAAGGCACCGGTGTGGAATTTCAAGTTGCAGACGTTCCACCGTCCAACCGGACGTGCAACGCGTGTCGTCATCACGGAATACGACCTGCCCGAGCAAACGCGCATGCCGCATGACGTGATCGTCACACCTGACGGCACCGTGTGGTACGACAGTTTCGTCGAGCAAATCCTTGGTAAGCTGGACGCGAAGACGGGGAAGGTCGTCGAGTATACCGTGCCGACGCTGAAGCCTGACTCGCCGAAGGGCTCGCTGGCGCTGCGAGCCGATGCGGACGGCAATCTGTGGCTCGGCATGGCGTACCAGGCGGGCGTTGCGCGGTTCGATCCGCGCACCGGCACGTTCCGTGTGTGGCCGGTACCGCCGGCGCTCAACAAGGACTACACGCAGACCACCGAGGTCGACCCGACCCATGCCAGCGTCGACGGCAAGGTATGGATCGAGGATTCCGGCACCTACTCGATCTACCGCCTCGACATCGCCAGCGGCGCTTATGAAGTGTTCCAGCCGTTCCCAATTCCCAGCCCGAACCTCTACGACATCAGCAGCGATGCCGCGAACGACGTATATTTCACCGTGTTCGGCCGCGGCGACATCGGCCGGATCGATGCGAAGACCGGCGCCATCAAGACATGGCCGACGCCGACTCCCAATTCCGCGCCACGCCGCGGTGCCCTGGACGAGACCGGGCGCTTCTGGTTCGGCGAGTTCCGTGGCGACAAGATCGGCATGTTCGATCCCGCCACGCAGACCTTCCGCGAATGGACGCCGCCGACGCCGGGGTATTTCCCGTATGACGTGGTGGCCGATCGCACCGGCGATGTCTGGGCGGGTTCGATGATGGCGGACCGCGTCGAGCGGCTCGACCCGCGCTCTGGCACGTTCACCGAATACCTGCTGCCGCGACCGACCAACATGCGGCGGTCGTTCGTGGATGATCGGACGACGCCGGTGTCGTTCTGGGTTGGCAGCAATCACGGGGCGTCGATCGTGCGGGTGGAACCGCTGCACTGATCGGTGCGCGGCCGTGTTTACTTCAGCACGGCAAGCCCGGCCAAGCCGGCGGCATAGGCCATGATCAGCACGCCGAGCACCATCCAGAGATAGGTCTTGCTTGGTTTCTCCGCGAGTTCCGCACGCAACTTGCCGAGTTCGCCATGCATTTCGCTGCGCAGATCGCCGATTTTGCCATCCAGCGAACCGATTTTGCCATCCAGCGAGCCGATTTTGCCATCCAGCGAGCCGATCTTGCCGTCGAGCGTGCCAATATTGCCAACGACTGCGCCAATCTTGCCGTCCAGCGTGCCAAAGGCACTCTGTAACTCTGCCTTCGTGGCAAGGTGCGGCAACGTCGCGGTGAGCGTGGCGTCGATGCGCACGATCAGTGGCACCATCTGCCCAAGGATCGACTTCACATCTCCCATGTCCTGCTCCAACCGGCCAACGCGGAACTCCAGGTCAGGGCGTGGTGGTGACGTGTCAGCGGACGTGTCCGGCATGATGGCTCCTGCGGCTGGCCGACGCCACCATGCCGATCACATATGAACAACCGCTGAATCATCCCACCGCCTCGCCGTCCTTGCGGAACGGTGATTGTTCCTCCAGCGCCGCCATCTCGTGCCGGATTCCTCGCCCCTCTTCCTCAACGAAGCTCGCGATCGCCCGCCGCAGCCCGGCGTGCGCGATCCAGTGTGCGGAGTAGGTCGGCTTCGGCAGATAGCCGCGTTGGATTTTGTGCCGCCCCTGCGCGCCGGCCTCCACCCGTTGCAAGCCATGTTCGATCGCCCAGTCGATCGCGCGATAATAACAAAGTTCGAAATGCAGGAACGGCCAGTCGCCGCGGCAGCCCCAGTTGCGGCCGTACAGCGCCTCGCTCCCCGCGAGGTTCAACGCGCCCGCCACCGGCTTGCCGTTGTTCTCCGCCAGCATCAGCACCACGCGATCACCCAGCCGTTCGCCGAGCAAGGAAAAGAACTGGCGGGTCAAATAGGCGGAGCCCCATTTGCGATCCACGGTCGCGCGGTAGAATCGATAGAACGCATCCCAGTGCGCTTCTTTCAAATCCGCACCGGACAGCGCGTGGAACGTCAACCCCGCGGCATTCGCGTCGCGCCGCTCGCGCCGCAACACCTTGCGCTTGCGTGACGACAGCGCGCCGAGGAAATCGTCGAAGCTGCCGTAGCCGGCGTTCTCCCAATGGAACTGCATGCCGACCCGTTGCAGCCACCCCGCCTCGCCCAGTTCGGTCCATTCGTCCTGCGTGCAGAACGTCACGTGCACCGATGACACGTCCAGCGACTTGCACGCCTGCTCGAAGGCGTTCGCCAGCGCACCGACCGGGATGCCGGACCCGGGACGCCGCAGCAGGCGTGGTCCGGGCACAGGGCTGAACGGCGCGGCGACCTGCAACTTGGGATAGTAGTCGCCGCCGGCGCGTTCGAGTGCATGCGCCCAGCCGTGGTCGAACACGTATTCGCCGTAGCTGTGCGACTTGGCATACATCGGTGCCACTGCCACCACGGTGCCGTCCTCGCCGCGCAGCGCCGCGTGCTGCGGCAGCCAGCCGGTGCGCGCGGACGCCGAGCCGCTATCCTCCAGCGCGCTCAGGAAGGCGTGGCAGACGAAGGGATTGCCGGCGCCGGCGCAGGCATCCCAGTCGACCGCGGGGATTTCGCCGATTGCACGGTGCAGTGTCAGGGTGAGTGTGGCGGACCCATCAGGCATGGCGGCAGAGTAAGGGGGTACGTGGCGTTTGTCAGGACGTTTTCGCGGCACCGCCGGGTCAATCGGGTGAAGGAAGCAAGGCCAGGGGGCGTTGCCCAGTGGCGGGGCCAGGGCAGAGGCCTGGCCTTGCTTCCTTCGTCCGACTGCCCTGTCGGATCCGCTATCGTAACTTGCGAGATGCATTAAAATCCCGTAACGTAACGTCGGCGAGGCCGAGACCGGCGGAAAACCAGGGGGACCCTATGTCGGATTCCAAGGCGGCACTCCAAACCAGCACCGGCGGAACGGTAACGGTCATCTATGTGCTTTACCTGGTCGGCCTTGTGGTCGGCGTCACGTCGTTGGTCGCGGTGGTGATGGCCTATGTCTACCGGGGCGGCGGCCCCGAATGGACCGCATCGCATTATCGGTTCCAGATCAGGACGTTCTGGATCGGGTTGCTGTACGGTGTCGCCGGTCTCGTGCTGGCATTCATCCTGATCGGCTGGCTCGTGCTGGCATTTGCTCTCGTGTGGATGATCGTCCGCTGCGTTAAGGGCCTGAAATTCGCCGCCGCGGGCGAGCCCTATCCGAACCCCGCCGCGTGGCTTTGGTAGCAACCGCAAAAGGGCGGGTCACGCTGCGTTAGAGCGTAGCAGGACGCACAACGCCGTTCGCGGCTCTCTAGCCCGCGTGGCACCCAGTCCTGCCTCTCCCGCGGGGCGGAACGATCCTATTACACCCAGCCGATCTCAAACATCCCTTCCACCTCAACGGCGGCGTCGGCGGGCAGGGCAGGGACCCCGATCGTGGTGCGCGCATGGCGGCCAGCATCACCGAACACCGCCACCGCGAGATCGGACGCGCCGTTCATCACCTGGGCGTGCTGGGTGAATTCCGGCGGCGAGGCGATGAACCCGCCCAACCGCACGACGCGCCGCACCCGGTCGAGGTCGCCGTCGCATGCCGCCTTCAAATGCACCAGCACGTTGATGAAGCAAAGCCGTGCTGCCTCCTTGCCCTGGTCAATCGACAGGTTCACGCCGACCCGGCCGGTAATGGCTACAGCGCCGTCGCGCGCCGGCACTTGGCCGGACACGACGACCAAATTGCCGGTGACGACATACGGCACGTAGTTCGCAATCGGTGCCATCGGCCGCGGCAGGGTGATGCCGATTTCCGCCAGCTTTGCTTCGATCCGTCCAGCCATGTGATGCTCCTCTAAAAGACAGTGCAGGCATTGCGGCAGCCGTTACGCGGCCTGCGCCAGTGCCATCGCCTTCCACACCTTCTCCGGCGTAGCCGGCATGTCGATATGCGTCACCCCATCGCCGCCCAGTGCATCGAGCAACGCGTTGATCACCGCCGGAGGGCTGCCGACCGCGCCCGCCTCACCCGCGCCTTTCACACCCAGGGGATTGGTGGTGCAGGGAACTTCGACGAACTCGACATGGATTTCCGGCAGGTCGTTGGCGCGCGGCACGTGGTAGTCCATGAAACTGCCGGACAGAAGCTGGCCGGAGTCATCGTCGTAGGCGGTGCGCTCGTACAGCGCTTGGCCGGTGCCCTGCGCCACGCCGCCATGCACCTGCCCGCGCACGATCATCGGGTTCACCGCCTTGCCCACGTCGTCGAACACCGCATAGCGCTCCACGGTGACGATGCCGGTCTCGGGGTCCACCTCCACCTCGGCCAGGTGGCAGCCATTCGGGAAGGTGTGAAAATCGACGTTGGCGATCTCCGCGGTATCCAGCGTCGTGGCCGCTTCACCGGCCGCTGCCTTCTGCCGCTGCGTCGCCGCCAGCGTGAGGATATCGACGCTGCGGTCGGTGCCGGCAATCGTGAAGCGCCCGTCGGCAAACGAGATATCCGCAGCCGCCGCCTCCAGCAATTCGCCAGCCGCCTGCTTGCCCTTGGCGATGATCGAGTCCGTCGTCTTCACAATCGCCTGGCCCTCGGAATACAGGCTCCGAGCCCCACCGGTGCCGCCGCCGACCGGGATCGTATCGGTGTCGCCCTGCCGGACGCGGATTTTTTCCCCGTCGATACCGAGCCGAGTGGCGGTAAGCTGCACATACGCGGTTTCGTGCCCCTGGCCGGTGGATTGCGTGCCGACATAGACATCGACGAACCCGTCATCGGCGAAACGGATTTCCGCCCGCTCGGTCGGATCGCCGCCGGTGGCTTCCAGGTAATACGCGAAGCCGATGCCACGCCGCTTGCCGCGCCTCGCTGCCTCAGCGCGACGCGCCGCGAAGCCGCTATAGTCCACGGCGTTCAACGCGATGTCGAACACCTTGCGGAAGTCGCCGCTGTCGTACGACTTGCCGACCGGCGTCGCATGCGGCATCGCGCTCGGCGGCACCATGTTGCGGCGGCGCAGTTCGGCGCGGTCGATCTTCAGCTCACGCGCCGCGGCGTCCACCAGGCGTTCCACCAGGTAGTTGGCCTCTGGCCGGCCGGCGCCGCGATAGGCATCCACCGGGACGGTGTTGGTGAACACGCCCAGCACGTTGGCGTAGATCGCCTGGAAGCCGTAGATGCTGGACAGCACGCCGGTGCCGGCGAAGGTCGGGATAAACGGTGCGAAGTTGGAAAGATACGCACCCATATTGGAAATGTTGCGCGTGCGCAGCGCCAGGAATTTGCCGTCTGCATCAACCGCAAGCTCGCCCAGGGTGACGTTGTCGCGGCCTTGCGTGTCGGCCAGGAACGCCTCGCTGCGCTCCGAAACCCACTTCACCGGCCGGCCCAGCTTGCGCGTCGCGTAGCAGGTCAGTACGTGTTCGGCATACAAGAACAACTTCATGCCGAAGCCGCCGCCGACATCGGGGGTGATGATACGGAACTTTTCCGGATCGGCGTGGAACAATGGGGCCATCAGGTTCTTCACCAGCCAGCCGCCTTGCGTGTTGGCATACAGCGTCCAGCGGCCGGTCGCCGCATCGTAGTCGGCCATCGCGGCGCGCGTTTCCATCGACGACACGACGATGCGGTTGTTCACCACGGTCAGCTTCGTCACATGCGCGGCCTTCGCGAACTGCGCTTCGGTCGCCGCCTTGTCGCCGATCTCCCAGTCGAACACGATGTTGTGCGAGACGTCCGGCCAGACCAGCGGCGCGCCCTTGTCGAGCGCCTTCGCCGTGTCGGTGATCGAGGGCAGGATGTCGTAGTCCACCTCAACCGCCTCCGCCGCGTCGCGGGCGGCCTTGGCGGTCTCGGCGACGATGAACGCCACGGGATCGCCGACATGGCGCACCATGCCATCGGCCAGCACGGGATGTGGCGGCATCGCCTGGTCGGAGCCATCGCGGTTCTGCACCGGCGCGGCGCAGGGCAACCCGCCGATGCCGTCCGCGCTCAGATCGGCCGCCGTATAGATTGCCTTAACCCCGTCGAGCGATAGTGCCGCGGCGGTGTCGATCGCGTTGATCTGCGCCGCGGCGTGCGGGCTGCGCAGCACAATGCCGTGCAGCAGGCCAGGCAGCACGATGTCGTCGGTGTAGCGGCCCCGGCCGAGCAATAGGCGGGGGTCTTCCACCCGCCGAACGGGTTGCGCGAGGCCGAACTTTGTCGTCGCCATGGTCCTGTCTCTCCGAGGCTCGTCGTGGTCTGATCGGAGCATGCCTGCGCTTGAGATGAAAGGCCAAGATGACATGACTGCCAACGGGACAAATCGCCGCCTGTGCGTGCTGAATGCAGGCTCGTCCAGCCTGAAATTCGGCGTTTACGGCATCGGCGGCGGGCTGCATCAGATTCAGATCGGCGCCGTGGAGGGCATCGGCGGCGGCGGCAGGGCGCGGCTGCGGATCACCACCGCGGACGGCAAGCCGGTGCACGAGTCGGCGCTCGACGCGACCGACCATGCGACGGCACTGGATGCGCTGGAGGCGGTGCCCGACGGGCCGCTGACGCGCGCCGGACTGGTGGGATTCGGCCATCGCGTGGTGCATGGTGGGCCGGACATGACCGCGCCGGTGGTGGTGGACGCGGCGACGCTGACGCGGATCGAGGCGTTGAACCCCCTGGCGCCGCTGCACAACCCGCCGGCGGTTGCGGTGCTGCGCGCGCTGGGCGAGCGATTTCCCGGGGTGATGCAGGTGGCGTGTTTCGACACTGCGTTTCATCGCGGCCACCCCGCGGTGGCCGATCGTTTCGCCATCCCTGACGCGCTGTATCAGGAGGGCGTGCGGCGCTACGGTTTCCATGGCCTGTCCTACGAATACATCTCCCGCGCGCTGCCACAGCACGCGCCGGAGATCGCGTTGGGGCGGGTGGTGGTGGCGCATCTGGGATCGGGCGTGTCGATGTGCGCTCTGGCCGGCGGACGCAGCGTCGATTCCTCGATGGGGTTCACTGCGCTGGACGGGGTGCCGATGGGCACGCGGCCTGGCTCGCTGGATGCCGGCGTGATCCTGTGGTTGCAGCAGCAAAAGGGTTGGAATGTCGATCGGGTGGAGCATTTCCTTTATGAGGAGTGCGGCTTGAAGGGATTGTCCGGTGTCTCCAACGACATGCGCACGTTGCTCGCGAGCGAGGCGCCGCTGGCGAAACTGGCCGTGGATTACTTCGTGTATCACGTGGTGCAGACGGTCGGCTCGCTGGCGGCAAGCATGGGCGGCATCGACGGCATGGTGTTCACTGCCGGCATCGGCGAGCGCAGCCCGGAAATTCGCGAGCATGTGCTGCGCCGGCTGGGATGGCTCGGGTTCGTGCTGGACGAGGCGGCGAACCAGGCGGCAGGCCCGCGCCTGACGCGTGCGGAATCGCCACGCCCGGCCTATGTGATTCCGACCGACGAGGAGATCGTCATCGCCCGGCACACGCTGGCGCTGCTGGGGGATGCGAAGGCGTCCGCGACGTAATTGCCCCCCGTGCGCGACAGGTCCGTCAGGGCAGGCGACTGAAGGAAGCAAGGCCAGGGCGCTGCCCTGGACCCGTCAGGGGGCTTTGCCCCCGGAACCCCCAGCAAAGGCAGTGCCTTTGCAATCCATTCGTTGGAGAGGTTGGACGGGAGGGGGGACCGGCGGCTGTAGGGTTGCGGCTCGACCGACGACCGTCGGTCGAGCCGCAACCCTACAGCCGCCGGTCCCCCCTCCCGTCCAACCTCTCCAGTAAAGGGTTCCAAGGGCTCCGCCCTTGGCGGGGCTCCAAGGGGCAGGGCCCCTTGGTGGGGTTCCAGGGGCGAAGCCCCTGGCCTTGCTTCCTTTCAGTCGCTTGCCCCGGGCAGGCCTGCCGCGCATGGGTGCAATCTCGCGGCGGTCGGCTTAGGATCGCGGCACGCAACCTCAGGGAGGGCGTCATGGACGGCATCAACGTGCAACCCGGACTGGACGGCAGCGCGCGCGCCTGGCCGCCGGGCCTCACCCGCGTGCCCTTCTGGGTCTACCAGGAGCGCGACATCGCGCGCCAGGAACAGGCCCGTGTCTTCCAGGGGCCGGTGTGGAATTTCCTTTGCCTGGGCGTGGACGTTCCCAATGCCGGCGACTTCCGCACCACCTTCATGGGCGAGATGCCCGTGATCGTCGTGCGCGCTGACAACGGCGCGGTACACGCGTTCGAAAACCGCTGCGCGCATCGTGGCGCGCTGATCTGCCTGGAAGACGGCGGCAACGCCAAAGACTTCGCCTGCGTCTACCACGCATGGCGCTACGATCTGTGCGGCAACCTTGTGTCGGTGGCGTTCCGGCACGGCGTGAACGGCCAGGGCGGCATGGCGAACGATTTCGACATGGCCGCGATTGGCCCCCGCAAGCTTCGCACCACCGTTTTCTGCGGCCTGGTATTCGGCACCTTGTCCGAGGCGACGCCGCCGATTGAAGAGTACCTCGGCGAGGCGATCGTCGGGCGCGTTCGCCGCGTGCTGAAGAAGCCGGTCGAGGTCATCGGCCGCTTCGTCCAGCCGCTGCCGAACAACTGGAAGCTCTATATAGAGAACGTCAAGGACACCTACCATGCGAGCCTCCTCCATCTGTTCTTCGCCACCTTCCGCATCACCCGGTTGAGCCAGGGCGGCGGCGTGCTGGTCAGCGAGAGCGGCGCCCATCACGCGTCAACCACGTTGGCGCCGGCGAAGGCGGCCGACACGACCTATCGCGACGCGGGGCTACGCTCGGACAAAGAGGGCTTCCGGTTGGCCGATCCCGCGCTATTGGAAATTCGCGACGAGTGGGGCGACGGCATCAACTTGCAGATTCTCAGCGTGTTCCCCGGCTTCGTGCTGCAGCAGATTCACAACTGCCTGGCGGTGCGCCAGATCGTGCCGCGTGGCGTCGATGCGATGGACCTGCACTGGACCTATCTCGGGTTTGCCGACGACACGCCGGACATGCGCGCGCTGCGGCTGAAGCAGTGCAATCTGGTCGGCCCCGCCGGTTTTGTCTCGATGGAGGACGGCTGCGTCGGCGGCTTCGTGCAGCGTGGCACCGCGGCAGCGGAGGACGAAGAATCGGTGGTGGAAATGGGCGGCTCCGGCGCGGAAACCCAGCCGACGCGCGCGACGGAAGCGGCGGTGCGCGGGTTCTGGAAAGAATGGCGCCGGCTGATGGAGGTATGACGCGATGACCAGCGCAGACACGTTGCTCCGCCTGGCGACGCTGAACACCGCTTACGCCGCCTGCATCGATGCGGACCGGCTGGAGGACTGGCCGGACTTCTTTCACGAACAGTGCCTGTACAAGATCACCACCGCGGATAATCACAAGCGGGGTTATGCGGCGGGGGTGGTGTACGCGGATTCCCGGAACATGCTGCACGATCGTGTTTCAGCGTTGCGCCAAGCGAACATCTACGAGCGGCAGAACTATCGGCACATCATCGGCATGCCGTCGGTCGGCGCTGAGACGGACGGAGAAATCAGTGCGGAGGCACCGTTCCTGGTGGTGCGTACCATGCGCGACGGCCGGATGGACCTGTTCGCGGCCGGCTTGTATCTCGATCGCCTGTGCGAGGACGCAGGCGGCGCCTTGCGATTTGCCGAGCGGCTGGTGATCTGCGACAGCTCACGCTTCGACACGCTGCTGGCGATCCCGCTATGAACGACACCGCTGCGGCACTGCCGGTGACCAACACCGCGCCCAATCCGCCCGAGCGACTGACGCTGTTCGGCAGCTTCACGTCGAGTTCCACGTACAAGCCGATGCTGTATCTGTCGTTGGCTCGGCTGCCGTTCAGCTTCCGCACGGTGAACCTTAAATTCGGCGTGCAGAAGCACGCCGAATACCTGGCGGTGAACCGCTATGGCCAGGTGCCGGCGCTGCGCCATCGCGGGCTGACCATCGTGCAGTCGAACGTCATCCTCGACTATCTGGGCCGCACGACAGGGCATTTCGCCGGCCGTACCGAACAGGAGCAATGGACGGCGCGCGAGTGGCTGTCGTGGGAGGCGGATAATATTACGAATGTTGCGAAGGTGCGGCATTACTCGCGGTTTCGTAGTGTCGATCCGGCGGTGATGGACTATTTCCGACCGCTCGCGGAGGCGGCCGTGGGGTTCGTAGACAAGGCGCTGGACGGCCGGGAGTGGCTGGTCGGCGACGGTCCGACGATTGCGGATATCGGCTGTTGGGGCCGCATGGTGTTCATGGCGGAAGGTGGCATGGACATCGGGCGGTGGCCGAATGTCGAGGCATGGTCTCGCCGGTTGAAGGCCGTGCCGGGCTTTGCGCTGCCCTACGACCTGACTCCGAAGAAGGATCGGGAGATTGATCCGTAGCATGCGGCAATGCGACGCGGCCTCTTACGTCATGGCGGGCGGAGGCCCGCCATCCACGACTATGCTCCATTCGACCAGGCGAGTTGTGGATGGCGGGCCTCCGCCCACCATGACGTGGGAGGTGAGGACCACCCACTGTTTCGTGCCAGGACCGCTACGCACCTCGCAATGACAGCAAAACTGCTCTTCAGAACTCCAACTCCTCCGCAGCCACCGCCAAGGTCCGCCGCGCACCAACCTCATACAGCGAACCCAGCCAGTGCTGTAGCGGCACAACAAGCCTCGCGTCGTCGCCCAACGATCCGAAAAGCTGTGTGATGGAAAGCACCGGTGCGGGATCCGGCCCGCCCTCCTCGGCCTTCCGCCGCAGCACGTCCGCCAGGGGGTGGCGGATGTCGATCGCCAGACCCTCCTCATCCACGCCGCGCACGCGCCGTATCCAACCCGCCAGCGACAGCGCCAGCAGATCGACCGATCCGTTCATTTCCAGCCGAGCCATGATCGGCACCACCAGCACGTTCAGCGGCGCATCAGTGTTGACCCGTTCCACCGTGTCTCGAATCGCCGGATTGGCGAACCGGGCAATCAGCGTCCGCTTGTACTCGACAAGATCGATGCCAGGCACTGGAGGCAATGTGGGTCCGGTCTCGCGGTCCATCAGCGCCGCCATCAGTCCGCGCAGCGACGCATCCTGCATCGTCTCGTGGATATACGTGTAGCCGGCCAGCCGGCCTAGCGCCGCGATAGCAAGGTGGCTGCCATTGAGCAATCGCAGCTTCATCATCTCGTAGGGCGTCACATCGGGGACGAACTGCGCGCCGACGTTTTCCCAGTCCGGGCGCCCGGCGACGAACCGATCCTCGATGACCCACTGGGTGAAATCCTCGCACACCACCGGCCAGCGATCGGCGATACCGTAACTATGCTCGAGATATTCGATATCCGAGGCCGCGGTGACCGGCGTGATCCGATCCACCATCGTGTTGGGAAACGCCCCGTGCGCCTCGATCCACGCGGCAAGCACCGGATCGCGCAGCCGCGCCAGTTCGAGCACTGCCGCGCGCAGCACGTTGCCGTTGTGCTGGATGTTGTCGCAGCTCAGCGCCGTGAACGCCGGTTGTTGCCCTTGCATGCGCCGCCGGTACGCTTCGACGATGATGCCGATCGCGCTGCGCGGCGCCTCCGGTGCCGCAAGGTCGGCGCGAACCAGCGCATGATCGGGGTCGAACTGCCGTGTCGCGGGATTAAGGCAGTAGCCGTTCTCGGTGACGGTCAGGCTGACAATGCGCACCTCCGGATCCGCAATCGCCTCCAGTAGCGCGGTACTTGAATCACCCGCATAGATGACCCGGGCGATCGAGCAAATCACCGACACCGTTTCGCCGCTGCCACTGCGCTCCACCAGCGTGTAGAGGCCATCCTGCGGGCCCAGGCTCTCCGCCATTCGCCGATCGCTCGGTAGCAGCCCGGCGCCGGCGATGCTCCAACGCAACGCGGCCGGATCCTGCTGCATCAGCGCGTGCGTGTAGCGTGCCATATGCGCCCGATGGAACCCGCCAAGTCCGAGATGCACGATCCCCACGCGGCGCTGCGCCAGGTCATACCGTGGCACATCGACAGTAGCGGGCAGCGTGCCGATCGTGTCGGCGCGCAGTGGAATTGCCATGTTGCCCTGTCCTCCACCGCCTGTCATTGCGAGGAGCGGAGTGGTCCCCGGGCTTGACCCGGGGAAGCAATCCCCCGCCTGACGAGCCGACCGCCGCTCGTCAGGTAGGAGATTGCTTCCCCGGGTCAAGCCCGGGGACCACTCCGCTCCTCGCAATGACAGCAGATGCGGTCATTTCACCGCGCCGAATGTCAGTCCGCGCACCAACTGGCGCTGGCTGAACCAGCCGAACAGCAGGATCGGAACGGTCGCCAGAGTTGCCGCCGCGGACAGCTTCGCCCAGAACAAACCTTCCGGCGCGGAGAACGACGCGATGAACGCCGTCAGAGGCGCCGCGTCATGCGCCGAGAGGTTCAGGCTCCAGAACGCCTCATTCCAGCACAGGATGATCGACAGCAGCGCCGTGGACGCGATGCCGGGCAGCCCCAGCGGCAGCAGCACATGCACGATCGAATCCCAGACGCCGCACCCGTCGATGCGGCTGGCCTCGATGATCGCTTTCGGGGTCTCGCGGAAGAAGGTGAACAGCATCCAGACCGCGATCGGCAGATTGCTCAGCATGTAAATCACGATGAGCGCGATCCTCGAGTCCAGCAACCCGGCGTCCTTGGCAATCAGGTAGATCGGCACCAGCACGCCGACCGCCGGCAACATCTTGGTGGACAGCATCCACAGCAGCGTGCCGCGCGTCCGTTTCGTCGGGTAGAACGCCATGGCGAAGGCCGCCGGCACCGCGATCACCAGCATGATCGCCGTCGCAGCCACCGAGATGACGATGCTGTTGAGTGCAAACAGCGGATAGTCCGCGCGGCTGAAGATATCGCTGTAATTCTCCAACGTCGGCGCGAAGAAAAACACCGGCGGCGTCTCGATCGCCTGCGACTCGGTCTTGAAGCTGGCCAGCACCATCCAGAAGATCGGAAAGAACATCAGCAGCGCCGCGAGCCACGCCACGATCGCCGCAACCGGATGCCAGCTTTTGTCGCGCGGTTTCATACGTCGAGTCGCTTTGCCACGGTGTTGATCAGGAACGTCGCCACGATGTTGGCGAGGATGATCGCAAGCACGCCGGCGGCCGACGCCGAGCCGACGTTGAACGCCAGCAGCGCGCGCTGATAGATCAGGAACGCAAGGTTGGTGGTCGCCACACCCGGTCCGCCGGCGGTGGTCACGTAGATCTCGGCGAACACCCCCAACAGGAAGATCGTCTCGATCATCACCACGACGCTGATCGCGCGCCCCAGATGCGGCACCTGGATATAGCGGAAGATCGCCACCGGCCCTGCGCCGTCCAGCCGCGCGGCTTCGAGAATCTCCTCGTCGAGCGACTGCAGCGCCGTCATCAGGATCAGGAAGGCGTAGGGCAGCCACTCCCATGCGACGATCAGGATGATGGAACTGAGCGGTGCATCGGCGAACCAGTCGAGCACCGGCAGGCCCATGCCGCGCGCGATCGCCGCGAACAACCCGTTCACCGGGTTCATCAACAGGTTCTTCCAGATCAGCGCGCTGACCGTCGGCATGACGAAGAACGGCGAGATCATCAGCACCCGGGCGATCCCGCGGCCCGGAAACCCGGTCTCGAACACCGCGGCCAGCACGGCGCCGAAACCGACCGTGATGATCAGCACCGCCCCGACCACCACCAGCGTGACGACCAGGGAGGAGACCAGCGCCGGGTCCTGAAACAGGAACTTGTAATTGTTCCATCCGGCGAAGCCGTGGATCAGCGGGTTCAGAAGATTGTAGCGCTGGAACGAGAACCACAGCGTCATCGCCAGCGGTACCAGCGACCACAGCAGCAGCAGCACCACCGACGGTGCGACCAGCGGCAACGTGCCGACCGCGCCGCCGCGTCCGCGCAGCGCAGCGCGCATCCGGCCGGACCGCATCGCCGGTCGTGCAGTGACGGCGCCGCCGGCCCTCACAGAGTGCCTCCGCACCGGGCCATACGGGCTACTGGGTGTAGCCCGCCTGCTGTATCGCCGACGTCACCTGCGCCTGCGCTTGCTTCAATGTCGCGTCCACGGTGCTCTGGCCGGTCAGCGCGGCCGCCATCAGTTGCCCGACCGTGGTGCCGATCGCCTGGAACTCCGGAATGGCGACATATTGGATGCCGGTATACGGCACTGGCTCTGCCGTCGGATGCGCCAGGTCCGCGCTTTGAATCGCTTGCTCCACCTGTTTCGCGAATGGCGCCGCGGCAAGGTATTGCGGAGTGTCGTAGGTGGATTGCCGCGTGCCGGGCGGCACCAGCACCCAGCCATCGGTCTGCGCGACCAGCTTGATGTAGTCGGCCGAGGTCGCCCATTGCAGGAACGACTTCGCCACCGCCGCCTTGTGCGAACTCTTCGGCACCGCAAGTGCCCAGGCCCAGAACCAGTGATTGCCGTTCGGCACCTTGGCGATCGGGGCCGGAGCGAAATCGACCTTGCCCACCACCTGGCTCTTCTTCGGATCGGACACCAGGCCCGCGGCAACGGTTGCGTCGATCCACATGGCGCAGTGTCCGGTGGTGAACAGCGCCAGGTTCTCGTTGAATCCGTTCGAACTGGCGCCCGGCGGTCCGTAGTTGCGCAGCAGGTCGACATAGAAGGTGACCGCGTCGTGCCAGGGCGGCGTGTCGAGTTGCGCCTGCCACTTGTCATTGAACCAGCGGCCGCCGAACGTGTTCACCATGGTATCCAGCAACGCCATATTCTCGCCCCAGCCGGGCTTGCCGCGCAGGCAGACGCCGTATTGCTGCTTGCCGCGGTCGGTCAGCTTCTTGGCGAAGGTCTCGATGTCGGTGTAGGTGGGTTGCGCCGGCATTTTCAGGCCGGCAGCGTCGAACAGATCCTTGCGATACATCGTGAAGGAACTCTCGGCGTAGAACGGCACGGCCCATAGATGCCCGGACGAGGTAAGCGCATCGCGGACCGACTTGAAAATGTCGTTGTAGTTGTAGCTCTGCGGAAAATCGTCGAGCGGCAGCAGCCAGTTCTGCTTGCCCCAGATCGGCGCTTCGTAGGAGCCGATCGTCATCACGTCGAACTGTCCGCCACCGGTCGTGATGTCGGTGGTGACGCGCTGGCGAAGCACATTCTCCTCCAGCACCACCCAATTTATCTTGTTCCCCGTCTGCTGCTCCCACTGCGCAGCGAGCTTTTGCATCACGATCATGTCATTGTTGTTGACGGTCGCGACGGTGATGCTTTCGGCGTGTGCGAACGTCGTGGCGCCAATGATGCAGGCTGCGGCGACGGCCGTATAAAGCCATGAACGCATTTTGCCCTCCCGAATTCGAGCATCTTGTCTGGTTGCGCGGGAGAGGATCAGCGAACGGCCACAGCGTCAAGATGGCCGCGGAGGGATGATGCCGCGAGCACCGGCGACTTTGATTATAGTGGCGCTCGTGCACCGTCGTGGCGGGCGAAGGCCCGCCATCCACGCCTTTCTCGCGTAACGCACCATAGTCGTGGATGCCGACCCCGGCCTTCGCTCGGGGCAGGCTCTTCGTCGGCATGACGGGGGAGACAGCCCATCGTGCCATCAGTCGATTCGGCCATTATTCGGCGTCGCCTTACAGGCGGCTGGCGTCATCTAACAGCTTCATGCGCAGGCCAGCACGACCTCGCGCTCGTCCGCCAGCCACGCGGCATAGCGCACCGCTTGCAAGACGTCTTCCCGTTCCAGGCAGGGGTAGTCAGCCAGCACGTCATCAATGCTGTGGCCGGCGCCGATCTGACCCACGATCATGCCGACCGTGACCCTCATCCCGCGAATGCACGGCTTGCCGCCCATCACGCCCGGCCGCTGGGTGATGCGATCGAGTTGCATCGAACTCTCCTTCGGCCGAAAGCGGCCTGCGGCGAAACATACCACGTCCGCGGCCGCCTCGCCGCCGAGTGCCCGCCGAGCCAGCGTCATGAGCGAGCGTTCGGTGGCCCTTCCAGCGTCAGGTGCGCGATATAGCCCGAACGGCTCTCGCCGGCGGCGCGCGCCTGGGCATCGAGGCGCAGCAGCACCCGGCGTGGCAACGTGATGTTGACCCGCTCGATCGCATCGTCCAGCGCTGCCGGATCGACCGCGATGACCCCAAACACCCAGCCGGCATAATCCGGCCGTGCCCGCAACGCCTCGATCGACGACGGGGCAGGGATCGTACCGCCCGCGTCCAGCGTCGCATCGATCCAGGCCGCGGCTGCCTTCTCCGCCGCGGTCACTGCCTCGTCGATCGTGTCGCCGGCCGAGAAGCACCCAGGCAGGTCCGGCACGACGACCCCGTAGGCGGAGCTCTCGGTGCCGATTTCAATGGCGATCGGATAGCGCATTGCCAGTTCCTACAATCCCGCCTGTTTACGAATCGCGGCGGCCAAGCCCTTGCCCAGATCTTTCTTGGGGTGCGGTACCACGATGATCCCCGTCCGCGATGGATGCCGGAAACCGTGGTGCGGCCCCCGGACGCGATCCAGCACCCAACCGGCGGTGTTGAGCTCCCTGATCAAGTCCACACTTTTCACATGTGTATGATACACACCAACAATTAAGGGTCAACGACAGCCAGGCGGGTCGACGCCGCAGCCGTTGAACCGGCGGCGCCCGAAGCCCCGCGCCCGAAGCCCCGCGCCTGTCTGGCGCCCCCCCGTCTGCTCCCCTATGACGCTCCGCAGCCGGACTCAGGGGAAACGATATGGAAGACGCATTCCGTCAGGCGGCGCTGGACTACCACCGGCTTCCCCGCCCGGGGAAGCTGGCCATCGAGGCGACCAAACGCATGGCCACCCAGCGCGACCTGGCACTCGCCTACTCGCCCGGCGTCGCCGCCCCCTGCATGGAGATCAAGGCCAACCCCGACAAGGCCTACGACTACACCGCCCGCGGCAACCTGGTCGGCGTGATCTCCAACGGCACCGCCGTGCTCGGCCTGGGCAATATCGGCGCGCTCGCCGGCAAGCCGGTGATGGAGGGCAAGGCCGTCCTGTTCAAGAAATTCGCCGGCATCGACGTGTTCGACATCGAGGTGGACGCGCAGGACCCGGACCGTTTCTGCGACGTGGTCGCCGCGCTGGAACCCACCTTCGGCGCGATCAACCTGGAGGACATCAAGGCCCCCGAATGCTTCGCCATCGAGGCCGCCTTGCGTGCCCGCATGTGCATCCCGGTGTTCCACGACGACCAGCACGGCACCGCCATCACGGTTGCCGCCGCGGTGCGCAACGGCCTGCTGCTGCAAGGCAAGTCGCTCCCGGACGTGCGGCTGGTCACCTCTGGCGCCGGCGCCGCGGCGCTCGCCTGTGTGGACCTGCTGGTCGCCATGGGGTTAAGGCCGGAGAACGTCACGCTGACCGACATCAACGGCGTGGTTTGCACCGATCGCGCCGGCATGCTGCCCAACATGGCGCGCTACGCCCGCGATACCAACGCCTCGACGCTTGCCGAGGTGCTGGACGGGGTGGACGTGTTCCTCGGCCTCTCCGCACCGGGCGTGCTGAAGCCGGAATGGCTGCCCAAGCTTGCCGAAAAGCCGTTCATCCTGGCGCTGGCGAACCCCGATCCGGAGATCTCCCCCGATCTGGCGCGCGCCGCCCGGCCGGACGCGATCATCGCCACCGGCCGCAGCGACTATCCGAAC
This sequence comes from Acetobacteraceae bacterium, assembly GCA_035486135.1. Classification (GTDB taxonomy): domain Bacteria; phylum Pseudomonadota; class Alphaproteobacteria; order Acetobacterales; family Acetobacteraceae; genus JASHVB01. The sequence goes on from DATHNI010000484.1 coordinate 28,634, forward strand.
CAGGTCAACAACGTGCTGTGCTTCCCGTTCATCTTCCGCGGCGCGCTGGACGTCTCCGCCACCACCATCAACGAGGCGATGAAGATCGCCGCGGTCGAGGCGATCGCCGGCCTGGCGCGCATGGAGGCGAGCGAGGTGGTGGCCGCGGCCTATGGTGGCGCGGCGCCGGTGTTCGGCCCGGACTACATCATTCCCAAGCCGTTCGACCCGCGGCTGATCCTGGAAGTGGCGCCCGCGGTGGCCCGCGCCGCGATGGACAGCGGCGTGGCGCGCCGGCCGATCGAGGATTTCTTCGCCTATCGCCGCGATCTGGAACGTTTCGTGTTCCGCTCCGGCCAGCTCATGCGTCCGGTGTTCGAAGCGGCGAAGCAGGCGCCGAAACGGCGCATCGTCTTTGCCGAGGGCGAGGACGACCGCATCCTGCGCGCGGCGCAGATGCTTGTGGATGACGGCATTGCCGCGCCGATCCTGCTGGGCCGGCGCGACGTGATCGCCTGCAAGGTGCGCGACATGGGGCTGCGCATCGACCTGGCGAATGGCGTGCGCGTGCTCGATCCCTCGGTGGACCATGATGTGTTCGGCCCGCTGATCCCGGAATACCAGCGCCTGGCCGGGCGGCGCGGGGCGCCGCTGGAGGTGGCGGCGCGGCGCATCCCGACGCGGGCCTCGGTCGCCGCGGCCATGATGCTGCACGCGGGCCTGGCGGATGCGGCGATCTGCGGCGGCACCGGCAACTGGTGGCGGCAGATCCAGTACGTCCTGCCGATCGTGCCGCGGCGGCCGGGCGTCAATCGTGTCTACGCGCTGTCGGCGCTGATCCTGCCCAGCGGCGCGTTGTTCATCGGCGACAGCCACATGGTAGTCGATCCGACGGCGGAGCAAGTCACTGAACTCACGTTGTTGGCAGCGGAGGCGGTGCGCGGGTTCGGCATTGCACCGAGGGCCGCGCTGCTGTCGCACTCCAGCTTCGGCGCCAGCGACAGTGAGTCGGCGCGCAAGATGCGGCGGGCGCTGGGGATGATCCGCGAACGGGACCCGGCGCTGGAGATCGACGGCGAGATGCACGCCGACGCGGCACTGGTCGAGTCGATCCGCAACCAGGCAGTGCTGGATTCGACGCTGCACGGTGCGGCGAACCTGCTGATCATGCCGAGCCTGGATGCTGCCAATATCGCGTTCAACTTGCTGAAGGCGGCGGCGGATGGGCTGGCGGTCGGTCCGATACTGCTGGGTATGTCGCGCCCGATCCATGTGCTGGTGCCCAGCGTGACCGCGCGCGGCATCGTCAACCTCAGCGCATTGGCTGTGTCGGCGGCGCAGGCGCCGAAGGGCGGAGGATGATCGAAGGACGGCCAGGGGCTCTGCCCCTGGCCGTCCTTCGATCATCCTCCAACCTTTGGTTGCGGAAGCTCGCGCTCCCGCGCAAATTAGCAGCATGCTCTGGCTGGTGTTCGGCGGACTGGCGCTGTTCCTGTTCCTCGGCGGTCTGCGGGCCTTCGAGCAGGCGTCCGTTACCACTGTTAAATCGCTGGTGGTGTGGATTGCGGTGCTGGGCGGGCTCAGCCTGGTCCTGCTGCTGGTGCTGACCGGCCGCGGCGGCATGGCCCTCGGTGCGTTGACGCTGTTCGGGCCGCTGATATGGAACCGCTGGCGCGCCGCGCATCCCACCCGGCTGGGGGGTGGCGCGCGCCGGCCCGGCACCGGCGGCGGTGCTCCGCCGCCGCCGGGGACGCGCGGGGGAGCCATGACGCGCCAGGAGGCGTATGAGGTGCTCGGCCTCGCCCCTGGTGCCAGCGAGGCCGACATCCGCGCCGCGCACCACCGGCTGATGCGCACCGCCCATCCGGACACCGGCGGCTCCGATTGGCTGGCGGCACGAGTCAACATGGCGCGCGACGTCCTGCTGGGCCACCGCCATGCCTGACCGTTGCGTGCCATGCGGGATCGTCTCGAAACCGAGCCACCAAGCCTGGCGCGCGTTCGTGACCCCGTTCACCGCCACGTGTCGCCGCGGTCCGTGCCCGGCTGCCACAATTCAGCCCGTTGCTCATGGTCGGCTCCGCCGGCCCATTGTGGAGGCATCTCTTGATCAAGCAACTACGTAAGGCCGTCCTGCCCGTCGCCGGGCTGGGGACGCGGTTTTTGCCTGCCACCAAGGCAACCGCCAAGGAAATGTTGCCCGTCGTCGACAAGCCGCTGATCCAATACGCGGTCGAGGAGGCGCGCGCGGCCGGCATCGAGCAATTCTGTATGGTGACCGGCCGCGGCAAGACCGCGCTGGTGGAACATTTCGACGTTGCCTTCGAGCTGGAGGCGACGCTGCGTGAACGCAACAAATCCGACGCGCTGGAGTCGCTCCGGGGCACCCAGGTCGAGCCGGGCTCGATCGTGACGGTGCGCCAGCAGGTGCCGCTCGGGCTAGGCCACGCCATCTGGTGCGCTCGCGCGTTCATCGGCGACGATCCGTTCGCCATCCTGCTGCCCGACGACCTCGTGCTGGCGGATACGCCGTGCCTGCGGCAACTCGCCGACGTGTATCGCGACACCGGCGGCAACGTCGTCGCGGTCACCGAGGTGCCGCGCGAGCAAACCAACCGCTACGGCATATTGAAGGTCGGGAAGGATGACGGCCGGCTGGTGGAAGTCACCGGGCTGGTGGAAAAGCCGGAGCCGAAGGACGCGCCGTCCAACCTGTCGATCATCGGGCGCTATGTTCTGATGCCGGAAGTGATCGGCTATCTGAGCCGCATGGAGCGCGGCGCCGGCGGCGAGGTGCAGCTCACCGACGGCATGGCACACCTGATCGGCACGCAGCCCTTCCACGGGCTACGCTACGAGGGGCGGCGATTTGACTGCGGCGACAAGGTAGGGTTTCTGGAGGCGCAGATCGCCTACGCGCTGAAGCGGCCCGACCTGGCGGATGCCGTGCATGCGTTTCTGAAGAAATACACCTAGGTGACCCGTCCGGATGTCGTTCTCGCATAAGTTCGATCCGACCACGCTGCGCGAGTACGACATCCGAGGCATCGTCGGCCGCGGCCTGACGGTGGACGATGCGTTCGCCATCGGCCGGGTGTTCGGCTCGATCGTCGCGCAAGCCGGCGGCGCCACGGTCGCGGTCGGCTATGACGGCCGATTGTCCAGTCCCGAACTGGCGAATTACCTGATGCGGGGCATCCGCGCCAGCAACGTGGAGGCGATCTGTATCGGCCTGTGTCCCACGCCGATGCTGTACTATGCCGCCACCACGTTGAAGACCGGCGGCGCGGTGATGGTCACCGGCAGCCACAACCCGCCCGCGTATAACGGCTTCAAGATGATGCTCCAGGGCAAGCCGTTCTTTGGCGAGCAAATCCGCCGGCTGGGGCAGATGGCGCGCGACGGTGACGTGGTGGAGGAGAATGAGGCGGTCGGGCGGACCATCGATGTCTCGGCTGACTACGTCGCGCGGCTGCTGGTGGATTGGGACGGCGGCGATCGCGTGCTGAAGGTGGTGTGGGACAACGGCAACTGCTCGGCGGGCGACGTGCTGGCCAGGCTGGTCGCCGCTCTGCCGGGCGAGCATGTGGTGCTGAACGGGACGATCGACGGGACGTTCCCGGCGCACCATCCCGACCCGACCGTGCCGGCGAACTTGCAGCAGTTGATTGCCGAGGTGGTCGCGCGGGGTGCGGATATCGGCATTGCGTTCGACGGCGACGCGGACCGTATCGGCATCGTCGACGACACCGGGCAGATCATGTTCGGCGACCAGTTGATGGTGCTGCTCGCACGCGACGTGCTGCGGACCCGGCCCGGCGCCACCATCATCGCCGACGTGAAGGCAAGCCAGGTACTGTTCGATGAGATTGCGCTCGCCGGGGGCGCGCCGCTGATGTGGCGGACCGGGCATTCGCTGATCAAGGCGAAGATGGCCGAGACCGGCTCGCCGCTGGCGGGCGAGATGTCGGGGCATATCTTCTTCGCCGATCATTGGTATGGCTTCGACGACGCGCTGTACGCCGCGGTGCGCACGCTGGGCATCCTGGCGCGCATGGGCGGCGAGAAGCTGTCGGCGGTGCGCGAGCGTCTGCCACATGTGGTGAATACGCCGGAGGTGCGGTTCGACTGCGACGATACGCGCAAGTTCGCGGTGATCGAGGAAGTGGCGGCGCGGCTGCGGGCCGAGGGCGCGCTGGTGTCGGAGACCGACGGCGTGCGTGTGCTGACCGATGACGGCTGGTGGCTGCTGCGGGCTTCCAACACGCAGGCAGTGCTGGTGGCGCGCGCGGAAGCGAAGGACGCGGCGGGCCTGGAGCGGCTGAAGGCGGCGCTGGTGCGGCAACTGGAGGCGTCCGGCTTGGCAGAGCCTGACTTTTCCGGGAGCCATGCCGGGCACTGAGGTGGCGTCGGCGGCAGCGCTCAGGCAAGAGTATTCCCGCAGATGAAACAGTCGAAAACCGCGCTGTCCGCAGGCGGGCAACGATGCTGAATGTTCGTTTCAATGCCGGCGTTAGCATCGACGGCATGTGATGGTCCGGCAGTCTTCTTCCGCGTGGCTCTCCGTGGTTGAGTGTTTGCCTGCGAAGGAGGTGGCATTGTCAGCAGCACGGACGTCGAAGCCGATCGTTGCACGGCGCTGTGGAAGAAGCCGACTCTACGACGCCGAGAATCAGCGCTACGTATCGGTAGAGCAATTGGTTGGTTGGGCTGCCGAAGGCGTGGCGCTCGTCGTGCTCCACGCTGAAACCGGAGCAGACGTTACGCGCGTCCTGCTGGCCTGACCACGGCACGACAATACGATTCTGCCGCGGTTCGCGGCCGCCAGCCCGTCGCCGCGTCCCTCAGGCAACACCCTCGGGCCGCAGCCGAGGCGGCAGCGTCGCCAGTGACTCGGTCGTGTCGAAGTCGCGCAGCACGGCGTCGTCGGCCATCTCCACCTCGGCGACCGATTCCATGTGCTTGCCGATCAGGAACCGGGCGCCGGAATCGCCGCTGATCCCCAGGATCTCCGGGAAGAACCGCCGGTCCCACAGCATCGGGTTGCCCTGCTTGCCATGGAACACCGGGAGCACGATCAGCCGCCCCTCATCCGGATCGTACGCCGCCAGCAGCCGGTCGATCATGCGCCCGGTCACCAGCGGCATGTCGCCCAGGCAGACCAGCGCGGCGGAGCACTCCGGCGGCACCGCGGCGATCCCGGCCTTCAGGCTGGCCGACAGCCCCTCGGCGTAGTCCGCCGCGTTCACATACCGCACCGGCCGCCCGCCCAGCGCGTGCTCAATTTGGTCCGCCATGTGGCCGGTCACCACCAGGATCGGCCGGGCATTCGACGACAGCACGTTGTCCACCACCCGGGCGATCATCGGCTTGCCGGCCTTGTCGGCGATCAGCAGCTTGTTGTGCGGCGCCATCCGCCGCGAGCGCCCGGCGCCCAGCACCACCGCGGCGATGGTCGGGGCACTGCGCGGGGCAACCACGTGCGGCGGTTGCGCCGACGCCTTCTCGCGTGGCAGCGGCCGCACATCGATCTCCTTCAGTAGGCCGCCAACCCCCATTTTCATCAGGTCCGCCGGCGTCACCTTCAGCCCGGCGAACAGCCGGTGCAGCACCCAGTCGATCCCGTTCAGCTTCGGGCTGCGCGCACAGCCGGGCAGCACCAGCGCCGGGCGCTCACCGATGCGGCCGAGGCAGATCAGGTTGCCGGGATCGACCGGCATGCCGAAATGCAGGATCTCCCCGCCGGCGCGCACGATGCCCTGGGGCCCGACGTCGCGCCGGTCCAGCACCGCCGAGGCGCCGACCACTAGCAACAGCTCGGCGCCGTCGCCTACCAGCCCCTCCAGCGCGCGGCCGATTGCCGTTTCCTCGTGCGCGCAATGCACCGGCGGCAGCAGCATCCCGGTCAGGCCGGTGATTCGGTGCTCTGTGGCGGCGATGGTCTTTTCCGTCGTGCTGTCCTTCAGCCCGGGCAGCTCGGTCACCACCAGACCCACCTTCAGGGCGCGGAACGGATGCAGCGTCAGTGGCGAGCCGCCCTGCCGCGCCAGGGTTTCCGCCACAGTTAGCACCGTGCCCTGCACCGAGAACGGGATCACCTTGATGGTGGCGACCAGGTCCTTCGGCGCCACCACCGCGTAGTCGGGCAGCGTGCCGACCGTCAGCGCCTCGTCGATACTGTTCAGCCGGTCGATTTTTCCCGCGTCCACGCGCAGCAACCCGGGGGCTTCGGCGGCGAGATTCACTCGGCCGGTCGCAGCCCGCGAGCGCTTGATCAGCGGCGACACCAGCGGCGTGGCCAGCCGATCGGCGGCGATGTCCTCCGGCACATCGCCAGGCTCCAGGCGGGCGCAGATCACCTCGGTGCGGCCGGCGTCGCGCAACGCTGCCAGCGCTGCCTCATCCAGCACCGAGCCTTTGCGGATCATCCTGTCGCCGACCCGCTGGCTGTGTGCCATGATGGCGCCGCGGGCCTCATCCAGTGGAACGCCGCCGAATTTCATGCCGCGAGGGGCGCCTTCTGCGGCACCGGCGCGCCGCGGCGGACTGCGACCACCTCGGCGATGATGGAAAGTGCGATTTCCGGCGCGGTGACCGCCTCGATGTTGAGGCCGACCGGGCCCTTGATCCGCGCCATCGCCTCGTCGGTGTGGCCAAGCTCGCGCAGCCGCTTCAGCCGCGCCGCATGGGTCCGCCGGGAGCCGAGCGCGCCGATATAGAAGGCCGGCGACTTCAGCGCCCGGTCCAGCGCCGGGTCGTCGAGCTTCGGGTCGTGTGTCAGCGTCACCACGGCGGTGCGGGGGTCGGGGCGTAGCGCGTCCATCGCCTCGTCCGGCCAGGCGGTGGAAATCGTCACGTCCGGGAAGCGCTCGTCGGAGGCGAAGGAGCGGCGCGGATCGACCACGGTAACCGCAAACCCGCATTGCGAGGCAAACGGCACCAGCGCCTGCGCTATATGCACCGCTCCGACCACGACTAGCCGCAGCGGCGGGTTGTAGACGTGCAGGAACCAGTCGTTGTTGCCGACCTTGACCGTGCCGCTTACATCCTCGCGCAGGGCGTGGTCGGCTGCCTCATTCAGCTCCGGAGGGGATTCAGGATCGGGCAGCAGGCGTTGCTCGCCGTCCGGCAGGCGGGTGGCCAGGACGATCGGACGCCCGTCGCGCTTCGCCGCTTCCAGAGCGGCAATGGTAGCTGGGGTCATGTCGTCGCCGTAACCTCTCCCGCTGCGCGGGAGAGGTCGAGACGCGTGAGCGGCGAGGGTGAGGGTGCCGCGGCCGCACACACCAATCTTCCCTCGTGCACGCATAAAAGATCAGAGTGTGCGGCCGCAACACCCTCACCGGCCGCTGCGCGGCCACCTCTCCCGCGCAGCGAGAGAGGTTTACAGGGGGTCACAGCAGTCTCTCCACGAACACCTTCACCTTCCCACCGCACGCCAGACCGACCTCCCAGGCGCGCTCGTTGGTCACCCCGAAATCCAGCAGTTGCGGCGTGCCGGTCTCCATTGTCTTCAGCGCCGCGTCGGCGACGGCGCCCTCGATGCAGCCGCCGGACACCGAGCCGGCCATCTTGCCCGATTTCGTCACCGCCATCTGGCTGCCCGCCGGCCGGGGCGAACTGCCCCAGGTCTCCGTCACCGTGGCCAGCGCCACCTGTTCGCCGGCAGCGCGCCAGGCGGCGGCGGTGCTCAGCACGTCTTCAACTTCGTTCATGCTCATGCGGCTATCCTTTCATATCCCGCCAGCGGAGCCAAACCGCGCGACGGAGCGGGACGCGACAGCAGTTCGACCAGGGCCCTCAGGCTGGCCAGGTTGTGCACCGGCCGGAAGTCGTCGACGTGCGGCAGCATCGCGCGAATGCCCTGGGATTTTGGTTCGAACCCTGACCAGCGCAACAGCGGATTCAGCCATATCAGCCGCCGGCAGGAGCGGTGCAGCCGGTCCATGTTTTCCGCTAGCTCGCCGGCATGTTCGGCGTCGCGCGGGCGGTCCAGCCCGTCGGTGATCAGCAGCACCACGGCACCCTGCGCCAGCACGCGCTTCGCCCAGCGGCGATTGAATGCCGCCAGCGCCTCGCCGATCCGGGTGCCGCCGGACCAGTCGGGCACAATGTGCGCCACCGTCTGGAACGCCACCTCCGGGTCGCGATGGCGCAACTGCCGGGTGATGTTGGTCAGCCGCGTGCCGAACAGGAACACGTGGACGCGGTCGCGGTCGTTCGTCACCGCATGCAGGAAATGCAGCAGGATCTGCGCATAGCGCGACATCGAGCCGGAGATGTCGCACAGCACCACCAGCGGCGGCACGCGGGTCTGCCGCCGGTTGCGCGCAATGCTGAGGATTTCGCCACCCTGGCGCAGGCTCTGCCGGATGGTGCGGCGCAGGTCGGTAACGGGGCCGAGCGGATCGGGCCGCAGCCGCCGCGTCCGCCGCAGGTCCAGCGGCAGCGTCAGCCGGCGGATTTCCTTTTTCGCGGCAGCGATCTCGTCGGCGCTCATCGCCTCGAAGTCCATGCGCTGCAGGCGTTCCTGGTCCGACACGGTCAGCACCGCGTCCTGCACCGGCGGCTCGTCCTTCGGTTGTTCGCGACGGTCGCGCTTCTGCTGCATGGCCTCGGCGACACGGCGCGAGGCGGGCGGCGGGCGTTCCAGCTTCTTCTCCTTCTGCGCCTCCAGCATCGCCATCGCCGCCGCTTGTTCTGCCGCGGTGGGGTCGCGCCAGAACAGGGTGAAGGCCTGGTCGAATACGTCTTGGTGCTCGTGGCGATGGGTCATCACCGCGCGCAGGGCCGTGCGCGCTTCCGTCTTGTTGCCGAGATCGATCAGCGACAGCGCCTGTTGCGCGGCGAGCGTCTCGGCCGGACCCACCGGCAGGCCGGCGCGACGCAGCAGATGGGCGAAGTGCATGACGTTTGCCGCGAGCATGGGGGCCGCGAGGGAAGGGGAGGGGGCGTTCGGCATGGCGGGATACTGCGCCGACGGTGGCGGCTGGCAAGGGGTGAGACTGGGACTCTCGCAATTCGGGCGGTGTCACTCACTGTGACGCCCTGTACCAGGACTTAGACGACATTTCTTGTGGAGCATCAAACGCGGTGACATCGATTCCAAAGCCACACTTTTCGTCTATCTTTTGACGTGGCCGCATGGTGCACAAGCGCCGATCACGTCAGTGCGAGCGTCTGCCATTTACGACACGATACAGCAATATTTTCACCAGAGCCGGTGCTGTTGAAGCGCACATCGAGGCGGGCCTTCACCTTTACTATTAGGCAATTCTATAGCGGGCGCTGCGTTGGCGGCCGGTCGGGCCGCCCGCGAATAATGACATTTTAAAAGAACTTGAAATCTCCTGGACCGGGATTGATGATTAATAGCCATGGAATCCGCAGTCAGTGCGCCGACGGAAATCGAGTTCGGGCGCTTCCGGGTCCTGCCGCTTCGTCGCGTGGTGCTCGCCGACAATCGGCCGCTGGAACTCGGCGGGCGCGCGTTCGACGTGCTTGTGACATTGATCGAGGCTCGTGGGGCGACTGTCAGCAAAGATGCGCTGATGCAGCGCGTCTGGCCGAACCGGATCGTCGAGGAGAATAATCTGCAAGCCCAGATCTCGGCACTGCGCCGGGTCTTCGGGGCCGATCGCGATTTGATCCGTACCATTGCCGGACGCGGCTACCAGTTCACCGGCGCCGTGCGCACGGCCCTGTCGAGTGCTCCGGCGCAAGCAAGTGCGGAGACCGCGGCGCCGGCGTCCGATCTCGCCACGACGCTGACGAACCTGCCCGCGCCGGTTTCCGGACTGATCGGCCGTGATGGCGAATTGGAGGAAATCCAGGACCTCACGTCCCGGCACCGTATCATTACCCTGACCGGCGTTGGTGGCATCGGCAAGACGCGCCTCGCCCTGGAAGCCGCGCGGTGCCTGCTGCCCAACTTTCGTGACGGGGTCTGGATCATCGAGCTTGCGCCGCTGTCGGATCCCGCCCTCGTCCCGATCACCGTCGCCACCGCGCTTGGGCTCGAACCCGCCTCGGGCGCGGCATCCCCAGGCGCTGTGGCGCATGCGCTCCGCACAAAGCAACTCATGCTGGTGCTCGACAATTGCGAGCATGTGGTCGACGCGGCGGCGCGCATGGCCGAGGAGCTGTTGCACGCCAACCCGGCGGCGCGTGTGATCGCCACCAGCCGTGAGCCACTCCGGGCGGAGGGCGAGTGGATCTACCGTGTTCCGCCACTCGCGGTCCCCACGGACTCTGGTCCGGACAGCGATGACCCGCTTCGTTACGGCGCCGTTGCGCTGTTCGTCGAGCGCGCTCGCTCGGCCGCGCCACATTTCTCGTTTGACGCGCAAATCGCAGCCACGATCGCCGAGATTTGCCGTCGCCTGGACGGCATCCCGCTGGCAATCGAGCTGGCGGCGGCGCGTGCGACGACCCTTGGAATAGAAGGCGTTGCGGCCCGGGTCGGCGACCGGTTCCGTCTCCTCGCGGGCGGCCGCCGCACGGCAATGCCCCGTCACCAGACGCTGCGGGCGACGCTTGACTGGAGCTACGAATTGCTGACCGAACCCGAGCGCACGGTGCTGCGCCGACTGGCGATCTTCCCCGGCGGTTTCAGTTTGCAGGCCGCGACCGCGGTGGCAGAGGACGCCAGGATGACCGCGTCCACGGTCGTCGAATACGTTGCGAGCCTGGTCGCGAAGTCGCTGCTCACCGCGGATGCCGGCGGCCCGAGGATACGTTATCTATTGCTCGAAACGACCCGGGCCTACCTGCTTGAGAAACTCGTCGAAGGTGGCGAGTTCGATGCGGCAGCGCGACGCCATGCCGAGTACCACCTGGCGCTGCTTGAACGCGCCGCGGCCGAGGCGGAGACGCGGCCAACCGATGAATGGCTGGCCGAATACGGTCCGCGGATCGACAACGTCCGCGCTGCGCTGGACTGGGCTTTTTCGGACAGTGGCGACTTGTCGATCGGTATCGCCCTCACCGTCGCCTGCGTGCCTCTCTGGCTCCAGTTGTCGCTGATGGAGGAGTGCCGGGCGCGCGTCGAACGCACACTCGACAGTATCAGCCGCGGGTCAGACCGGCCGCACCATTGCGAGATGGACCTCTATGCGGCACTGGGCGCATCATTGATGTATTCGAAAGGCCCGGTGCCGGAGGCTGGCGCCGCGTGGACACGCGCCCTCGAACTCGCTGAGTCGCTTGGCGATGTCAGTGTGCAACTGGCAGCGCTCTGGGGCCTGTCATTTTATCGATCGGTCAGTGCCGCGCATCGGGCCGAGCTCGCGCATGCCCAAAAATTCCGCAGCCTCGCCGCGATCCAAATGAACCCGGCGGAGATGCGCGTTGGCGACCGCATGATAGGAACCGCGTTGCATTACCTGGGAGACCAGGTCAATGCGCGCCCGAATATCGAGCGCGTCCTTGCTTACAATACGCCATCCGTCGACCGCGTGCGATCATATCGGTTTCAGTTTGACCAGGCGTCGGCGGCACGTTGCGTACTCTCCCACATCCTGTGGCTTCAAGGGTTCCCGGACCAGGCCGTCCGCACCGCGCAAGCCAGCGTTGACGGTGCACAAGCAACCGGTCATGCGCTGTCGTTGTGCAATGCGCTCGCCCAGGCTGCCTGCCCCACAGCGCAACTCGTCGGCGACCTGCGGTCGGCCGAACATTTCGTGGCGATGCTGATCGAGCATTCGGAACGCCATGCACTGCCGGTCTGGCAGGCCTGGGGCCGTTGTTGGAAGGGCGCGTTGTTGCTCAAGCGTGGAGAACTCGTCACCGGATTGCCGCTGCTTCAAGCTGCGCTGGAGGAGCTTCTCAATACCGGCTTCGTCTTGCGCTACGCAGGATTTCTCGGCGTGTTCGCGCAAGGCCTGGGCCGCGCCGGGCACGTGGCGCAGGGTCTGACAACCATTGGCGACGCGATCGCACGAACGGTGGACGACCAGGGATACTGGTGCATGCCTGAACTCCTCCGTGTCAAAGGCGAGCTTCTTCTACTGGAGGATGCACGAAACGCCGAGGCCGATGCCGAGGATCACTTCCAGCAAGCGCTGACCCAGGCGCGCGAACAAGGAACCTTGGGGTGGGAGCTGCGCGTGGCCATGAGCCTGGCCAGGCTGTGGCACCGGCAGGCGCGGAGCGAAGAGGCGCTTGCCCTTCTGGCCCCGGTGTACGGCCGGTTCACCGAGGGCTTCACGACGACCGATCTGATAACAGCCAGGGCGTTACTCGACGATTTCTGATGCGGCCGTCGATGGGTTGGTGCGCCGTGAGCGAGCCGGCGACGCGCCATCGCGCCGCCGGTAGCCCCGTCTGCTAGCCCACCCGCTCTAGCTGTTTCATTCCGAGCGCCTGCGCCACGCCTGCGCCGTAGGCCGGGTCCGCCCGCGTGCAGTTGTCCACATGGCGCTGCTTGATGTGCTGCCTGGCGTCGCCCATCGCGCGGGCTGTGTTGTCGAACAACGCTTGCCGCTGCGCCGGACTCATCAAGCGGAACAGGTTGCCCGGTTGCTCCCAGTGGTCGTCGTCCACGCGATGGTCCCAATGTGCCCCGGCGCCATCGACCGGCATCGGCGGCTCGGAGAAATCGGGCTGGTTCGCCCACAGGCCCGCGCTGTTGGGATGGAAGCTGAGCGTGCCGCCGAGATTGTCGTCCGTGCGCATCTTCCCGTCGCGATGGTAGCTGTGATACGGGCATTTCGGCGCGTTGACAGGTATATGATTGAAGTTGACGCCCAACCGGTAGCGTTGCGTGTCGCCATAGGAGAACAGCCGGGCCTGCAACATTTTGTCCGGCGAGAAGCCGATACCCGGCACGACGTTGGCCGGTGAGAACGCCGCTTGCTCGACCTCCGCGAAGTAGTTGTCCGGATAGCGGTTCAACTCCATCACGCCGGCCTCGATCAGCGGATAATCCTTCTTCGGCCAGACCTTGGTGAGGTCGAAGGGGTTGTGTTTGTGGGTCTTCGCCTGCGCTTCCGTCATCACCTGGATGAACATCGTCCAGCGCGGGAAGTCGCCGCCATCGATCGCGTTCAGCAGGTCCCGTCCATTGCTCTCACGATCATTGGCGACCAGCGCCGCTGCCTCGGCATCGGTGAGGTTGGCGATCCCCTGCTGCGTGCGGAAATGGAACTTCACCCATACGCGCTGGTTTGCCGCGTCGATCATCGAGAAGGTGTGGCTGCCGAACAGGTGCATGTTGCGGAAGCTTTTCGGGATGCCGCGGTCGGACATCACGATCGTCACCTGGTGCAGCGCCTCGGGGAGCAGGCTCCAGAAGTCCCAGTTGTTGTCGGCACTGCGCAGGCCGGTGCGCGGGTCGCGCTTGATCGCGTGATTGAGGTCCGGGAAGCGCAGCGGGTCGCGGAAGAAGAACACCGGCGTGTTGTTGCCGACGATGTCCCAATTGCCTTCCTCGGTGTAGAACTTCAGCGCAGTGCCGCGGATGTCGCGCTCCGCATCCGCCGCCCCGCGCTCGCCGGCGACGGTGGAGAAGCGCACGAACATCGGCGTCTGCTTGCCGATCTTGTTGAAGAGCTTTGCCCGGGTGAAGCGCGTGATGTCCTTCGTCACCGTGAAAGTGCCGTAGGCACCCCATCCTTTCGCATGCATCCGCCGCTCCGGGATCACTTCCCGATCGAATTGCGCCATCTTTTCGATCAGCCAGATGTCCTGCAGCAGCGCCGGACCGCGCGGACCGGCGGTCATGATGTTGGTGTTGTCGGCCACCGGCGCGCCGGTCGCGTTGGTGAAACGATTCGATTCAGACATGGCGGGTTCCTGTGTCGTCGTCTGGGGTTCTACGGAATCTGCTGCGCGCAGTAAGGCGCGGTCAGCCGGGCCAGGCCGAGCCGCGGATCACGCTGCAGAAGTTGATCCGCTTGAACGCGGGGTCCTTATCAGCGAGGACATCATCGTTGACGGTACCGAACGTGCTGTCAGGCCTGTGCTTCATGCCGTCGTAGAAGGCCTGTATGATGTCTTCCTTGAAGTGTTCGTCGCGCGGATGCGTCTGCACAACCGCGTTTCGCTCGGTGTCGGCGTAGTCCGCATAGGCGATGCCCAGCACGTCCATCTCGACCCCCGCGGTGACCAGCGCGACGACCGGATGCATGAGAGGCGGAACGTTCGGCGTCGTGTGTAGCGCGATCGCCGTCCAGACCGTGTAGACGTCTGCCTCGGAGATGCCGTGGCTGCGCAGGAAGTCGCGAGCGGCATTCGCGCTGTCGACTTCGAAGCGTTGATCCTTGCTGCGGTACTGGGGCGTCAGGCCCATGTCGTGGAACATCGCCCCAGCGTAGAGAAGCTCAGCGTCAAACTTCAGGCCACGCCGCTTTCCGGCCAGCGCGCCCCAGTAGTAGACGCGGCTCGAGTGATGAAACAGCAGCGGCGATTCCGTGTCGCGCACCAGTTCCGTGATCTCTCGCGCAAGCTTGCTGTCAGGCGCTCGGAGTCGTTCGATCGTAGTTGTCATGTCGATTTTCTCGCTGAGTGGACCGGCGACTATGTCGGCGCAAGATAATGGTAGTCAGCACCTGATCCGCGGAGTCAATTCTGGTTAATCGAGGTTAAGGACCAAGGTCCTGCAATGATGTTGTGTGACATCCGATCTCCATCGCCGCAATTACTAAGAAGTCGCGGGAGGTAGGACGACATGCCATCATGTGTCATGGCCGGCCCACGGGTCGGGCCGAAGGCCCCCCCGAGGACAGGCTCCGGCCGGCCACCCACGTCTTTTCTTCGTGCCACACACCTAAGTTGTGGATGGCCGGCCTTCGCCGGCCATGACGCCTGGTGCGGCCGGAGCAGCGCATTCGGGAGTCAGGCCTTACGACGCCTGCAATTGCATTGATGCGAACGCCGCGTGCGCCTGGCGTGCCTTCATGGATTTCCGCAGCTTCCCCAGACCTTGCATCTCGATCTGCCGGATCCGCTCAGGGGAGATGCCATAATGCTGCGCCAACGCGCCGAGTGTCGTCGGAGCATCCTTCAGCCAACGCTCGACGATGATGTGGCGCTCCCGTTGGTTGAGCAACTTCAGCGCGCCGGCAAGCAGGGCCTTGCGTCCGGTCAACTCCTGACGCGCCGCGACGAGTGTTTCCTGGCTCTCTGCCTCGTCGGTCAGCAAATCCTGCCACTCGCCGTCGCCCTCCTGGTGGATCGTGGCGTTGAGGCTATGATCCGGCGCTGCAATGCGGCGGTTCATGCTGATGACGTCTTGCTCCGGGATGTCGAGCCTGCGTGCGATCACCTCCACCTGCTCCGGTCGCAGGTCGCCGTCGTCGAGCGCCTGCATTTGGTTTTTCAGCCGGCGCAGGTTGAAGAACAGCTTCTTTTGTGCCGTCGTGGTGCCGATCTTCACCAGCGACCAGTTATGCATGATGTACTGCTGGATCGCGGCGCGGATCCACCACATGGCATAGGTCGAGAGGCGAAACCCACGATCCGGGTCGAATCGCTTTACCGCCTGCAGCATGCCGACATTGCCCTCGGAGATCAGCTCGCCAATCGGTAGGCCGTAGCCACGGTATCCGATGGCAATCTTCGCCACGAGCCGCAGATGCGAGGTGACGAGCTTATGCACCGCCTCGACGTCCTGCTGGTCGCGCCACCGGCACGCCAGTGCCCTCTCCTCGTCCGAGGACAGCATCGGGAACCTGCTGACGTCGTTGAGATACTGGGCGGGGATGCGCTCGGCTGTTGCTGTGACAGTACGAAGGGTCATGGCGAACGTCCTTTGTTCACGACTGCTTGCCCACTCAATTGCACATTCACCTCTGCAAAGTCCTTGACGATGACCTGAATCGCCCTGAATTACCCTGGCACGGGAGCAGCGGCCTGGCGTCATGGCTTGGCACAGGCCGCAGTGTCGGCGAGTTGGCACGGCCGTGGCGTTGGTGTCTGGAACCGGCGCCTCTGCCATCGCGGCGGCGTGTACAGCTTGACCATGATTGACCGATATTTACCCTAGATAACCACGATTCTTTTGCGCAGTGGTTAATTACCTCCCGGGCAATGTTTCGACGGGAGAAGGCAATGCCGCGCTTCGTGCACTGCGGCTGCATAGCCGACGGCAGGACGACAGAGTCGGTATCGGCACAAGCGCCGCGGACAACCACCGTTTTTCCCCAACGCTTGCGATCGGTCGTTCCACCACATTCGTTTGCCGTAACGACTATTCGCACCGAAGACTGCATTGGATGGGGCAGCGCCGCGATCACGGGTTCACGCCACGGGCCATGACATCGGCTCATCCGCCCTAGGAGAATCAAGACAATGTCTGCGACTATCCTCGTGCCGCATCCCTGCTCCGTGCCTGACGTGCCGCGTGCCGCTCCTGTCCTCGTGGTGCGGAACCCGGCGCCGGAGCCGGCCCGGCCGAACTGGAACGGCTTCGACCTGAACCTTCTGGTGGTGTTCGAAGCGGTCATGCAGGAGAGGAACCTGACCCGAGCAGGACGGCGGTTGGGCATGAGCCAACCGGCCGTGAGCCACGCACTGGCGCGCCTGCGGCATCTGCTGAAGGACGAGCTTTTCGTGCGCACGCCTCAGGGTATGCACCCTACGCCGCGGGCGGAGCGGATGCTCAATCCGGTACGGAGCGGATTGCAGGAACTCCAGACGACGCTGACAGCCGAGGAGTTTGACGCGTCGCACACCTCGCGCGAGTTCACGATTGCCGCGAACAACTACGCCGCGCGGGTGGTGATCCCGGCACTCGCCCACCGGCTTACCAAGCTGGCGCCGTCTGCCATGCTCGATGTGCGCCCGACCGGGCTGCTGGATGTGCTCGATCAGCTCGATGAGGGTGCGGTGGAACTGGCGCTCGGCACCCTGGTCGAAGGCGGCGACCGGTTCAAATGTGTAGGTCTGCTCGAGGACAAGTACGTTGCGGTGCTATCCAACGATCATCCCGATGCGGCCACGCC
>DATHNI010000485.1:0-3988 GCA_035486135.1 Acetobacteraceae bacterium
CAAACTCACCATCAGGGCCCGCGCCATTTGTTGCGTGGCCGCCTTGGGCCTGTCCGGGTCGGTTGCCTGCCTCGCCGCCGGCCTGTCGCTGGATGTGACGCCGGGGTTGTGGGAGGTATCCACCGTCGGCGCGGTGTCGGGCATGCCGCAAATCCCCGCCGGCATGCTGGCGCAGATGAAGCCGGAGCAACGTCTGATGGCCCAGGCCATGGCACTGGCGATCGTCGCGCAGGCGGGCGTGCCGCACCGCCTGCAATTCTGTCTCACGCCGGAACAGTTGAGGCGGGGCCTGGATCTTGACCGGCTGGGCGGCGGCGATTGCCGGCGAACCATTCGGTCGAGCTCTCCTGCCGGGCTCGATATGCAGGTGGCGTGCGGTGGCGAGGACCGGATGAGCGGGGTCGTGCACGTGCGGGTGCTCGATCGGTCCAGGGTGACCGGCGACATCGACGTGCAGGAAAACATCGGCGGGACCAATGCTGCGATCCGGCAGACCGTGCATGGCCGATGGCTCGGCGCGTCGTGCGGCGACGTGCCGCCGTTCGACTGAGGGCGGAACGGATTCGGCTGCGGATCGCACCCGCGCGACTGCCGCAATCAGCAGGTGCAAGGCAGCCGCCGTGCTGCCACATATCATTGCGCGAACGATACTCCCCCCTCCCCCTGAGGGAGGGGGTTGGGGGGGAGGGGTCTCGTGCGGCACGTACCCCTCCCTCCAACCCCCTCCCTCAAGGGGAGGGGGAGTATCGTTCGCTCGACGGCCTCGCAGTTTCATTCAGGGCGGGTCGGCCGCACTCGGCCGGTGGAAACTCGCAATGACATGTGGCACAATGCGAAGACCGGCCCGCTGTTAGTGGGCGCTACATCAGGTCCTTCAGCAGCGGCATCGCCTCGGCGGCGAATTGCTCGATCTGGGCGTTGCGTTGTTCGTATGGTCCCAGCAGATCGAGGATGACGTGGCGCACGCCGGCAGCATGGAATTCGCGGATGCGTTCGGCAACCTGCTGCGGCGTGCCGAGCGCGCAATACCGCATGGCCGGCTTGCGGAAATCCATCGCGTAACGAACGCTGAGCGTCTCCGTCGCGCGATCCAGCGCCTGCTCGTAAGAGTCGTCGAGCCGTGCGAACAGCAGGTGCCCGCTGCCGAACGCTCCAAGCTGCCGGTTCGCCTGCGTTGCGGCATCCTCGATCTTTGCCAGCGCGGCGCGATACATATCGGGCGTCACGACATAGCTGAGATAGCCGTCGCCGATGCGTCCGACGCGGCGCAGCGCGGCATCGCTCCGGCCGGCGAACCAGAGCGATGGGCCACCGGGCTGGCGCGGCGGCGGGCGCATCGGCACATCGGTGAACGGGCCGTAAAAGCGCCCGTCGTGACTGGCCTTTTCGCCGGTCCATAGCTTGCGCAACACCGCGACGCCCTCGGCGAGACGCGCCCCGCGCTCGTTATGCGGCACACCGCAGACTTCGTATTCCTTGGGAAACTCGCCGCCGACGCCGACACCGAAAATCAGCCGCCCTTCCGTCAGATGATCCAGCGTGGCGACCTGCTTCGCCACCGGCGCGGGATGCCGCAGCGGGAGCAAATACACCGAGGTGCCGAGCGTCAGCCGCCGGCTGACCACCGCCGCCTGTGCGAGTTGCAGCAGCGGATCGAGGATCGGCACCGCGAACGACACATGGTCGCCCACCCAAAGCGAATCATAGCCGCTTCGGTCCACCAGTTCGACCAATGCGACGAGTTCGTCGATGCGCGGATGCCACGCGTTGGTCGCCGGCTCGGTGCGGCGATGGATGGTTTGGATGCCGATGCGCAGCCTGGTGTCGAGCGTCAGGGTCATGAGCGTGACCAGTGTTTCGTGAGGGGCAGACAGAATAGCAGGCGTGCCGCGGGATGACGATAACCGGCCGGCATCGACACGATGTGACATCGGTATTTCCGCGAGGGGGCGCCAACCGATACCTCCATGCCGTCCGCAACCACCTCAACAGGAGGAACTCATGAAGAAGCTTTCCACGATCGTCGCCGCCACGGCCATGGCGCTTGCCTTCACCGTGCCGGTTTCGGGTTTCGCGCAGACCCTGTCCTATGCCGGCCCCATCGTGGTGATGCCAGACCACAGCATGTCGGCGAAAAGCCTGATCGGCGCGCCGATCTACAACGACCAGCACGAGCAGATCGGTACCCTGACGAACGTGATGGTCAAGGCATCCGCCACCGAGCCAACCGCGATCCTGTCGGTTGGCGACTATCTCGGCTCCGGGCCGAAGATGATCGAAGTGCCGCTGAGTCATCTGGAGCTTCAGGGCAAAACCGCCATGATGATGGCGGGCGCTACCAAGAAGATGCTGAGCGACTTCCCCACCTATACGAACGGCGGCTGAACCAGGTTGGGAAGCGATCCGGCCGGGCCTTCCCCACCCGGCCGGGCGCGCCACTCCATGACGAACTTGTCACGTTACGCCTGGCGCCCTGGCGAGTCAGAGCATCAGAAGCCGACGGGGGAAGCCATGGAGCTGCAGGAGATCCGCTATTTCCTGGCTGTCAGACGCACGCTGAACTTCACGCGCGCGGCGGAGATTTGCCATGTCAGCCAGCCGGCGCTCACCCGGGCCATCCAGAAATTGGAGGACGAGCTCGGCGGTTTGCTGTTTTGCCGAGAGCGCAACAACGTCCATTTGACCGAATTGGGACGCATGCTGGAGCCGCATCTGTCGGAAATGATCCTGCGTGCCGGGGCGGCGAAGGACACCGCGAAGCGTTTCCTGCACCTGGACAGCGCGCAGCTTCGGCTCGGTGTGATGTGCACCATAGGGCCGCTGCGGTTTGTGAACTTCCTGGCGCGGTTTCGTGCGAGTCACCCGGGCGTGGACATCACGCTGACGGAAGCGATGCCGGATCGGCTGTGCGAACTGCTGGAGCGCGGCGCGCTGGACCTGACCCTGATGGCGAGGCCCGATGGGTTCGCGGCATCCTTGCAGCGGGAGCGGCTGTACCGCGAACGCTTCGTCATTGCCTGTGCGGCGGGGCATCCGATCGCGCGCCGCAACGTCGTGCGCGTCGCCGAACTGGACGGGCAATCATGGCTGTCGCGCATCGACTGCGAATATCGCGACATGCTGGGCGAGACGTGCGCGGCGAACGGTGCGCGCCTGGTGCGTGGCTTCCGCAGCGACCGCGAGGACTGGATCCTGACGATGGTCGCCGCCGGCATGGGTATCTGCTTCCTGTCGGAATATTCGAACACGATCCCCGGCGTGGTGAGCCGCCCGATGATCGATCCGCCGATCGAGCGCGAGGTATGTCTGCTGACCGTGGCGGGGCGGCGTTGGTCGTCGCCGTTAGCCGCCTTCGTGCAGGCGGTGCGGCAATACCGCTGGCCCGAGGGGCACGTCTACCTCTCCCGCTACGCGGGAGAGGTCGAGGGCGCGATAGCGCACGAGGGTGAGGGGTCCACCGCAAGGACTTCCTTAACCTTGTCCCCCCGAACCTTCCACCCATGCAAACCATCCGCGCCCGTCAGCTTCGCCGCGAGATGACCGACGCCGAACGTCTCCTCTGGTTCCTGCTTCGCGGCCGCCGTCTGGCTGGCTGCAAATTCCGCCGGCAGCATCCGATCGGCCCCTACATTGCGGATTTCGTATGCCTGCACCATCGGCTGATCGTCGAGGCCGATGGCGGACAGCATGCGGATGCCCGCCTGGCCGCCGATGAACTCCGGACAAAATGGCTGATGACCAGGGCTGGCGGGTGGTTCGATTCTGGAATGGCGACATCCTGCATCGGCAGAACGATGTGCTGGAAGCGATTGTGCGAGCAATCGAGGAGCCGGCGGGTTGGGTCCCTCACCATCGGCGCTGCGCGCCTTGACCTCTCCCGCGTAGCGGGAAAGGTGTACGGCCCGTTACCACTTCAGCCAGTCGCGGACGCCCTGGCCCATCACCAGTTCCAGATCGCGGCCTTTCAGCCACGGCAGCTCCTCAGTGA
>DATHNI010000486.1:0-2411 GCA_035486135.1 Acetobacteraceae bacterium
GGGGTATCATGGCAGCACGTCGGCCTCGATCAGCGCGTCGGGCAAATCCGACATGCACGCCGATTTCGGCCTGCCGTTCCCCGGGTTCCTGCATACCGAGTATCCGCACTACTACCGCCACCACCACGACGGCGAGAGCGAGGAACAGTTTGCCTCGCGGATGGCAGAGGCGCTGGAGCAATTGATCGAGGCGGAAGGTCCCGAAACGTGCGGGGCGTTCATCGCGGAACCGGTGATGGGTGCCGGCGGCGGGCTCACGCCACCGCGCAGCTATTGGGAGAAGATGCAGGCGGTGGTCCGCAAATACGACATGCTGTTCATTGCCGATGAGGTGATCTGCGGGTTTGGGCGCACCGGTACCATGTGGGGATCGCAGACCTACGATCTGCGGCCGGACATGATCTCGTGCGCCAAGGCGCTGTCGGCCGGCATGCAGCCGATCTCGGCGCTGCTCATCAACCAGCGTGTGTTCGAGGCGATGCTGGACGAGAGCCGCAAGCTGGGAAATTTCGCGCACGGCTTCACGTATGCCGGGCATCCGGTGACCACGGCCGTGGCGATGGAGACGCTGCGGATTTACGAAGAGACCGACATGATCGGCCATGTGCAACGCGTGGGTCCGCACATGCAGGGGGCGCTGCGGCGCTTTGCCGATCACCCGCTGGTCGGCGAGGTGCGTGGCGTCGGGTTGCTGTGCGGGATGGAGCTTGTGCAGGACAAGGCGACGCGCCAGCCGTTCGATCCGGGGCGCAAGGTCGGCGCGACGGTGGACAAGCACGCACGGGCGCACGGGTTGATCACGCGGTTCATCGGCGACCGCATCGCGTTCTCGCCGCCGCTGATCATTACTGAAGCGGAGATCGATGAAATGGCGGAGCGGCTGGGGCACGCACTGGATGATGCGTGGGCGGAGCTACGGGCGGGCTAGTCTGGGGGTCCTCAGGCGTCGACCGCAGCCGCTGTCAGTCCGCAAGCAGATTCACCACAAAGGCACGAAGATCCTTTTCTATTGGTCACACCGGCCGTCCCAACCGTCATGGCCGCGCTCGACCCGGCCATCTTTCGCGGCACCCTGCCGCGGTAACGTGCGGCGCCAGATGGCCGGGTCTCGTAGGCAAATCCTACCGCGCGTGCTGGCGGTCGAACTCCCAAACCTCTTCGAACCCCATGACCTTGGTCATCTCTTCGAATGGGTAAAGCTTGTCGTGCATGCCCAGCGTCGTGCCGGTCTCGCGCAGTTCGCGATACGCCGCGTCCAGTGCGGCTGCGGCCGCGAGCAGGCCGGTGACCGGATAGATCGCCATCGCGTAGCCCAACGCGCCGAGCCGCGCCGGCGGCAGCACCGGCGTGCGCCCGCCTTCGACCATGTTCGCCAATAACGGCTTTCCCGCCAGTTCCCGGCAGATCGTTGCCATCTCCTGCTCGCTCTCCGGCGATTCCACGAACAGGATGTCGGCGCCGGCGTCGGCGAACAGCCTGGCCCGGCGGATCGCCTCTTCCAGGCCAAGCGAGGTGCGCGCATCGGTGCGGGCTACAATCAGGAAATCCGTGCTGGCGCGGCTTTCGACAGCGACCTTGATCTTCTCCACCATGTCCTCGGCGGGGATCACCCGGCGCCCCGGGGTGTGGCCGCATTTCTTGGGAAATTCCTGATCCTCCAACTGGATCGCCGCGGCCCCGGCCTTCTCGTAGCCGCGTACCGTGTGCTGCACGTTCAGCAACCCGCCGTAGCCGGTGTCGCCGTCGGCAACGATTGGCGTCCTGGCACCAGCGGCCATGACGGCGACGCGATCGACCATGTCGCGATAGCTGGCGATGCCGGCGTCCGGCAGTCCGAGATGCGAGGCCACCGTGCCGAACCCGGTCATGTACAGCAGATCGAAACCGAACCTGTCAGCGATCTTGACCGACACCATGTCATAGATGCCAGGCGCGATCAGAACGGTGCCGGTCGGGCGCTGGAGCAGCTTCTGGCGCAGTGTGGTCATGGCACGATCCTTTGTGGGGGCCCAAACCTCTCCCGCGGGAGCGGGACAGGTCGAGATGCGTAGCATCGAGGGTGAGGGTGATCGGGTCGGCACGCAATATCGACGTGCCGGATAAGGGCGGTCCGGATGATCTGCGAAAGCCGCGTGCGACCTCACGGAAGGATCGGGGCGGCACGCGAAAACGGCGTGCCGGCCCGATCACCCTCACCCTCGACGCTGCGCGTCTAACCTCTCCCGCGTAGCGGGAGAGGTTAGACGGGTTCGGTGTCCAGTGCGTACCCAGCCGTGCGCACCGTGCGGACGATGTCCAACTCGCCATCGCCGTTGATCGACTTGCGCAGCCGGCGGATATGCACATCCACCGTGCGTGGCTCGACATGAATGTCCGGTCCCCACACAGCATCCAGCAGCTCCTCGCGCGAG
>DATHNI010000487.1:0-17384 GCA_035486135.1 Acetobacteraceae bacterium
AGCGGAACGCTGGTTGCACGCGAATTGGCCGAACAAGTCATTGAGGTGGCCATCGAGGTCCACACTGGATCAAGCCCGGGGCATGACAGGGCCGGTCATGCTGGGATCTCTTTATGGGGTCTTCCGTGGTTCGCGCGGGTCGGAGGGACCACGCCACGTAGCAAAACAAGGGACAGCTTCCGGCCGCATCGCAGCACCACCGCAGAATCGGTGACGCGAGGCACTAACCTGCGGCCCACACGAAGCAAGCAATTAGAACCGCAGATGCATGCGAATGGTGTGGTGGACAATCCAAACGCCATTAGCAACTACGGCTGTTGACGCACGGCCTGCAGCGATTTGTTGTCAGAAAAACTCCGTGCTGCTCCATGGTTCTTCGTGGTCTCCGTGTTAAATGCTTGCTTGCAGCAGAGCGCGCCACACAAACCACGCAGCGATGTTGCACGTGGCTGCTTCGCGCCCCGCCAAACCACCGGCATCCAGCATCGCGCCAGCCCGACCCGCGCGCGCGAGACCGACTGCCGAGCCTCGCCGTTTCTCGCTGCCTCAAGCCGTCGCGCCGCCGTCCACCGCCAGCGCCACACCGTTGACGAACGAGGCCTCATCCGAGATCAGGAACAATGCGGCATTGGCGATCTCCTCCGGCTGCGCCACGCGCCGCATCGGGTTCAACCCACCGCGTTTCACCACCAGTGATTCGGGCGTCTCGCCGGGTGGCAACTGGCTGTCGGGCCGCGCAACGAACACGCGCAGCATCGGCGTGTCGGTCGTGCCCGGGCAGACCGCGTTCACCCGGATCTTTTCGTGGCCATAGCGCTTCGCCAGCCCCTTCACCAACCCCACCACACCGAATTTGGCGATGTTGTAAACAGGGCTGTACGGCGAGCCGACCAGCCCGGACGTTGAAGCGGTGAACAGCAACGCTCCGCCGCCCCGAGCCCGCAGTTCCGGCAGGGCCGCCTCCGTGGTGACCAGCACGGTGCGCACATTCAGGTTCAGCGCGAGATCGAAATCCTTCC
This sequence comes from Acetobacteraceae bacterium, assembly GCA_035486135.1. Lineage (GTDB taxonomy): Bacteria > Pseudomonadota > Alphaproteobacteria > Acetobacterales > Acetobacteraceae > JASHVB01. Next base: position 1,020 of record DATHNI010000487.1, read on the forward strand.
AGTCGATACCCTCGATCGAGGCGGGCCCCGGCGTGCCCACGTGGTTCCATACGAAATCCAGGCCGCCGAATTGCCGCGCCGTCTGCCGCACTATGTCGCGCGCGAAGTCGTCGCTGGTCAGATCGCCGACAAGCGCGATCGCCTTGCCGCCGTCGCCGGTGATCTGCCGCACCACCGCATTGGCGGCATCTCCGTTCAGGTCCACGACGCCGACCGCGGCGCCTTCCCGGGCGAACCGCAGCGCACCGGCACGGCCCATGCCGGAGCCGGCCGCTGTGACGATGCCGATCTTGTTATTCAAGCGCATGTGGATTTCCTCCGCTTTATGGTTATGGCGGTGACCCGCCGCGCGGATCGTGCGAGCCCAGATGTCCAGGTCAAGTCCGGTTACGACATGGCACGGCGGAACGGCTCTTTCGCCGCACTTCCGCCTCTGCTACAGCCGTTGCGTAGGCGACCCGGTGGCTCAGGTGCTGCCGCCGTAACGCAATTCAGTGCCCGCGCAGAACGGGTGCGAGCTACCTTGGAGGAGACGTACGCTCATGGCTCAATCAATCGAGGCCTATGTCGGCGACGCTTTGGATAACGCGCGGCTGGGGCCGACCCATTGGCGTGTCCTGTCTCTGGTCGCGGCCGGCTATTTCATCGACGTGATCGACTACACGATGTTCGGCGCGATGACGCCGGACATGATCCAGAGCGGCTTCCTGACCGCGCCGGACGCGGCGACAATCAACAGCGTCACCCTGATCGGCTTGTTCCTCGGCGCCATCGGCCAGGGCGAATTCACCGACCGGTTCGGCCGCAAGGCGGTCTACCAGTTCAACCTCCTGCTGTTCGGACTGGCGACCATCGCCGGCGCATGGGCACCGAACCTGAGCTGGCTGCTGGTCGCGCGGTTCATCGCTGGTATCGGGCTCGGTGCCGAACAACCGCTATGCTTCTCCTACACCGCGGAATACGCACCCAAGCGGATCCGCGGGCGCATGATTGCGCTGATGCAGTTCATCGGCGGCGCCTGGCCATGGCCGGTTGGCGCATTGTTCGTGCTGGAGTTCCGCGACATCCTTCATTGGCGCGGCATCTGGACCGTGGTCGGCATTGTCGCCTTGATCATCTTCGCGCTGCGCTTCTCGCTGCCGGAATCGCCGCGCTGGCTGGCAACGCACGGCCAGGGGCAACGCGCGCTCGACCTGCTGCAACGCATGGGCCTGCGGTCACCACCGATCGAGACACTCAGCACCGATGCGGCGAGCAACACGCACAGCGACCCGTTCCTCGTGGTCTTCCGCGCCTACACCGGCCGGATCATCGCCTCGATGATCTGCTTTGTGGCGTTCCTGGGCGTCGCGCTCGGGCTTGGTGCGTGGCTGCCGAACATGATGGCGACCACGCATGGCTTCACCATCAACAAGTCACTGACCTACACGGTTGGCATGACCCTGGCGTTCCCCTGCGCCAGCGGCTTCATGATGTATGCGTTGGAGCGTTTCGGCCGGAAGGTGACCGCGGTTTCCGCGTTCGTGCTGGCCGGCGCCGCTGCCGTGGTGTTCGGTTTCGTCGAGTCGGACACGATGTTTTTCGTGGTCGGGTTTGTGATGATCTTCTTCGTCCAGCTTGCCGGAAATTCGTCGCAGATCTTCATTTCCGAGGTGTTCCCGACCAACGCCCGCGCCACTGGGTTCGGTCTCGCGATGTCGGCCGGCCGCCTCACCACCGCGATCGTCATCCCGACGATCCTGGTCATCCAGAGAGGCTACGGCCTCGCCGCCGTGTTCATTGCGATCGGGACGATGCTGGTGATCGCCGCGGTCGCGGTTACCCGGGTCGGACCGGAGTCGCGGGGCCTCGCGCTCGACCAGATCGCCGAACCGACGGGGTAAAGCGGCGAAGGCGGAACGATCTCCAGTACCCAGAACCAGTGAAGCGCAAGGCGGCGGTTTCGGCCGGCCCTCTGTCAGGACCCGCCGAGGAATAACCGCGTCAAGTTCAAGGTGAACGATGCCCTCTGTGTCATCGTCCGCGGAGGCGGACCATCCACGACTTTCCTTGATGCCAGCAGCAAAGTCGTGGATGGTGCGCCTTCGCGCACCATGACGCCGAGAGGCCGGCGCGTCGCTCCGGCTGATTCGCTTATTTCCCAGCGCATCCTCATTGCGAGGCGCACAGCGCCGAAGCAATCCCCTACCTGACGAGCGTTCCTCGGCTCGTCAGGCGGGAGATTGCTTCGGCGCTGTGCGCCTCGCAATGACAGAGGGCCGGATGACAGAGGGCCGGCGTGACTCGCGCTTCTTTGATAGCGGGTACTAGCACCCTGTCTGTGATCGCCAGACTCTGATCGCTCAGGCGGCTGCGTGGTGGTTTGGAGCGGGTGAAGGGAATCGAACCCTCGTATGCAGCTTGGGAAGCTGCCGTTCTACCATTGAACTACACCCGCCCAATGGGACGGCCTGTGCTGGCCAATCTAGCCGCGCCGGGTTGACGGCGCAATCGCCCCTGCCCTAGGTTCCGCCCCGCCGGGAGGTCCCGGCCCTCGTGATTTGTCCGGCCGGATTGCGGCGAGGTGAAACAAGCGCGCTAAAGAGGCCAGCGACGACCCCACTCTTCCGGGTCAGCGCTGCTCCCATCGGTCGGGCCAGTTGCAAAGGGCCCAGACGCATGACCACCGATCCCACCCGCTTCCGCCCCGCCACCAGGCTGGTGCATGGCGGCGTCAATCGCAGCCAGCACGGCGAAACCGCCGAGGCGCTGTACCTCACCTCCGGCTACGTCTACGACAGCGCCGAGCAAGCGGAAGGCACGTTCGCCGGCACCGTTGAGCATTATCAATATTCGCGTTTCGCCAATCCGACCCTCGGCATGCTGGAGGATCGGCTATGCCTGATCGAGGGCGCGGAAGCCTGTCGCACCACCGCCACCGGCATGGCCGCGGTGAACGCCGCATTGCTGGCGCATCTGAAGGCGGGCGATCGCGTCGTGGCGTCGCGCGCATTGTTCGGTTCGTGCCACTGGATCGTCTCGACGTTGCTGCCGAAATTCGGCATCCGCAGCGAGTTCGTCGATGGCGGCAACCTGGACCAATGGCGCGCTGCACTGGCGACGCCAGCGCAACTGGTGCTGCTGGAGACGCCGTCCAATCCGATGCTGGAGATCGTGGACCTGCCGGCCGTCGCCGCGCTGGCGCATAAGGCCGGCGCGATCGTCGTGGTGGACAACGTGTTCGCCACGCCGCTGCTGCAGCAGCCGTTGCAGATGGGCGCCGACGTGGTGGTGTATTCGTGTACCAAGCACATCGACGGCCAGGGCCGCGTGCTCGGCGGTGCGGTGCTGGCGAACCGCAAATGGATCAACGACACGCTGCAACCGTTCATTCGCAACACCGGCCCGGCGATGTCGCCGTTCAATGCGTGGGTGCTGCTGAAGGGGATCGAGACGCTCGCGCTGCGGGTCGATGCCGGTTGCCGCGCCGCTGCCTCGATTGCCGATTTCCTCGCGGGACTGCCGGGCGTCAGCCGCGTCTGGTATCCGAGCCGTGCCGATCATCCGCAGTGTGACCTGGCGATGCGGCAGATGAAGGCCGGCGGCACCGTCGTCACCTTCGAAGTTGCCGGAGGCAAGGAGGCGGCGTTCCGTGTGATGAACGCGTTCGGGCTGATCGCGGTGTCGAACAACCTGGGCGATTCCAAATCGCTGGCGACGCATCCGGCGACTACCACGCATATGCGCATCGGAGCGGAGGAGCGTGCGAAACTTGGGATCACCGACGGCGTGATCCGGGTGTCGATCGGGCTGGAAGATCCGGACGATCTGAAGGACGACCTGGCGCAGGCGCTCGCGACGATCGCCCCAGCGGCGACCGCACGCGCGGCGGAATAGCGAACCACCGATCCGGGAGCGCAGGCAGGCCATGCAGCTTTCCGACATAGCACAGGTCATCCGCAGCAAGAACGCCGGTCCTCGCCGGCTGACGCTGGACCTGATGTTCGCCAACGACGCCGACTACCAGCGTGTCGTACAATCGCCCGCGCTCCGGCCATCGGCGATCGCCGCGCTCTACCGGGTGCCACCGGAGGATGTCACGGTGATCGCCTACCCGGTCGGCCGCGCCATCAAGATCGTGTTGGCGCGTAAGATCATGGCTGGCGATCCGGGCGACTTCGATGTTTACGGCGCACAGCAGCACGCGCCGTTGCTGGGGGTGGAGATATGAGCCCGCATGCAGAGTGTTCCCTCCCGCCTTGTGGGGGAGGGCCAGGGAGAGGGGTGACGTCCGGCACGGCTGTTGCGGTGCGTTCCCCCCTCCCCAACCCTCCCCCTCAAGGGGGGAGGGAGTCTTCTGTTCTGATCGCGTCTACTTGGTTCCTGCCATGAGCGCCTCCACCCGCGTCCTCGACTCCCTCCGCCGCAACCGCCGGGCCATGCGGCTGGTCGGTGCCTCCGGCCAACTTGGCTATGGCGTGCCCACCCCGGCGTTCGACGCGGCACTCGCGCGGCAGCCGGATTTGATCGGCGCCGACATGGGCTCGATCGATATCGGGCCGACCTATCTCGGCAAAGGTGAGATGGCGACCTCGCCGGCCGCGACACGGCGCGATCTGCGCAAGCTGCTGCACGGCGCGCGGGGGCAGAACATTCCGCTGGTGATTGGCTCGGCGGGATCGGCCGGCGCCGCACCGCATCTGGACGCGACGCTGGCCATCGTGCGCGAGATCGCCCGCACCGACGGGCTGCACTTCCGCCTCGGCGTGCTGCGCTCCGACCTGTCGCGCCCGATGCTGGCACAGGCGGTACGCGAGGGGCGTGTGCGCGGCATCGACGGCATGCCGGCACTGACCGAGGAAGACGTCACTGAAGCCGCACAGATCGTCGGCCAGATGGGCATGGGCCCGTTCCGCCGCGCGCTGGCCGAGGGCGTGGACGTCATCATCGCGGGCCGCGCCTGCGACACCGCGATTTTCGCCGCGCTGCCCACGATGCTCGGCTTTCCCACCGGCCTCGCGGTGCACATGGCGAAGATCATCGAGTGCGCCTCGCTGTGCTGCGTGCCGGGTGGCCGGGATTCGATCCTGGCAGAGCTGGACGATGACGGCTTCGTGCTGGAAAGCATGAGCCCGCAGCGTCGCGCGACACCGACCTCAGTCGCGGCGCACAGTCTTTATGAACAATCGGACCCGTTCACGGTGTACGAGCCGGAGGGCAAGCTGGACCTCGCCGCCGCGCACTACGTCGCGGTGGACGACCGGCGCACGCGCGTCACCGGCGCACGGTGGGAACCGTCCACCGATCCCTGCGTGAAGATCGAAGGCGCCCGCAAGATCGGCGAACGCGCGGTGCTGCTGGCCGGCGCCGCCGATCCGCGTTTCATAGCGCATCATCGCGACATCCTCGCGGCGGTGTCGGACGTGGTGCGCGACCTGGTCTGCGAAGACACGCCGCAGGATTATACGCTGCGGTTCCGCGTCTATGGCGTGGATGGCGTGCGCATGGCCGCGCCGGAACACGAACCGCCGCCCGGCGAGGTGTTCGTGATGGGCGAGTGCATCGCGCCAACCGCCGAGCGCGCGTCGGAAGTGGTCCGCACGTGTAAGCAATACCTGCTGCACCACGGCTATCCCGGCCGGCTGTCCACCGCCGGCAACCTCGCCTTCCCGTTCACCCCGCCCGAAGTTTCGCTAGGCTCCGCCTATAGATTCAACGTCTATCACCTGCTGCACACAGCCGATCCGGATGCGCTGTTCCCGCTCGAGGTGGAGACGCTGTGAATGCGCGAGACGGCGGACTTGTTCGTCATATTGTCATTGCGAGGCGCATAGCGCCGAAGCAATCCCCCGCCTGACGAGCCGGGGAACGCTCGTCAGGCGGGGGATTGCTTCGGCGCTATGCGCCTCGCAATGACAGGCGGGGCCGGCGTGACGCGCGCTCCACCGATGTTGCATAACCGATTTTGCATTTTAGCGCGCGGCGTGTTGCAGGATCCCCGCTGTCCTGTCCCCCACTGTCCTGCCCCCCGCTGGACAAGTCGCCGCATTCGGCCTTGAATCGCTGCACGACCCCCACACGGCACAGAAAGGCCGGTCGTGCCATGCAAAACGACGAGTCCAGGACCAACCGCCCCGGCCCGCGCTCATCGCAGCGGGACGAACGGCAACCCGGCCGGGCGCCGCGCGGCGAGGGCCGCGAAGGTTATGTGAAGACCACGCGCGGCGTCCGCATCTCGGTGCGATCGTTCTATCTCGACGACCAGTCGCATCCCGACGACAACCATTTCGTCTGGGCCTATCGCGTGAAGGTCGAGAACAACGGCCGCGAGACGGTGCAGCTTCTCCGCCGCACCTGGCAGATCACCGACGCGCGCGGGCGCACGCAGCACGTGCACGGCATCGGCGTGGTGGGAGAACAACCGGTGCTCGAACCGGGGGAGAGCTTCGAATACACGTCGGGCACGCCGCTCGACACGCCCTCCGGCTTCATGGTGGGCGCGTATCACATGGTGGTGTCGTCGTCCGGGGAGAATTTCGACGTTCCCATTCCGGCGTTCAGCCTGGACAGCCCGCACCAGAACGGTAGGGTCCATTAGGCCAGATGCGCGCACGGGGTTGTGAGGCCCCAGCAATACGTCATAGTTGGCCGGCGGCTCGCTCGCGTGCCGCCAAGCCTACCTGCCGGGCTCGCCGGCGGGTCAACCGCTGCCGCCCGGACTGCCCGCGCGGCACAGCAACCACCGGAGGAGCCAGACGGTGAACATCGTCTCGCCGAAGCCCAGCCGTGCCACCGCGGATACCGTCTCCGCCAAAGACCGCCCGACGCGCGAGGAAGCGGAAGAAGCCGTCCGCACCCTGCTCCGCTGGGCCGGCGACGATCCCACGCGCGAGGGTTTGCTCGATACGCCAGGCCGCGTCGTGCGGTCGTACGAGGAATTCTATGAAGGCTACGCCATCGACCCGGTGGCGCTGCTGGAACGCACCTTCGAGGAAACCGACGGCTACGACGAGATCGTGCTGCTGCGCGACATCCGCCTGGAGAGCCATTGCGAGCACCACATGGTGCCGATCATCGGCCGCGCGCATGTCGCCTACCTGCCGCATCGCCGCGTCGTCGGCATCAGCAAGCTGGCACGCGTCGTCGAGGCTTACTCGAAACGCTTCCAGATCCAGGAGAAGCTCACCGCGCAGATCGCCAACACCATCCAGGACGTGCTGGAACCGCGCGGTGTCGCGGTGGTGATCGAGGCGGCGCATCAGTGCATGACCACGCGCGGCGTGCACAAGCCGGGCGTGACGATGGTCACCAGCCGCATGCTCGGCGCATTCCGCGATGATGCGAGCACGCGGCGCGAGTTGCTGGCGATGATCGGGAACCGGGGTACGGCGATCCTCGGGGACTGAACGACACTGTAATTGCGTTGCCAAAACTAAATCGCCGGCTGCGCCAACCCGCACGAAACAACGCCAGGCGCCGAAGGGATTGGCCCTCGGCGACGTGCACGCGCTTTCCATGTCATGGCCGGCGAAGGCCGGCCACCGTGCGACTTTGCTGTGCGGCACGAAGAAAAGACGTGGGTGGCCGGCCTGCGCCGGCCATGACACGGAAAGCGCGTAAGACCGGGCGCCGTCAAGGCTGATACTGGACAGCGCCGGGTTCGTCATGGCGGGCGAAGGCCTGCCCATCCACGCCTCGCCTTGTTGCGAGCACCCAGGCCGCAGGCAGCGGACGTTAGTCCGCCGTGACGGCAGGTACGCCTGCGCGCCCAGGTGGGCGCCGCGCCGTCCCATCCGGCAGCTTGGCATATCTCAGACAATTTCAACTCGCCGCCGCCTACTGCAAAGACCTTTGGATGCCATGTGGACGTTCAGCCACGTGCTGCATCGTGGTCCCCGATCGCCCTGCGTGATTTCGGCGCATTCCGAAAGTTTGGCACCCATGAACCGACCCCGCTGGATCATCGTCAACACGGCCTGGCTCGTTCTGTGCGGCGTCGCCTGGCGCACCGGCTTGCTCGATGCGATCGTTCACGGCGCCGCGATCGAGCAGGGGCTGCTGGGGTTTCTCGGCGCTCTGTTTGCTGTCGGGCAAGCCGCGGCGTGGAACGGCGATCTGGACACCGCTGATCGCATCGCACAATTGCTGCCGAAGCTGGGGCTGATGTGCCTCGGCCTGGAGGCCATGTATTTCGGCTTCCATGCCGACTTCATGACCGCCGCGGGGAAGGCCGCCTTTACCCAGAGCGTGGTGCTGTCCATCGCGCCCAACATCGCCGCCGTCGCGGCGTTGGCGTGGTTCGAGACCCTGACATGGGCGCTGGGTTATGAAGCGCAGGCGTGATGGCTTCGCATACTCGGTCGTCGATCTTCTGGTCGTCCTGCTGGTGATTTTCCTGGCGCGCAGCATCGACACCTCGGACGCCGCCAGCACGGCGAAAGGCCCGGTCTCGGCCGGCAACCTGACCGTCCAGATGACGTGGGACCGCGAGGCCGATGCCGATGTGGACCTCTGGTGCCTCGGGCCCGATGAGCCGCACGCTGTGGGGTTCAGTTCCCCGCACGGCCACCATTTCGATCTTGTGCGGGACGACCTTGGCCGATCCGGCGACCCCGAGAGCAGGAACATGGAGATTGCGTTCGCGCGTGGCGCACCGGCCGGCGAATACATCGTGAACGCGATGCTCTACGCTTCCCACGACAACAAGCTTCCCGTCCATGTTCAGGTCGAACTCATCGACGGACACAACGAGACGCTGCTGCACCGCACCGCAGAACTGACATACCCGAGTCAGGAGATCACGGTCGCGCGGTTCCGGCTCGATGACCACGGGGCTCTCGTCGCCAATAGCGTGAACGATCTTTATCGCCCGCTGTACGCGGCCGGTGGCAGGCACCCATGATCGCCACAGCCGTTGGTCTGGCCGCGTTGCTGCTGGGCCTGACGTCCATCAATCGTGCACGCTGGCGACATGCCCTCGCGTATTGCGGATCGATCGCGCTGGTGGTCGTCGCCGTGGTCGCCGCCATGGGACAGCCTCGCCCGGCGTGGCTGGGCCATAAGGCTGGGGTCGCGCTGCTGGCCATGTCGCTCGACGAGGGGCATGCGATCTATGTCTGGACGCAGGACGGCGATGCGCCGCCGGTCGCCTACGCGCTGCCATGGAATGAGCAAATGGCGGCCGATGCTCAGCATGCGTTGCAGCAGGCCGCCGAGACCCACACCCAGGCGCACTGGGGCGCCGCCCCCGGCGACGCCAGCACCTCCGGCGAGGCGAGCAACGGCAGCGGGCCAGGCACTCAGGGCGGGCAATCCGCGGGGGGCCAGGCGTATGCCGCGGCGGCCGGTTTTTATGCGTCGCCGCAGTCGGCGCTGCCGCTCAAGACGAAACCATGAATGACTTTGGCGTTCGCCGCTCCCCGCAACTGCCGGGCGGCGAGCGGCAGGGATATTGAGCGTGGCGGCACGGCCCGTCTTCCGATGGCAACGCGGCGACCCCGGAGCCGGCTGCGCCGGGGGACCGATAGGGCTGCCTCAACCCGGCGGTGGTCCTCCCGGCGGCGCTCCCATCGGCGGCGCTTCCGGCGGCGGCCCCATGGGCGGCGTCCCCAATGGCTGCGGCGACAACGGCGACGGCGACATCGGGGGCGGACCCGGCGGCTGCTCCTCAGTCGGGCCAGTATCCAGCGGCTGCTGCTCCACCGGCGGGGGTGCGGCGGAGGCCGACAGAAGCCAGGGCCCCAGGTTGCGGCGCACCTGATATTCGAACTCCACGTTCATCGCATCCATCGCCGCCTTGGTGACGTCGTAGAGCGTACCGCGCAGATCATCGATCGGACCAGTATGTTGCCGCGATGCGATGGCCTGGGCGAAGCCGGACCGGATCCCCGGCGTGGGATAGATCTCCAGCACCACCCCCAGCGCGCAGGTGATCACCTCGTCCTGCTTGGTCAGCGTGGCGTTGGTGATGCCGAACACCGCCTGCCCCACACTTCCCAAGGCCTGCAGCCGGTCCTCTGCCATCGCGCGCAGCGCTTCCACGGGATGCACCGGGTCGAGCGCGGTGATGTCGGGCCGTGTGCCGGACGGGTAGAACCGCTGCTGGACGTCGATGGAAGCGACGTTCAGCCGGATCGGCGGCAGGTACTGATAGCGCAGCGGCGGAAAGTTCGTCCGTTCCTCGTGACCGCACGCAGCCAGCACGAACGGCAGCAGCAGCGACGCACGTCGGGTCAGGAGGCTGGCATGCATACGAACTGGCTCCGGAGCAATTTGGGTCAGGTGCGTTTCGGCTCGGTGGGGGCGCCCCGCACTTCATCGCGGGTGAAACGGAAATCGAAATTGCAGAACTCACAGGTCATGACGATGTCGCCGTCCACCGCCATGTGATCCAGGTCGTCGATCGAGAAGGTCTCCAGGATGCCGGACAGCCGCGCGCGCGAGCACCGGCAGCCGTACGACAGGGCGCGGGCGCGATCGACCGCGACGCCCTCGGTGTGGAACAGGCGATAGAGCAGCGTCTCCGGCGACAGCGCGTCGTCCAGCAGTTCGGCGTCGGTCAGGGTTTCAGCGAGGATGGTGGCGGTGCGCCAGCTTTCCTCCTGCGCCTCGGCATCCAGCGCCGGATCGATGCCGCCGGCGCCGGCAACCTTTTCCAGAATCAATGCGCCGGCGCGCCAGCCGGCCTCGGTAGGTTCGCAAGCGAGATGCAACATGCAGCGTATTTGCTCGCTGGTGCTGAAATAGTGCAGTGCCATTTCGGCGAGGTTGTCGCCTTCGATGGTGACAATGCCTTGATGGCGGTTTTGCTCCGGTCCCTGGTCCACCGTGAAGGCAAGGTAACCGCCGCCGAGCAATTCGCTGGCGGCGGGCGTTGGGGTGGTTTCCAGCAGCGCGGCCAGCGTGTCCGGCTTGGCGCGGGCATAGCCACGCAGCGCGCCGGTGTCGGTGCAGTCGGCCAGCAGCATCGGCACCGGACCGTCTCCCTTGGCCTGCAGGCTGAACGAGCCACGGAATTTCAGCGCTCCGGACAACGCGGCGGCGAGCGCCAGGGCCTCGCCGGCAAGCCTGGTGACCTGCGGGTGGTTGTCGTGCCGGGTCAGCAGAGCGTCGGCCAGCGGGCCGAGGCGGACCAGCCGGCCGCGCACCGGGCGGTGCGGCAGGTAGAAGGGCGTGACGCCGCGCGGCACCACGATATCGGGCACCGGCGGGCGGGCGGGGTCGAGGAAGGCGGGCGTTTGCGACATCCCGCGCAAGATAGGCACGCGGCGGGCGCGGGGCTACTGTCCGGGGCATGCTGCGCGCGATGACCTTGTCCGACGCCGACGCGGTCGCGGCCCTGATCCGGGCGGGGTTTGCCGCGCAGGCGGTGGTGCAGAGACTAACCTCTCCCGCGAGAGCGGGAGAGGTCGAGGTGCGCAGCACCGAGGGTGAGGGTGATCGGGCCGGCAGGTAGCAGGTAGAGCGGGGCGACCCGATCACCCTCGCCGCTTCGCGTCCTGACCTCTCCCGCGCTGCGCGCGGGAGAGGTTCTCTACGTCACTTGACCGGGGAAAAGTCCGTCGGCGCCATGATGCGGTTTTCCTGCTTCAGCAGCAATTCGCGGCGATAGCCTTCGGCGAGGAACTTCTGCCATTCCGGATCGGCAGCCATCGCCTTGCGCCGGCGTTCGCGGTCGCCCTGGTCCTCGTAGCCCCAGATATGCACCACGGTGTTCAGCTCGCCTTCCACCGTGGTGAACCAGCCGAGGCAGCGGCCGAGATACTTCTGTTGCAGCGGCCAGGCCATTTCCTTGTACATCGCCACCCACTCGGCCATCTTGTTCGGCTTGCAGGTGTAGATGCGCAGGTCAGCGATCATTGTGGTCTCTCCTGTTGCGATCGGGCGGCGCAGGGTGTGGCGGTCGGCCCGCACGCGCAAGCCCCCGATCAGGCGCCCGCGTTCACCGCCCTGCCACCGCCACCGCCGGCAACGCTGCCAAGCGCATTGACCTGTTGCTCCGGCCGGAACCAGTGGGTCATGACGACGCCCACCAGCAACAGACCAAGCGAGACCACGAACGGCGCGGTCCAGCTGCCGGTCTGATCGAGAATCCAACCGAACGCGAGGGGCGACACTATGCCCGCCACCGCGCCGGCCGCATTCATCAGCGCACTGGCGCTGCCAGCGCAATTCGGTGCGATATCCATCGTCGCCGTCCACATTGGCGAAATCGCAAAGCCGAGGAAGAACAACGCGAACGTGAAGCTGATCACCCCGATCGCCAGATCGTGCACCAGAATCGCCGGCACCAACGCGGCCACCGCGAGGGCCCAGCTCGCAGCAATAAGATTCGAGCGTGCGATCTGCAGGCTCCCCGTGCGGCGCAGCAGGTAGTCCGTCGTCATGCCGCCGAGGCATTCGGCGAACATCGCGCAAACCAGGGTCACGGCGTAGAAGAGCGAGGATTTCTTGAGGTCCATGCCATAGTTCTTTGCGAACAACGACGGCATCCAGGTGACATACAGCCAGCCGGTCCAGCCCTGGCAGAAATAGCCGATCATCATTGGTGTCATACGAGGGATCAGCCGCCGCCACGGCACCGGGCCGTAGGCGATCTTCCGGCCCAGGTCGGTCGCCTGCAATGCCGCAAGCTCGGCAGGCGTGATGGCGGGATGCTGGCGCGGATCCTCGTAGAAATACCACCACCACAACGCAGCCCAGCAAGCCGACAACGCGCCCAGTGCAACAAATGAAACGCGCCAGGAGAACCAGGTAATCAGGAACGCGACCATCGGCGCCGCCGCGCCGGCACCGAGGCGTCCGGCGGCGTGGGTGATGCCGACCGCCGAGCCACGTGACTCGGTGGACGTCCAATTCGACAAAGCGCGAGTGGCCGCCGGCAAGGTTGCACCCTCGCCCATGCCAAGCGCGCAGCGCACCGCAAACAGCGAAGCAAGTCCGCCAACGGCGCCGGTCGCCATCGTCGTGATCGACCACACCAGGCCGCAGACAGTCAGCGTGCGCCGCGTGCCAAAGCGATCCGCGATCCAGCCGCCGACCAGTTGAAACGGCGCATAGGTGTAGTTGAACGCTGCGAAAGCGAGGCCCAGCTCGACATTGCTGAGACCGAGGTCCTTCTGCATCACGCCTGCCGCAGCTGCCAGGTTCACCCGATCGACGAACAGGATGAAACTCATCAGGCACAGAACGGCCAGGAACGTTCTGGTGGCTCGTCCCTTGAAGGCGGACAGCATCGCGCGTCTCCTTCTGACTCGACCCGATTTCGAGGTTTCGGCTTGGCTCGATGCAGAGCTCACATCACCAGTGATTACCTGCCGTCATGGCCCGACCGGCCCGCGCGTGACGGCATCAGCAGCCGGTGCAAACCACAGGCACCGGCTGCGGCAACGTCATTCAGCCAGAGCACCCTCCGGTCGCCGTTCCAGCTCATGATCGTGATGGATGCACAGTGTGGCAATGCCGGATATCAGGCTGACGCCGGCGATCACCAACAGGCCGCCGTCGAAGCTGCCAGTCAGGTCCTTGATATAACCCATGACAAACGGACCCACGAAGCCGGAGATATTGGCGATCGAGTTGATATAGGCGACGCCGGCGGCCGCGGCGGTGCCGCTGAGAAATGCCGTCGGCATGGCCCAGAATGTCGGCAGGACGGAAAACACACCGAAACCAGCAAACGACAAGGCAAACAGGCGCACATAAGGGTTTGGGGTCAGCGCCGTGACGACCATGCCGAGTGCCGTGATCATGAAGGCGATGGTGGTGTGGCTGCGCCGCTCCATGACCCGATCGGACCGTCGCCCGTACCAGACCATGCTGACGGCACCGACCGCGAACGGGACGGCCGTCACCAGGCCGGTCTGCATGTTGCTCAGGCCGAATGCCTTGACGATCTGAGGCAGAAAATAGAAATAGCCATACCCGGAATAGCCGATGCCGAAGCCCGACACCCCGAGCGTCAGCACGCGCGGATTGCGCAACACCTGCCAGACCGAGGGATTGTGCACCGCCTCACGTTGCCGGCGCTCCGCCGCCTGCCGCTGCACCAGCCAATCGCGTTCGTCGGCATTGAGCCAGTGCGCCTGGGCCGGCGTGTCGGTCAGATACAACAGCACGATGCCGGACATAATGAGCGCCGGCACTGCCTCGGCGATGAATATCCACTGCCAGCCGCGCAATCCGAGGAAGCCGTCGGCATAGAGTATTGCGCTTGACAGCGGTGAGCCGATCACCGCGGAGAATGGAATTGCCACCATATACATTGCGACCATGCGGCCTCGATACGCAGCGGGAAAGAACAGGGTCAGGTAGAACAGAATGCCGGGGAAAAATCCGGCTTCCGCGGCGCCCAGCAGGAAGCGGATGATGTAGAATGAGGTTTGGCCGTTCACGAACGCCATGGCACCCGACAATATGCCCCAGGTGAACATGATCCGGGCGATCCACAGACGCGCGCCCGTGCGCACGAGAATCAGGTTCGACGGCGTCTCTAGCGAGAAGTAGCTGATGAAGAACATGCCGGCACCCAGGCCGTAGACCGTGGCGCTGAAGCCAAGGTCCTTGTTCATTTGCAGTGCGGCGAAACCAAGGTTTACCCGGTCGAGAAACGCGACGAAGTAGCAAATGATCACGAACGGAATCAGGCGGCGCGACACCTTCGCCATGGTGCGTGATTCAAGCGTTTCCATGGTTTTTCCTCCTAACGGCTCTCGCTGATTTGTCCGCAGGCACGCAAATCCCCAGGCGCTTGGACGTATTCAAGCGTTGGGGATGTGCCTGTTGGTGTCAAGAGAGCGAGCTTCGCGCTCGCCGCCGGAAGCATCGTTCGGGCGGCGTGTTCGGAGGTATGCGATATCCGATCGCAGCGCAGGTGGCGAACATCGCCGATGTCGCCACCCTGCTGCGCTGCTCGATCGGATCAGGCCGATGCTACCACGCCTCCCGCCCCTTCGTCGGCCGGGCGACCGCCGCCGCCTGGCGCGCCCGTTGCTCCGCCTCGTGCTTGTCGAACATCGCCCGCGCCGCCGACGAGCGCTTTTCCGTCAGTTCGTCGCGATGCGCGGTGCACCAGTCGAACGATTCGACGCGCGGCACGTTGTCGCCGGAGAAATGCGGCATGACATAGCGCGAATACAGTTCGTAGGAACGCTTCGTCGCCTCCCAATCCGCCCAGTTATGCGCCTGCTGCAGCATCACGCCGAATGCGCCTTGCTTGGCCTGGAGGCGCTCGATCAGGGCGATGGCGTCGTCCGGTGTGCCGATCACGCCGAACTTGTTCTCGACGAACCACTCGGCCGGATCGGCGCCGGCCGGCGGCAGGAAACGCGGCTGGTTGTTGTTGAGGTAGCCGAGATAACGTTCGAACCCGAACTTGCAGTTTTCATAGGCCTTGGCGCGCGTCTCGGCGATGTGCATCGGCCCGACCAGCCGCAGCCGCGCCGGGTCCATCGTGCGCCCCTGCTCTGCGGCGATGTCGCCGGCGATCTTCCAGTTGGCATCGAGTGCATCGAAGCCGAACGGATTGGTGGCGGCGACGCAGATCATGCTGAGGTCGTATTTCCCGGCGAGCCGCCCGCCGGACGGCGTCACCGCGCTGACCACCGCGACTTCGGGGTGCGGCTTGGTGTATGGCAGCAGATGCGCCCGGGCGTTGACGAAGGTGTACCACTCGGTCTTTTCGGTAACGATCTCGCCTTTGAAGAAGCGCAGGATGACGTCGAGCGCCTCGGCCATGCGGTCGCGTTGCAGGTTGGGATCGATGCCCAGCATCAGCGCGTCGGACGCCAGCAGGCCCGGCCCGGCGCCAAACATGACGCGGCCGCGCGTCATGTGGTCGAGCTGGATGATGCGGTTCGCCGTCATCAGCGGATTATGGTACGGTAACGAGATGACACCGGTGCCGAAGCGGATCGACCGCGTGCGCTCCGCGGCGACCGCGATGAACAGTTCGGGCGAGCTGATTGTCTCCCAGCCGGCGGAATGGTGTTCGCCAATCCACGCTTCGTGGAAGCCGAGCTTGTCAAGCCAGGACATCAGCTCCAGGTCGCGCTCGAGGCACTGCGTGGGGTTTTCCTCCATCGGATGAAACGGCGGCAGGAAGATGCCGTGACGAAGCGGGATTTGGGACATGGTGGTCCTTTCAACGTGTCATTGCGGCCCGAGTGTCATTGCAAGGAGCCCAGCGGCGCCCGGGCTTGACCCGGAGACGCAATCTCCTGCGAGTGAGCCGCCGCAATCGCAGCCACCCGAGTGGGAGATTGCTTCGTCGCCGCGCTCCTAACAAGAAACAAGGTCCTCCCCCTCCCCTTGAGGGCTTGGGCCGCGGAGCGGACCAAGGTTGGGGGGAGGGGTGCGTGCATCCGTTGGCTGGGGGCGCACGCACCC
>DATHNI010000488.1:0-5024 GCA_035486135.1 Acetobacteraceae bacterium
GGCGGGACCGTGGCCCATGGTGACGGTGGTCTCGCCGCCGGACAGCAGGACGGCAGGCGCGGCGAGCGGTTCGCCGTGGGCGCGGACGCTGCGGGCGATGCCGGCCATCACCGTGCCCATCTCGCGCGCCTCGCCTTCCAGTGCGTCGCCCAGGATGATCGGCGTCAGGCCCAGCTTGCGCGCCGTCTCGGCCGCGTGGCGCAATGCCATCAACGGCGTGGCGATCAGCCGGAAGTCGGCGTGCGGCAGGCTGCCAGGCTTGGGCGTCTCGTCGTCGTCCTGGGCCAGCCGCGCGGCCACGGCGGGTGAGGGGTCGATGCCGTAGCGCGCTACGATGGCGCGGGCGTCGGCGAAGGTCGTCCGGTCCGGCACGGTCGGGCCGGATCCGATCACCGCCGGGTCGTCGCCGGGCACGTCGCTGATCGCCAGGGTCACCACCCGTGCCGGTGCGGCAGCGGCGGCCAGCCGGCCACCCTTGATGGCGGACAAGTGCTTCCGCACGCAGTTCATCTCGGTGATGTTGGCGCCACAGGCCAGCAGCGCGCGGTTGACCGCCTGCTTGTCGGCCAGCGTCAGGCCCTGCGCCGGCGCGGCCAGTAAGGCGGAGGCGCCACCGGACATCAGCGCCAGCACGAGGTCGTCCGGCCGCAGCCCGCGCACGCGTTCCAGCAGCCGCAGGGCGCCGCGCTCGCTGTTGGCGTCGGGGACGGGATGCGAGGCCTCGATCACCTCGATCCGCCGCGTCGGCACGGCGTGGCCATAGCGGGTGACGACGGTGCCCTCCAGCGCCACGTCCGGCCAGGCATCTTCCAGCGCGGCGGCCATCACCGCGGCCGACTTTCCGCCGCCGACCACGATGCAGCGGCCGCCCGGCTTGTCCGGCAGGTGGGCGGCCAGCACCTTGCGAGGGTCGGCGGCGGCGACCGCGGCGTCGAACAGAGCGCGCAGGGCCTGCCGCGCCCGTGCATCATCCCAGACCATGGATACCGATCCCTTCCGGTCTTCCGCGGGCCGCAGTATGGCGGTCCGGCGCCGTCCGCGCCATGTTGTGCGTGGGACCCTGCCCCCCGGTCGCTCGCCGGGGATGCATGCATGAGGAGGTTGGCATGACCGCACCGCAGTTCGACGAACAAACCCGCACGGAGCTGGAAGCCGCCGCGTTCCGCCGCCTGGTGGAGCATTTGCGCGAGCGGACCGACGTGCAGAACATCGACCTGATGAACCTGGCCGGCTTCTGCCGGAATTGCCTCAGCCGCTGGTATCGCGAAGGGGCGGCGGAGAAGGGAATTGCGCTGCCCGATCCGGATGCGCGCGAGATCGTCTATGGCATGCCATACAAGGAGTGGCAGGCGAAGTATCAGAAGGAGGCGACTCCGGAGCAAGCGGCGGCACGCGCCAAGGCTGGCCCGGGGCACTGATGGCCGCACGGGCATCGATGGCGATGTGCTGCCCGCTGCGCTGCGGCCGGACGGCTCCGGTGACGCCGGCATGCTTGCGCCAGCCCAGTCTATGAAAGGCACGGACAGTGCCGCCGGTCATGCCGACGGAGAGCCTGCCCCGAGCGAAGGCCGGGGTCGGCATCCACGACTTTGCCTGCCCCAGAAAAGGAAAGTCGTGGATGCCGGCCTACGTCGGCATGACGAATGGGAAAGTCTCAGATGTTGAAACTTCGTGTCATTCCCTGTCTGGACGTGAAGGACGGCCGCGTCGTCAAAGGCGTCAATTTCGTTGAGCTACGCGACGCCGGCGATCCGGTAGAGCAAGCCGCGTTGTATGACGCGGCTGGGGCGGATGAGCTGTGCTTCCTCGACATCACTGCCAGCCACGAGAATCGTGATACCATCCTGGACGTGGTGTCACGCACCGCGGCGCGCGTGTTCCTGCCTCTGACTGTCGGCGGCGGCATCCGCTCAACCGACGACATGCGCCGCCTGCTGCTGGCGGGCACTGACAAGTGCAGCATCAACTCGGCCGCCGTGGCGCGTCCAGAACTGGTGCGCGAGGCGGCCACGAAATTCGGCAGCCAGTGCGTCGTCGTGGCGGTCGACGCCAAGCAGGCCGGACCGGATCGATGGGAGGTATTCACCCATGGTGGCCGACACCCGACGGGGATCGACGTGGTGGCGTGGTGTCGACAGGTGACCGAGTTTGGTGCGGGCGAGATTCTGCTGACCAGCATGGACCGCGACGGAACTGGCCGTGGCTTTGACCTGCCATTGCTACGAACAGTTTGTGACGCGATACGCGTGCCGGTGATTGCCTCCGGCGGCATCGGCACGCTGCAGCATTTTGTCGAGGGTGCGCGTGCTGGCGCGACAGGCCTCCTGGCGGCGAGCGTGTTCCACTTCGGCAAGTTCACAATCGCCGAAGTCAAGGAGGCGCTGGCGACAGCGGGCCTGCCCGTGCGTCTGCCGCGACAGGCGGCTTGAGACCGTTACGGCCAAGTTCACAAAAGGACTGGGGTTATGAAGCTGCCAGCCGGTGCGTCACCAGAGAAGCGCTTCTAACTCACGTCCGTGCATTCGGAACATTCTGAAAGTAGGGGTAACACGGATCAGCGCGGATTTGTCCACGGATCAGCACGGACAGGGTTTCCTGCTGTCCGTGCTGATCCGTGGACAAATCCGTGCTGATCCGTGTTACCCCTCCTTGTCTTTCTTCTACTTTCGACCAATCAACACACCGGCCGCCGTCATTAACGCGTCAGGTAGCACCTGTCGGCCCGGCATCCGCAATACCGTGGAGAGCGTGATCGTCGCGGCGCTCCCCACAATGACAGCCAAGTCACGCGCGCCGCAGTCGCCAAACCAGGCCCGCGAGCACCAGCGCGAGGGCCGCCAGGCACCACACACTCGCGACGAGTGCGCTGGCATAACCGCCATGCCGCAGCACACCGAAATACACCAACCCGACCAGCGCGACGCCGAGGGCATTGGCCAGTTGCTGCGCGGTCACCAGCACGCCCGCCGCCGCGCTGGCGTGGTGTCCCGGCAGTCCGGCCAGGACGGCCGCGGCCAGTGGCGCCATCACCAGGCCCATGCCGGCTCCATCGATCAGCAGCGATGGGAGCAGCCATGCCACCGGGCCGCCGACGCCGATGCAACGCACGGTCCACGCCAGCGCGGCAAGTCCCAGCGCCATGCCGACAGCTCCCGGCATCAGGGTGGGCCGCCCGAGGCGCCGCCCGATCCGGCCGGCCGACAGCGACGTCACAGTGAATGCGAGGGCCAGCGTGCTGAACACCAGGCCTGACGGCAGCGGCGGCAGGCCGCGGCCCTGCTGGAGATACAGCGCCAGCACGAAGAACGATGAGGCGACGCCGCCGAACAACGTCAACGCAGCCAGCAATCCGGTGCCGAAGCCACGGTCCCGGAACAAGACCGGATCGACCAGCGGCGCGAGGCCACGTGTGGCGCGCTTGCGTTGCTGCGCGGCGAACGCGACGCACACAGCGATTGCCGCGGCGAGGCAGAACCAGGTCCAGGCGGGCCAACCGTGCGCGCGGCCCTCGATCAGCGGCAGCAGCAGGCTGGCGATGCCGAGCGTCACCAGGGCGGCGCCGCCGAAATCAAGCCGGCTGCTTGCCGCCGCGCGCGATTCCGGCACGGCGATCGGCGCCAGCAGAAGTGCCGCTATGCCGATCGGAAGATTGACCAGGAAGCAGCCGCGCCAACCGAGGCCAAGCACGTCGAGTTGGATCAGCAGCCCGCCGATCACCTGTCCGCAGGCCGAGGCCAGGCCGAGCACCACGCCGTACGCGGCGAACGCCCGCGCTCGATCGGCGCCGACATAGATCGTGCCAAGGATCGCCAGCACCTGCGGCGCGAGCAATGCTGCTCCCACGCCCTGTGCGACGCGTCCGGCCACCAGCCAACCGGCATTCGGTGCCAGGCCGCACGCCGCCGAGGCCAGCGTGAACACTGCCAGGCCGGCACCGAATATGCGGCGCCTGCCATGCAGGTCGCCCAGTCGGCCGCCGATGATCAGCAGCGCGGCGTAGGCGAGACCGTAGCCGGCGACCAGCCACTCGATCGCCGCGGTGCCGGCGCCCAGGTCGCGCTGGATCGACGGGATCGCCACGTTGACGATGAAAAAGTCGAGGGTGACCATGAACGTGCCGGCGAGGATGACCGCCAGCGCGAGCCAGCGCCGCAGTGCCAGCACTACGAATTGCGCCGGCAATACTTTGGTTTCGATGTCGCTCATGGCGCTGCTCTCCGTTCCGATCGGGTCGGGATCGACCTCGTTGGTGGGCGCAGCATCGGAATGAGGCGGGGGCGGGTCGATTACGTTGCGGGTAATGCGGTGCGGTCTGCGCAGCGGGTCATGCCCGCTGTCACAGTTGCGTATCGCAGCTACCTTTCGCTGCGGTCGTGGGTCTGATTGGATGCCTGCAATGGGTGGAAACCGGACCTTCGACGCGACGAGTACATCGCTCTCGATGTCCCACGAGAGATCACGAGGCATCTCGTGCGTTGTCGTTCGCTGCCGTGCTGGACCTTCACTTGGGCGCGAACTTGGACGGGACGGACACCGCACTCACGCTCTCGACGCTGGCCCACGCAAGCTATAGATTGCTACCCGCGTACAAGTGCCACGAGTTCGTTCCAGCTCGAAAGCCAGTCGTGAACAAGTACTTCTTGGGAGATACGTATCGGCGTGTCGAGAGGTTCGTTAGACGAACCGCTCGGCGCCTCACGTTCAAACTCGCCACTCTTAGGCTGCCTCACATGCTTCACACGCCCGCAGGTATGCGCTTTGAAGAACTCGGCTCACTGGTCGAGGGCTATTTGCTCCACAAAATGGGGCGTTACCCGGACGCGGGGCGCGAGATGGCCTCTCAGCTCCTCAACGTGCTCAAAAACTGCGACACGATCACCTATAACGAGCCTGGAACCGGCGATGCATATGCGTTGCTGCATTTTTTGGATCGATACCATCGCTTTGAGCTGACCTTTGACCTCCTCGCCCACCATGGGCTGATGCCCCTGAGGCAAGGGAATATTGACGTGCTTGATATAGGA
>DATHNI010000489.1:0-7435 GCA_035486135.1 Acetobacteraceae bacterium
GTCAGGCCGAACAGCTTGCTGATGGTGCCGGACGGCTTCACCGTCGTCACCGTCACCGGCCGGCGCAGCCCGAGTTCGCGCGCGTAGGCGTCGCCCTCGTCCTTGGCCACCTGCGAGAGGTGGTCGAGCATGCGCCAGAACGGCGCCGCTTGCTCCTCGTCGAGCAAGTCGGCGAAGGCCAGGCCGAAGCGCAGCCACGCCCATTCGTGCAGCCCGGTGGGACCGATGCCCATGCGGTTGGTACGCGCCACTTCATCGGCATACAGCGAGTCCATGCAATTGGCGCGCATCAGGAAGCGCACGCCGAGTCGCACCGAGTCCTCCACCCGCGCGTCCCATAGGGCCGCGACCGCCGGAGATGGCGCGCCGGGCACGATGTCCTCAAGCGGCACAGGGGAGGCGAGCAGGGGGGCAAAGTCGGCGATGACGCAGTAGCCGCCGGTGACGTGCAGAGTGATCTCGCCGCAGGGATTGGTGGTGGCGGGAAAGTCCGACTCGGCCGCGCGGCGGGTCAGTTCCGCCAGTAATGGCGCCGCCGCGTCCACCTGGTAGCGCGCGCTGCGGAAGCTGCGCCCGTCATGATCCACCGGCCGGGCACGCGCCATGCCGGTGCGGTGATCCTCCAGCCGGTCGCCGTTGATGAAACCCGGTTCGCCGTTGACCCAGGCGCAACGGGTCGCCTCCTGGAACACTGCGACGGCGTGGCGGGTCAGCGGATCGGTCGGGTCGCCGATGCGCACCCGGCGCCAGAACTCGGCATCGACCATGACGGAGTTGTTGGCGGTCCACAGTCCGCCGGCTTCCTTGGCGCGGATGAAGCGCAGCACGCCGGGGTCGCGCCAGGATTTGGTGGCCATCCGGGCCGCCCGCCGAGCCCCGCCCACCTGCACTTCCATCGACAGGTAATGGTCCAGCAGCAGCGCCTGCTCCCAGCGCTCCATGGGCGATGCGGCGAGCGATGCGGGCGGCGATGCGGCGCTCGCCGGGGCGATCACATGCTGGCGTATGTTGATGAAGGCGCGCAGCAGCGACAGCGGGCCGGAGGCCGGGCGCCCCTGCATGCCGCGAATCGGCATGCCGGCGGGGCGGATGGCGGAAAAGTCCAGCACCAGCGTGCGGTCGCGTTCGCTGCGGAAGGCCATTGCCTCGAGCAATTCGACGGCCTTGGCCCAGCCCTCGCGGCTGTCCTCGATGCGGTAGCGGACCGCATCCGGCGGCGCAGCGGCAAGGTCGTGCAGCAGTTCGCGGGCCAGGAAGGCGTCCACGGCCGAGCGATCGGCGGCCAGGTCGAATTCGGTGGCGAAGCGCGCGAGGTCGCGGGCCGGGTGATCCGGATGGTCCGGCGACAGGAACAGCTGAAGCGTCGGCGCCTGCGCCCAGTCCACCGCCATCAGCGCGTCGTCGTAACTGCGGCCGACGCCGGAGCCGTTCAGCAGCAGATAGAACTTGGCGAAGGAGGCCGCCGCAGTGGCGCAGTTGGTGAACACCTCCATGTTGCGCGTCGGCTGCGCGGCATCGCCGTGCTGGAGGTGGCGGCCTGAGGTGAGCAAGGCTCCTGTCGCGATGGCATTGCGCAGCCGCGCTTGCTCCTGGCGCGAACGGGGGGTGACGGGGCCGAGCAAGGCGATGTTGCCTTCGGCCACGCGGTCGGCGACTCGGCCGAAGCATTCCTGGTCCTCGGGCCGGAACACCGTGCGGCGAGCCACCGCAACGCCCATGCCGGGATCGAGCTTGCGGGCCGGCAGCGGCGCCTCGCCGAACGAGGTGCCTGGGAGGTCGCGGAGGCTGGTGGTGACCAACCGGGCGATATCGCCGTCCATGTCTTTGCGTCCTGCCCTGTTCGCCAGTCACCAGATGTAGGCACGAATGGGCAGCAGGGCAACTAAATATTGTGATCTTGGACGGAATGAAGGGTTCGGGAACCGCCAAAAAAGAAGGCTCCCCTTGGCGGGGAGCCTTGCTTTGTCCCAGCTATGCTGCGGGGATCAGTCGGCCGCGAGCGCCATCTGGCGGCGGGCGATTGCCTTGCCGCAACAGTCTTCCACTGCCTCGGCGACTGCGTCGGCGTGATTGGCGAAGACGTGGTCCGCGCCGGCGAACACGCGATAGTCCACGTGCACGCCCTTCTGCGTGTTCAGCTTGTCCACCAGCTTTCTCACCGACGCCTCGGGCACGAGTTCGTCGGCGTCGCCGTGGATCATCAGCCCGCCGCAAGGGCAGGGGGCCAGGAAGCCGAAATCGTAGTGGCTGGCGGGCGGCGCGACGCTGACCCAGCCGGAGATCTCCGGCCGGCGCATCAGAAGTTGCATGCCGATGAAGGCCCCGAACGAATAGCCGGCAATCCAGAGCCCGCCATGGTTGGGGTTCACCGCCTGCATCCAGTCGAGCGCGGCCGCGGCATCGCCTATCTCGCCGATACCACCGTCGTAGCGGCCCTGGCTGCGTCCCACACCGCGGAAATTGAACCGCATCACCGAACATCCCAGGCGCTGGAACGCCTGGTACATCGTGTAGGTGATGCGGTTGTTCATGGTTCCGCCGTGCAGCGGATGCGGGTGCAGGATCAGCGCCACGGGGGCGCCGGTTTCCTTGGAATGGTGGTAGCGACCCTCGAGCCGGCCATCAGGCCCGGCAAACATCACCTCAGGCATGGCAAATCCCGAAACCCTGTTTCTGTGTTCGCTTCCGGCGCCATCGGGTGGGATCGTTCTGATCCCCACTGCCAAAGCCGCCGCCCCAAAAGCCTACGTGACCCAAATGGAATAGTGAGAACGCACGCTTCAGTCTTACCTCTACATAGGAACGCGGTCCCGCGATTTCAGTTCCATGTGAACAGGCCTCCCCGTGAATTGTTGACCTGGGGGGTCGGAAATCATAGCCTACCCATGAAATGCCTGAACGCCGCGAAGATCGCCGACCTCCCATCCACCGTTCTGGCCAGGGCGGGCCCTGGCCCCGGTACGGGGAAGGAGTCCGACAGACCACCCCGGAACGATCCTTCCTCCGAGGCGGGCGGACTATAGAGGAGCACGTGCGATCTTTCATAACGGAATTGTCGCATGGCTTACATGTTCTTGCGTGAGATGATTAAGACATACCGGGAACGCGACCCGGCGGCACGGTCCTCGGCCGAGGTCCTGCTGTGCTACCCTGGCGTGCATGCAGTGATGTGGCACAGCCTGTCGCACTGGCTATGGACCCACGGATTTCTTTTGGCCGGCCGGTTCTCGTCCCATATAGCGCGCTGGCTTACTGGCATTGAGATACATCCCGCCGCGAAGCTCGGTCGCCGCCTTGTGATCGACCATGGCATGGGCGTGGTGATCGGTGAGACGGCCGAGATTGGCGACGACTGCTATCTGTACCATGAGGTCACCCTTGGCGTGGCCCGGACCAGCAGCGGCAAGCGGCATCCGACGATTGGCAACAACGTGATCATCGGCGCCGGTGCCAAGGTGCTGGGGCCGATCACCATCGGCGACAACGCGCGAGTCGGCTCCAATTCCGTGGTGCTGGACTCGGTGCCGCCCGATACGACCGTGGTGGGCATGCCGGCCCGCCCGGTCGATCGCAAGCTGCCACGGGCCGCGCCGCATTTCGACCCGTACGGCATGCCGTGCGACGACAGCCTGGATCCGCTGCTGCGCGACCTGGAAGGGTTGCGCGCCGAGCTGTCGGACGTCGAGGTCCGCATCGCCCGGCTGGCGCAGGCGCAGGCCCAGGCGCAGCAGCGGCAGATGGAGCAGGTTTCGGAGCGCCGGGGTGAGCAAAGACTGCCGGCGGGTAATTAGCGATGCAGCTTTCCACGCGCGGGCGGTACGCCGTGATGGCGATGGTGGACCTGGCGACACGCCAGGCGATCGGTTGCGAGTGCGGGCCGATCTGCCTGGCGGAGATCGCCGCGCGGCAGCAGCTCAGCCTGTCGTATCTGGAGCAATTGTTCGGCAAATTGCGCCGCGCCGGGCTGGTGGCGTCGGCTCGTGGCCCGGGCGGCGGTTACCGGCTGGCGCGCGGCTCAGACGGCATCACCATCGCGGATATCGTCTCGGCGGTGGATGAGCAAATCCATGCCACACGATGTCATGACGGCAGTGGCGGCTGCATGGCCGTGCCCGCGGGCGAGAGCGCCGGCGAGCGCTGCCAGACGCATGATCTGTGGTACGAATTGGGCCGGCAGATTCGGTTGTTCCTCGATGGCGTCACCCTGGCCGACGTGGTGACCGGGCACGTGCTGGGTCGCGCTGTCGCGTTGACCGAGGCGATTGAGCCGCTGGCGGCGGATTAGGAAACGGAAGGGGGCAAGATGCTCCCCCTCCCCTTGAGGGAGGGGGTTGGGGGGAGGGGTCTCGTGCCGCACGGACCCCTCCCCCCAGCCCCCTCCCTCAAGGGGAGGGGGAGTCGCTGGTTGAACGATGCACTACCTCGACGCCAACGCCACCGAACCGCTGCGACCCGAGGCGCGCGCCGCGGTGGTCGCGGCCCTGGAGGTGACCGGCAACCCGTCTTCCGTGCACGGCGCCGGGCGGGCGGCGCGGCGGATCATGGAAGACGCGCGCGAGGCCCTGGCGGCGCGGTACGGCGGCCGGCCGGCCGACCTGGTCTTTACCTCCGGCGGGACCGAGGCGGACGCGCTGGCAATCCATGCCCTTGGGGCCGGCCGGCGGATCATCATCGGCGCGACAGAGCATGACGCGGTGCGCGCCGCGGCACCGGGGGCGGCAATCCTGCCGGTCGATCGGGCCGGCGTCGCCGATCTCGATGCGCTGGCCGCGTTGCTGGCCGATGGGCCGCCGGCACTGGTCTGCCTGATGCTGGCCAACAACGAGACCGGCACGTTGCAGCCGGTGGCCGAGGCCGCCGCTTTGTGCCGCCGGCATGGCGCGCGCCTGCATGTCGATGCGGTGCAGGCGGCCGGGCGGATGGCGTTGGATTTTGCCGTACTTGGCGCCGACAGCCTGGCGATTTCCTCGCACAAGCTGGGCGGTCCGGCCGGGGCGGGGGCCTTGCTGCTGGCTCCCGAAGTATCCTCCATCGCGCCGTTGATCGCCGGTGGTGGCCAGGAGCGTGGCCGGCGGGGCGGCACGCCGCCGGCCGCGGCCATCGCCGGATTCGCGGCGGCGGCACTGGCGGCGGGGGACGCCTCGGGGCTGGAACCACTGCGGGATGCGGCGGAACAGGCGGCGGTGGCGTGTGGGGCGGTGGTTTGCGGGGTGGGCGCGGCGCGGTTGCCCAATACCACATGTGTGGCGTTGCCGGGTGTGCGGGCGGATGCCCAGGTGATTGCATTGGATCTGGCGGGGGTCGCGGTCAGCGCCGGGGCGGCGTGCAGCTCGGGGAAGGTCGCGACGAGCCACGTGCTGACGGCCATGGGCCTCGGGCCGCTGGCCGGGGAGGCGATTCGGGTGTCGCTGCCGTGGAACGCAGGGGCGGACGATGTTGCGGCGTTCGCGGCGGCGTATGAGCGGTTACGAAGCAACCTCTCCCGCTACGCGGGAGAGGACGGCGCGGAGCGCCAGGTGAGGGTGATCGGGTCGGCAGGCGGCGAAGAGTCGGCGGGCAGCAAAGAGGGGCAGCGTGCCGACCCGATCTCCCTCACCCTCGGTGCTGGCGCACCTCGACCTCTCCCGCCGTAGGCAGGAGAGGTTATATATTCAGGGTCATGAACGACCAGCCGCCTCGCCCGAACCGCCCAGTCTATCTGGACAACCAGGCCACCACGCGCTGCGACCCGCGCGTGCTGGAAACCATGCTGCCGTTCTTCACCGAACGCTACGGCAACCCGCATAGCGTAGAGCATGTCATGGGCAACGACGCCGAGGCGGCGGTGGAGACGGCACGCGCGCAGGTCGCGGCGCTGGCCGGCGCGGACGTCAAGGAGATCGTGTTCACCTCCGGCGCGACCGAGAGCAACAACATCGCCATCAAGGGCGCCGCCCGCTTCGCCGCGCGGATGGGCAGCGAACGGCGCCGCGTCGTCACCGTCGCGACAGAACATAAGTGCGTGCTCGAGTCGGTCGCCGACCTCGCGGAAGAAGGCTTCGATCCCGTCTTCCTGCCGGTGCGGCCGGACGGCCTGCTGGACCCCGATGCCCTGCGCGAGGCGCTGACGGTGCCGACGCTGCTGGTCAGCGTCATGGCGGTCAACAACGAGATCGGCGTGGTGCAGGACATCCCCGCGCTGGCGGCGATCGCCAAGGAAGCCGGCGCGCTGTTCCATACCGACATCGCCCAGGCGACGGGAAAAATCCCGCTGGACCTGACCGGCTGGCGCGTCGACATCGCCTCGATCAGCGGCCACAAGCTGTACGGACCCAAGGGGGTTGGCGCGTTGTTCGTGCGCCGCCGGCCGCGGGTCCGGCTGGCACCGCTGTTCTCCGGCGGCGGGCAGGAGCGGGGGCTGCGCTCCGGCACCCTGCCAACGCCGCTGATCGTCGGACTGGGCGAGGCCTGCCGGCTGGCGCTGGCCGAGATGGTGGAAGAAGCCGCGCGCATCGCCGCCCTGCGCGCCCGCCTGCTGGGGCAATTGCAGCAGGCCATTCCCGGCATCGCGCTGAACGGCAGCATGGAGTCGCGGATCGCCGGCAACCTGAACCTGACCTTCCCGCTCACCTCCGCCGCCGACGTGATGGCCCGCGCGCCCGAATTGTGCGTCTCCACCGGCTCCGCGTGTTCGTCCGCGGCGGTCGAACCATCCTATGTGCTGCGCGCGCTCGGGCTGTCCGACGATGCCGCTGCACGCACCTTGCGTATCGGGATCGGACGCTTTACCTCGCCGGCCGATATCGACTACGCGGCGGCCGCGCTGGCCGCGGCGCATGCAGGGGCGCCCGCCCCAGCCCACCCCTGACCGGATTTTCCACCGCATGCCCAAAATGACATTCATCGAGCGGGACGGCACGCGCCGCGAAGTGGATGCGCCGCTCGGCCTGTCGGTGCTGGAGATCGCCCACAAGCACGACGTCGATATCGAGGGCGCCTGCGAGGGCTCGCTCGCGTGTTCCACCTGCCACGTGATCGTGGACGCCGGCTGGTTCCGCAGGCTGGCCGACCCGACCGAGGACGAGGAGGACATGCTCGACCTGGCGTTCGGCCTGACCGAGACGTCGCGCCTCGGCTGCCAGATCGTCATGACGCCGGAGCTGGACGGGCTGGTGGTGAAGCTGCCGGCGGGCACCCGCAACCTGCTGAACGACTGACGCCGCCATGCGCATCGTGGTCGCGATGTCGGGCGGGGTGGACAGTTCCACGGTCGCCGGGCTGCTGCATCAGGCGGGGCACGAGGTGATCGGCATCACTTTGCAGCTCTACGACCATGGCGCGGCGACCGGGCGCAAGGGCGCGTGCTGCGCGGGGCAGGACATCCACGATGCGCGCCGGGTGGCCGACCGGCTGGGCATCCCGCATTACGTGATCGACGCCGAGGACCGCTTCGCCC
>DATHNI010000490.1:0-3157 GCA_035486135.1 Acetobacteraceae bacterium
AGAGGAGGTGAACGGTCAGGCGTATCGCGATCCGGCCGAGGCGGAGGCTTCGATCGGCGCGTTCATCGACGAGGTCTACAATCGGCAACGCTTGCATTCGGCGTTGCGTTATCTGGCGCCGGAGGAATTCGAGGCAATCCAGACCTCGTTGCCACGCTCGGCGCCGGTGTCGGAGGTCGCAGTGTCGATGCCGGCCGCGGTCGCAAGTCCAGCCTTATGAACCAGACGTGCCAGCAAAGGGACGGCCGATTGCATGATCTTTCAGCCCGCGGCCGACCTCAAGCCCGGCGTCTTCGACGCCCCGCTGCGCGGCTTCGGGGCTTGACCTCGGCCGCGGGCCGAAAGAGTGGCATCCATGCCGTCGACGCCTCGCTGTGCCCTTGGCGCCCCGAGAGCAAGCGGGTGAAGCACGGCCAGGGGCTTTGCCCCTGGACCCCACCAAGGGCGCAGCCCTTGGAACCCTTCCGTTGGAGTGGCTGGGCGGGCGGGGGCAAAATCACCTGGCAGGTCCAGGGCAGAACCCGGGCCTTCATCCACCCGATTGCCCTGATTGCACCACGAGGCACATTGCCGGATCGCCTGGTCGGAGCGGGTTCACCGCTTGCGGCGAGTTCGGGAGCAGAGGCAAAATCGAAGTGTGCTCAATTTTCGTGTCTCAGGGGTGGGGTTCAGTCCAGTCCAGACACTCCCGACTCCGTGTTCACCGTGGTCTTCCGTTCTTCCTCCGTGCGAAAAATGCTTCTGCCAGAGGCACCGGCGGCCGGTGCTCCCCGTATTTCGCCGGCGCTCCCCGTGTTTCAATCTGCGACTTCGGGTGCGGGCAACGGCGCCCCGCCGTAACGTGCAGAAAAAACGATGCGGGGCGGCCCAGGCGGCCAGCCACGCTGGTATCGCCCTGCCGGCAACGGCAAGGCTCGCGCCGCGTCAGTGCCTGCCGCGGACGATCGGCGCGTGTTGCTCTACGGGAACGGCATAGCGAACGGGGCAGACCGTGACGCTTCGGGTCGCCATGAATTCTGCCATGAGGCGCTCCGATTCGCCACGTTGCACGGGAGACAGGTCCTTGCACCGCCGCCAGCGCGCCAGCGATTCGGGAGTCGGGTCGGCCCGCACATTCCGCTGGAACCCATTAGCCTGCAATTGCTCCATCATGGCACTGACAACTCCCAATGATACGTTACGGCAGGGTCAACCCGGCGGATGCATCCTCTCGCGAGGGACCCGCACCACGGCCGCGGTATATCGACCCACCGCATGACCCCTGAATCCGGTTTGCGACGTACGGCCCCGTACGTATTTTTGCAGTCAGTCAGATGCACCTCAGTTGACAAAGCCCGTTGGCGGGATCGGCCGGTACGCCGCGTCGTGTCGGATGCGTGCCGACACCAGCCGGCAATCCGACCCGCGCCCTGGCACCATCCGCTTGCCGCCGCCTCCCCGGCGCGTACAGACTCGCCGTGTGCAATGAGGGAAGCCGCGCATGAAGGGCCTGTTCCTGGACGCCGTTGACGACCTGGCCGACGTGTTCGCCCGCGTCGTCCGCGCCGACGATCCGCCTGTCACCGTCAACGAACAGGAAGAGGTGGCGCCGGAAGCATTGCCGGGGCTGCTGGCCGGGTATGATTTCGTGCTCGACGACCACTCGCAGATGCCCACCGAGGTGATGCGGCGCTGCACCGGATTGCGGCACATCATCTTCCTCGGCACTGGCGCGCGCAGCTACATGCATCCGGAGGAGCTCGCCGAACACGGCATCACCGTGCACATCATCAAAGGCTACGGGGACACCGCGGTGGCAGAGCACGCCATCGCGCTGATGTGGGCCGCGGCGCGCGGCATCGCACGGATGGACCGGGCGATCCGTGAGGGCAATTGGCTGCGCACCGAAGGGCCGCAACTGACCGGCAAGACGCTCGGCTTGCTGGGCTTCGGCGGCATTGCGGCGGAGGTGGCGCGCATCGCCGCGGGGTCCGGCATGCGGGTGCTGGCATGGAACCGCTCGGCGAAATCCGCTGACGGTGTCACGTTCGTCGACTTGGACACGCTGCTGGCCGAAAGCCATGTGCTGTCCGTGCACCTGCTGCTGCACGACGAGACGCGCGGGCTGCTGAGTGCGGAACGCATCGCGCGCATGCGGCCGGGGGCGATCCTGGTGAATACCGCGCGTGGCGCCATCGTGGACGAGGCGGCGATGATCGCCGCGCTGCAAAGCGGTCACCTGCGCCACGCCGCACTGGACGTGTTCGCCTCGGAGCCGCTGCCCGCCGGACATCCCTTGACCCGGCTGGAGAACGTGACGCTGTCGGCGCATTCGGCGTTCCGCACGCCGGAGGCGAGCGAAAACCTGATCCGGCGCGCCCTGGACATCGCCTGCACGCTGGAGCGCGGCCGGTAACCAAGCCGGGGCTGCGGCGCGGCCGGCTGAGGATGCGGCGCTGCCAACGGATCGATCGCCTGCTATAACCACGGCGCGCCCGCCTGGCGGAAAGGTAGACGCTGCGGACTTAAAATCCGAAGCCGAAAGGCGTGGGGGTTCGAATCCCCCGGCGGGCACCAAATTGCCATGTATCAATTTATAGGATTCAACCAAACTTGATTATGCCCGGGACCAACCCGGGCCGATGCTGGCGGTAACGAATTGTATTGGGTCCGGTCAAAGCTAACCGTCGGCCTGACCGGTCCCTCGGGTTGGTGCCATGGACGACTTCCAGCGGGCGGCGGCAGAGGCGCAGGGGCGCTATACCCAAGAAGAATGGATGGCGCTGCCGCCCCGCGACCAAGCCAAGGCGATCTATACCGCATTGCGCCGTATCGATGCGGACCGGGTCGCTGCCGCGATCGCCAAGCGACGCGCGAACGCGCGTCCCGGTGCCTCGGAACCGATCGACCTGACCGTCGGGGCGCACGCGGACTGAATGGTCCGGCCGGGCGTAGCCCATAAGCGACCGTGGGCAATCGGGTGGAAGAAGCAAAGCCCCTGGCCTCGCTTCTTCCACCCGATTGTTCTGCGTCGCACAAGCGTCACGTGCCGCTTCCCTTTCGCATCCCTCCTGCGTCACAGTTCCCCGCCCTTGCTCCCCCCGGGAAGAGCCCTCCGCCCGATTCCCTGATGGCCCGCGCCCCACGCTCCGTCCCGCCCGCCCGTGTCGATCCGCGC
>DATHNI010000491.1:0-11694 GCA_035486135.1 Acetobacteraceae bacterium
ACGAGTACCACCTGGGCCGGCAATGGACACGGTGCGCGCACGATCCCTCCCCCTCCCCTTGAGGGAGGGGGTTGGGGGGAGGGGTTCGTGCCGCACGGTACCCCTCCCCCCAACCCCCTCCCTCAAGGGGAGGGGGAGTGATCGTGCGCGCACCGCGTCTATCGTCGGCCCAGGTGGTAATCGTTCGTTCGAGGCCGATGTCGTCGCGTTGAATCTGGGCTTCCAGCCGGAGGTCGGGTTGGCACGCGCGCTCGGCATCCCGCACCGCTTCGTCGATGTCGGGCTGGGCCACCTGGCAACCGAGACCGACGCGGACGGGCGAACGGCGATCGCCAGCGTGTTCGCGGTCGGCGACGGGGCGGTGCTGGGCGGCGCTCGCGTAGCGATGGCGGGCGGCCGGATCGCCGGCCTGGCGGCGGCACGCGATCTCGGCCGGCACGCTCCCGACGATCCTGCCGCACGCACGGCCCTGGCGCATGCCCGGCAATTCCAGGACGCGCTGTGGCGATTGTTCCCGCCGCCGGTGCCGCACGTGGCCCGCCTGCCCGATGACACCATCGTGTGCCGCTGCGAGGAAGTCACCGCCGGCCGGCTGCGCGCAGAACTCGCTGGCGGGCTGGCCTCGTTGCCGGCGCTGAAGAAGGCGACGCGCGCCGGCATGGGCCGCTGCCAGGGCCGGTTCTGCGCCGCGACGATCGCCCGGGTGTGCCCCGATGCGCCGGACGACTGGTCGTTCGCCGCGCCCCGAGCACCTCTGCGTCCGGTCCCCGCCGCCCCCCTGATGGTCGAAGCCGCCGAATTCGTCGCCCCCCTGCTCTCGGCGCCCGAACCGCCGGCGCGCCTGCACTCGCTGCCGCCGCTGCCGCAGGAAACCCGCCGCGCCGACGTGGTGGTGATCGGCGGCGGCCTCGCCGGGCTATGCTCTGCTTATTACCTGGCGAAGGACGGCGCCGACGTGCTGCTGGTGGAGCGCGACGAGGCCGGCATGGCCGCCTCCACCGCCAATGCCGGCAGCCTGCACGTGCAGCTTCTGTCGTACGACTTCAACGACGACACCCCCGCGGACGGCGGCCCGGCGGCGCACACCTTGCCTCTGGGGCCGCGCAGCATCGCGTTGTGGAAGGAGATCGGTGCCGCCGCCGGCGAGGACCTCGGCATCCGCACCGAAGGCGGCCTGATGCTCGCGGAGGACGCCGCCTCCATGGACTGGCTGCGCCGCAAGTCCGCGATGGAGCAGCGCTGGGGCATCGAAAGCCACGTGCTGGGTGCCAACGAATTGCGCGCCCTGACCCCGGCGTTGTCGGCCCGCATGATCGGCGCGGATTTCGTGCCGGCCGAGGGCTACGGCGATCCGTTGCGCGGCACGATGGCGGTGCTGACCCTGGCGCAGCGCCACGGCGCCAGGCTGCTGCGCGGCGCCGAGGTGCTGGCGATCGAGCGTGACGGCGCCGCATGGCGGGTGGAAACCTCGAAGGGACCGGTGCTCGCGGGCCGGGTGGTGAATGCGACGGGGCCTTGGGCGGCGCGCATCGGGCGGATGGTGGGGCTGGACCTGCCGGTGACCGGCACCGTGCAGCAGGTGATCGTGACCGAGCCGGCCCCGCCGATGACGCGGCATTTGATTGCCCTGGCGAACCGCCACCTGTCTCTGAAGCAGCAGGCGAGCGGCGGGTTCCTGGTCGGCGGCGGCTGGTTCGGCGGCTTCGATCCGGCGAGCGGGCGCACGCACAACCTGCGCCGCAGCATCGAGGGCAACCTATGGGTCTGCGCCCGCGTGCTGCCGGTGCTGCGCAGCCTGCAGTTCGTGCGCACCTGGACCGGCATCAATCCAGCCATCGACCGCGCGCCCCTGCTCGGCGAGGCGCCCGGGCGGCCGGGGTTCTTCAACACGGTCACGGCGAACGGCTACACGCTGGGCCCCGTGGTCGGGCGCATCACCGCGGATGCGATCATCCATGGCGAGCCAATCGATCCGCATTATCGGCTGGAGCGATTTGGGTGATTGGCCGCGCCAACCCTCATGGTGGGCGAAGGCCACCATCCACGACTTCGCAGCACGTCGCAGGGAACAGTCATGGATGCCGACCGAAGCCTGCCACCGGGCACTTGACCCGATGGTCGGCATGACGACGACAGCGCCGGCCGTGCGTGGGCATGACGAGGACGGCGCCATCGTGTGTGGACACAACGGGGACGGTGCCGTCGTGTGCGGGCATGGTGAGGACAGCACCGTCCGACTGCACCGCTACAGCGCAGCGCTACTGGAACGGGTAATACCGGAAGCTCACCATCACGATGTTCTCGTTGGCCGCCGGCTCGCCGCCGACGCCCGGGAATATGTTGCGGCGCAGGTAAGCGTACTGGGCACCCAACTGCATCGTCCCATAATTGCCGTGCAGGAAGCGCCACCATACGCCGACGGTTCCCTCCGTGAGGCCGGAGGTGTTGCCTGTGCAGGTCAGCGCGCTCAGCTCGATATCACAGCCGCTGTTGACGAAGAGTGAGCTGCCGTAGCCATAGCCCTTCCCGTTTTCCGTGAAGGACGCTTTTGATTCTTGCTCAGTGCCGACATAGGCATAGAGGTCGACGGACGGGATTGGGTTCGCGATCACCCCCGCCAGCGCCTGCACTTCCGGAATTGGCCACGGCGCACCATTCGGCTTGAGCGTCGCGTCGGGCAACTGGCCGGCGCCGTAGCGGCCGATGCCGTAGCCGGCCATCACGCTCCCCTGCAGGGCCAGCTTACCGGGAATCAACGGCAGGATCGCGCCGGCGCCGACGCCGCCA
The DNA here is from genome assembly GCA_035486135.1 of Acetobacteraceae bacterium. GTDB lineage: Bacteria > Pseudomonadota > Alphaproteobacteria > Acetobacterales > Acetobacteraceae > JASHVB01. The sequence goes on from DATHNI010000491.1 coordinate 2,788, forward strand.
GCCACGGTCGTCTCGCCGTGGCCGCCGCCCACATAGTCAACCCGGTCGTGCGGGAAGCGGGCAATGCCTTTCACCTCGTAATGGCCGAAGCCGGGATCCCAGGCCACTTTCGCCACAACATCCGGCGCCACCTCGTCGCTGTAGTTGACCGTCGGCGCGAAGTCGGTGCCGCCGGCGTTGTTGATGTTGACGAACTGGCCGTTGGGCAGCGTGACCAGGTTGGCGGTGCCGTAGGTGGAAGCGGTGAAGCCGCCGGTGCTGTACACGGTCTGCGGATTTTCGAGCGACATCCCGATCGAGAGATGGTTGCCGAGCAACTGCTTGACGACGCGGAACTCCGGCTGGCGCGCCCAGGTGTAGCCGACCACGTACTGCCCATCGATGGTCAGCGGCACCTGCTCCTGGCGCGGTGCGTCGCCGTACTGGTTGAGTGTCAGCAGGCTCCAGGCCTGGCCGGCCAGGACGTTGAGCCCCCAGTCGCTGCGGTCGTAGGTCGCGTAGGCTTGCCGTAGCCGCGGCGTATAGCTGTTGCTCTCGTTGGAGTTGGCGGTCGGCGCGGCGCCCTGCAGGTCGAGCTCGCCATATCCGGCGATCGTGGTGACGTCGTCGGGCTGCCCCACGACCAGCGCGGTGAAACGGCTCTGCCGGGCGGAGAAGCGCAGCTCGTTCTCATGCGCCTGGGGCGTGTTGGCCAACGGGATATTGGCAAACGTCGACGAAATGTCGGAGGTCTCGTTGGCCGACCGGTAGATACCGGCCGCCTCGATATAGCCGCCGATGGTGATGGTCAGGCCGCCGAGATGGAACTCGCCGGGCTTGCTGGGCGGCGCGGGTGGTGCAGGCGGTGCCGCCTGTGCCACCGGCGCGGCGACCGGCGGCAGAGCAAGAGTCGCCGGCGGCGATGGCGGCGCGGCGGCGGCGTGGGCGGCCTCGGCATGGGCCGCCGCCGCCTCCCGCTGTGCCGCACGGAGCTGTGCATCGCGCTTCGCCATGTCCGCGCGCATCTGCTTCAGCTCTTGCTGCAACGCGTTGATCTGCTTCTCGATGGCGTTCATGCGGGCGCTGTCGGAGTCCTGCGCGCCAGCAGGGGCAGAGAACAAACAGCCGGCCAGCGCGGCCGTGGCACCAAAGCAAGTGGCGCGGGGCATTGGCGTTTCCCTTCCGCCCGCCTGAGGGGAGGATAAGTCACGCGCGGGCACTGCAGCAGTGTATGTAACAGCTCGGCGTTGTCTGTTACAGTTCTACGAAACCATGCCCGATCGCCATGAAATCACGCAGATTTGCCTCGCCCGCTCACGTTCAACGGGCACGCGCAGCGGCGTTCGCGTTACCACGCGGCCGGCGCGGTACCGAACAGCACCGGATGCAGCAGCAGCAGCGCCACCCATGCGATCACGGCTAACAGCGGCGTGAGCAAGCCGATCTCGTGCGGGACGAACCGGTTGCGACGCGCAACGATCGCGGCAAACGGAACGATCGAGGTCGCCGCCGACAGCGCCTGCCATGTTGCCGGATCGCGCCGCGCCAGTTTCGCATCAATCGAGGGCATCCCGGCCAGGGCGGTAACCAGGAACGCCCCGAAGAACACGATCGACGCGCTGTCGCCGTTGCCGATGACGTGCACCGCGCCCCAGATCGCGAACGACCACAGCATGGGATGCCGCGTCACGCGGGTCATCCCGCGCGGTGGCCGCGTGGTCGCGCCGGCCGGGCCGATCATCGTCGGGTTCGGCTGGCTGACAGAGGCAACGAACAACACGAGCGCCGGCAGCATCGCCAGCACCAGGATCCAGCGCAGCCAGTCGGGCGTGAACCAGATCGGCTCAGTCGGCGACGTGCTCCACGCACGCACCAGGAAGATCATCGCCGCGATCGAGACCACCGAGAACAGGCCGCGAAATGGCGTGTCGCCGATGCGCGCCACCACGAGGTCCCGCACGCGCGTGCCGGCAATGCCGACATGCACGCCGATCCAGATCAGCGACGCCAGGAGCAATTCAGTCATCGTGCGACTGCCCCTCGTGCGATGCCGCGCCTGGACTGCATGGTTTTCTCCCCCGCGTTTGTCCCCCAGCATAGCACGCATGAGCACACATGTTTTGACGAGGTGGCGACGGGGGCCGCGAGCGCCGTTCGCGCTGCTGGTCGCGCTGACCGCGAGCGGCACGCTGGGCATGCACATGATCATCCCGGCACTGCCCTCGACCGCGACGGCGCTGGGCGTCGGGGCCGGCACCATCCAGTTGGCGATCACGCTGTACCTGGTTGGCCTGGCGATAGGGCAGTTGATCTACGGCCCAATCTCCGACCGGTTCGGGCGGCGGCCGGTGCTGCTGGCCGGGCTGTCGCTTTACACCGTCGCCGGGTTTGCGGCGGCCGTGGCACCCAATGCCGCGGTCCTGATCGTCGCCCGCGTGTTCCAGTCGCTGGGCGGATGCAGCGGGCTGGTGCTGGGGCGAGCGATCGTGCGCGACGCCGCCTCGGCGGATCGCGCCGCGGGGCAGCTTGCGCTGCTGACTCTGGTGATGTCGGCGGTGCCGGCCATCGCGCCGGTGATCGGCGGCTATGCCACGGCCTGGCTCGGCTGGCGGTCCAGCTTCGCGTTGCTGGCGGCGTTCGGCGGGGTCGCGCTGCTGCTGACCTGGCTGTTCCTGCCGGAGACGTTGGGCGCGCGCGACGGCGGACGCGGCGCCGGTGCGATGTTCTATTCCTATGTGCGGTTGCTGCGGTCACGCGCGTTCTGCGGCTATGCGATCGGCGGCGCCTGCACCACCACCTCGTTCTACGCCTTCATGTCGGCGTCGCCGTTCATCTTCGAGCACATGCTGCACCGGCCGCCGCAGGAGGTGGGGCTGTACTACCTCGTGTTGATGGGCGGCGTCGGGCTGGGCGGGCTGAGTGCCAACCGGCTGGCCGGTCGCGTGCAGACGCGCTCGGCGTTGCGGATCGCGAATTCCCTGGCGATCGCCGGGGCCGCGGCGTTCGCCCTGGCCGACGCCACCGGCTGGTTGAACGTGCCAAGCATGGTTGGGCCGGTCGCGCTGTTCATGGTGGGCGCGGGAATGGCGAGCCCGTTCGCGATCACCGGTGCTGTCAGTGTCAATCCGCTGGCGATTGGTGCCGCGTCGGGGTTGTACGGCTTCGTGCAGATGAGCTACGGGGTGTTCTGCACTGTCGTGGTGGAGACATGGCGGCCGGGCGCGGTGTTTCCGGTGGCGACGGTACTGCTGGGCTCGGCATTGCTGGGTCAGGCAGCGCTGTCGGTGGCAGCGCGGCGGACGTGACGCTCCCGGCGCTGGCACGCCGCTGTTGCGCCTGACGCGTCCGGTCCGAGTCACCCGGCATTGCGAGGGCGCTTCGCCTCAGCTTCTGAAGACCCGCCGCACCGGGGTTCGCAGAATGCCCCTGAAAGCAAACAGCACCTTGGCCAGGGGTGGGGATGCCAATGCCGGCAACACCACGAATAGCAGCAGCCGGAGGCGCAGACGGAGAAATCTGGATATGAACCGCAGGTTGGCCAACGCCGATCGGATTTCCGCGCGATCGCCTCGGCGCAATGCCTTCCTATAGTCCGAAATCATCTGAGCGAAGAACCGTGGCGCCAGCGCATCCCGGCGAAAATATCGCTCCCGTTCCGGATCATTCGGGAACTCGTCCAGCAGCTTTTTCGCATAGATCATGCGGCTTCGGGCCATGCGCCAGGAGTACGACGAACCGCTGGTATGGATACGCCATTGCGACAAGGGCTCGTCGATAAAGACATTCTCATAGCCATGGCGGAACAGCCGCAGAAACAGGTCATCGTCTTCATATCCCATCAGTTGCTCGTCGAACCCGCCGACCGACAGGAAGGCACGCCGCGAGATGACGGACGCCGACGGCAGGACGTACATGTCCTCGCGCAGGCAAGCGACCAGTTCGCGCTTCGGATGCTGCGTTCCGAAAGTAGACAGAAACGAACGGGTGACCATGGTCCCGTTCTCGTCGACCTCGTCGAGATTGCTGTAGACCCAGCCAAGCTGACGCGATTGCGGTTCCTGGAACGGCTTTGTCAGCTTCTCCAGGTGATCCGGATACCACGCATCATCCTGATCGAGAAACGCTATCAAGTCCCCATGGGCATGCCGGACGCCAAGATTGCGCGCGGCGGATTGACCGCCATTGGCCTGCCGCAACAGTCTGATGGGCACCTTGGCCGGCCACTGGGGCGCCAGGCGCTCCACAATCTGTGCGCCATGATCCGTCGAGCCATCGTCCACGACGATAATCTCAGCCGGCAGCTCAGTTTGCTCCAGCATGCTTCTTATTGCTTGTTCTATATAAGGAGCACCATTGTACAAGGGTATGATTGCCGATACGATGCAACCAGCCGTGTCAGTCGAATGTCGCTGGTTCGGCGGCAGAAAGCCGGCGATAAATTGCAGGTTCGCAAAGCTAGTCTGAATGGCATCGTCGTCACCGGACCCCAGCGCCTTCCTGCATTCCTCGACCATCTGCGGATAGAAGCGCGGCGCTACCAGATCGCGCGCGAAGAATTGATTCTGATCCGGGTCGTCTGGGAACTGGTTCAATAACCTGGTGGCATACGCAATCCGGCTTTTGACCATTTGCGGCGAGTAACTGGCGCTGCCAGGATAAATCCGCCATTGCGACAGCGGTTTGTCAATGTAGAGGTTGTCAAACCCAGCGTGGAAAAGTCGCAGAAAAAGATCGTCGTCCTCATACCCTCGAAGCTGCTCGTCAAACCCCCCGACCCTCTCGAATGCCGCGCGAGAGATCAACGACGCCGACGGCAGCACGAACATATCTTCTCGTAGGCAAGCAACCAGTTCGCGCTTCGGATGCTGCGTTCCGAAGGTAGATAGAAACGAACGGGTGATCATGGTCCCGTTCTCGTCCACTTCGTCGAGATTGCTGTAGACCCAGCCAAGCTGACGCGATTGCGGTTCCTGGAACGGCTTTGTCAGCTTCTCCAGGTGATCCGGGTACCACGCATCATCCTGATCGAGAAACGCAATCAAATCCCCATGGGCATGCCGGACGCCAAGATTGCGCGCGGAGGATTGACCGCCATTGGCCTGCCGGAACAGCCTGATGGGGACCTTGGCCGGTCGCCTGGCCGCCAGATGCTCCACAATCTGTCCACCATGATCCGTCGAGCCATCGTCCACAACGATGATCTCAGCCGGCAACACAGTCTGCTCCAGCATGCTCCTTATCGCTTGCTCGATATGAACTGCGCCGTTGTACAGGGGGATGATTGCCGATACGATGCAATCAGCCGCGTCCGTCGAATGTCGCTGGTTCGGCGGCAGAAAGCCGGCGATGAATTGCAGGTTTGCAAAGCTCGCCTGAATGGCCTCGTCGTCACCGGACCCAAGTGCCTTCCTGCATTCCTCGGCCATCTGCGGATAAAAGCGCGGCGCCACCAGGTCACGCGCGAAGAATCGTTTGCGCTCCGGATCGTCGGGGAACCTGTTCAGCAACCTGGTGGCATACACCATCCGGCTTTTCGCCATTTGCGGCGAGTAACTGGCGCTGCTGGGATAGATCCGCCATTGCGACAACGGCTTGTCCAGATAGACGTTGTCGAATCCGGCGTGGAAAAGTCGTAGAAAGAGATCGTCGTCCTCATACCCTCGAAGCTGCTCGTCGAAGCCCCCGACGCTCTCGAATGCCGCGCGAGAAATCAATGACGCCGACGGCAGCACGAACATATCTTCGCGCAGACAGGCAATGAGAGTACGCTTCGGATGCCGATCGCCCTCGCTGGACAGTATCGCACGGGCTATGACGTTGCCCCGCTCGTCGATCTCGTCGAGATTGCCATAAACCCAGCCCAGCGGGACATTCGAACGGCTGAGAAACGGCCCTGCCAACTCCTGCAAGTGATCAGGATACCAGATGTCATCCTGGTCGAGCAACGCGATCAGTCGGCTGGTTGTGGCGGCCACGCCAAAGTTGCGCGCCGACGCCTGGCCGCCATTCTGCTTGTGCAGCAATCGGATCGGGTGCGTGGCCGCCATCTCGGCGACGATCCTCGGCCCATCATCGTTCGATCCGTCGTCCACGACAACGATCTCGCTCGGCTGAAGGTGCTGCGCCAGCACACTCGTGAGCGCCTCCCGGATGTATTTCGCGCCGTTGTAGAGGGGAATGATCGCGGCGATCCCTAAGTCGGGCGGAGGCAAGGTGTCCTCGGTCATCGGTTCCGCGCGCCTGTGTCGCTTTCGACAGGCCGGAAGAACCGGCCGTGTATGGTGCGTTCTTAGCCCAAAACCAGCCAAATCCAACAGCGAATTCCGCCGATCAGGCTCAGCCGATCAAGCGGGCCAATTGCGGAACAACGCGGTGGCATTCCAACTGCATGAACCCGTCGATGCCGCGCATGAAGCTGGCGCCTGTCAAACCAGCGGCGTTGGCGTTCAGATCACGCTCTGATCCTTGATCCGCGAGCCGGATTCCAATGGCCGGGCCACCGGTGATGGTTGCCGACGGCGACGTTCGCCGACGGTGACGTTTGCCCGCGGTGACGATTGATACACGCATCGCACGAAAGTACCCGGCGCAACAGATCCCACAAGCTGCTATGGGCTCGCAATCGGCGCGATGTGACTGCGCGGCACGAGCAGTCGAGCAAACCACGACGTTGACAACCGAAGCGGATCTCGGTCAAGCATACCGGGTAACCGACCTCACTTGAATGCTCACCACGGACTCACCAGGGACGACGATGTGGAGGCGATATCCCGTGCAATCCGCCAGTGTTCAAGTGACGCCAATCAGCGCTAGCCTGGCCCCGTCCCGCCGCGCTGAGCACGATTTCGGCCTGCGCGGCGGTCATTGACCCGCTCGCCTGTGGGTCCGGTTACCAAAGCGGCTGCCAACGCACGACTGCCGCGCGTGGCATTGGTGCTAGGTTTCGCCTGCCTGATTGCTGTCCGCATTCCAACGCTCTGGCCGCACGGCCGTCTCTGGGCCGAGGAAGGGGTGGTCTATTTGGCCAGCGCCTGGGTGGACCCGTGGTACCGGGCGCTGGTCACGATACACACCGGCTACCTCAACCTTCCGGCGAGCGCGGCGACGACGCTGGCCGTGCACGTGGTGCCGCTCGAATTTGTACCGCTTGTCACGATATTTGTGGCGTTGCTCCTGCAAGTCGCGCCTGCCTGCTTGCTCGCGGTCAGCGACATTCGCTGGCTTGGCGACTGGCGCATGCTGGCGCTCGCGCTGCTGATCATCGCCGTGCCTCCCTACTCGGAGGAGGTCTGGCTCAACACGATCACCAGCCAGTTCCACATCATGCTCGCCTTGGCGGTGATACTCGCCGCGATGCCCGGGCCTGGTTGGGTGGCATGGTTGCAAGGCCTGGTGCTGCTGTTCGCACCGCTCTGCGGCCCCGGCGGAGTCATGTTGTTTCCGCTGTTCGTGCTGCGCGCCTGGCTCGACCGGTCGCCGCGACGGCTGATCCAGGTATTGCTGCTGCTGCCTGGGGTGTTGGTGCAGGCCGGCGTGATACTGACACATCCCGAGCCGGCACGAACGGTTGGCACGCAACTGTCGCTCGTATTGACGGCCATCACCGGCAAACAGATCCTTCTTCCACTGTTGGGACAGACTGACGCGAGTGTGCTTGCACAGCGCTTGTACGCCAGGTTCGTCGCGGGGACCGTCCCTGTCCTGGCGGTCCTCGCGCCCCTGGCCGTATTCGGCGGGCTCGGTTGGGCGGCGTGGCACACCCGCAATGCCGAAACCAGGTGGCTGTTCGGCGCCTGCATGGTCCTCATGCTCGTATCGTATTTCGGCGCGCTGGCGCCGGACGGCCCAGCGCTGCTGATTCTGGTCGGTGGCGGCAACCGCTACTACTTCGCTCCGGCCGCACTGACCGGCCTGGTATTGCTCGGCGTCGCGGCGACCGGCCGTGGAATGATCCGATACACCGCCATGGGCATGGTGGCGTGGCTGCTGGCTGTGGGCGTCGCCAGTTATCCGCACGTGGAGGCGTGGATGCGGCACGGACCCGACTGGCGGGCCGAGGTAGCGGAATGGCGGGCGGATCCCACGCGGCCGATTGCGATCTGGCCCGACGGCTGGTCCCTTCACCTACGCGGTCAATAGCGCCGGCGTTTCGACCCCTGACGCTTCCGGCCTGCGATCGCGCCGACATTGCCTGATCACCGGGCGAGTTTGGCCATCGGGCGGCGGCCGCCTGGAGCAACCGCGCAGCCGACCCGAACCCACGAGCACCAACCTCTCACCCCAGGCGTCACCGTCTCCCACACCGCGAAACGAGACGATCACGAGACGCGAACAATAGACGATGGCCAGACGCGCGCCCACTCCCACGCCGCGCCCACCGTGCGACCCAACAGCGTCTCGTGATACTGGAGAGCAGCACCCACATTCGCCGCTGTGCGGTCGGCACGCGGCCCGGAATCGCCGATGCTTCGCCAATCCGATCCCAGAAGCACGGCAGCCGTCACCGTTCCGCCGCTTGACTCCGGGCAAATGGCGCGTATCTGTGGCCCAGTCGCTCGCGCCGCGAGCGTTTCCGACTAACCCCGCAACCCAGCCTGCGGTTCCTGTCCGCGGGCAAGACGTGCTTTCAAGCCAAGCGCGCAAACCACGGCAACCCCCGGGATAAGCCCGGACATCCGTAACGGAACACAACCTCCATATGGCAGCATCCGCCACAGCCCGCGCCATCGCGCCGGCCCCTACCCAGGACCATTTCCGCGGCGAGAACTTTTCCGCCCTGCTCGATGAAACCCTAGGCCGCGATTCCAGCTTCGACGGCTCCGTCGTCACCGGCCGGGTCCTTCGCCTCACCGATGAGTACGCCATCGTCGATGTTGGCCTGAAATCCGAGGGCCGGGTCATGCTGAAGGAATTCGGCCCGCCCGGCGC
>DATHNI010000492.1:0-25188 GCA_035486135.1 Acetobacteraceae bacterium
AGACGGCCGAGACCGGCGGCGAGAACCTGCTGAAAGGTCTGAACAACCTGTTGACGGATCTGGAGCAGGGCAAAGGCAAGCTCCGCATCAAGATGACCGACATGGAGGCCTTCCGGCTTGGGGAGAATATCGGTGTCTCGCCTGGCAAGGTGGTCTACCAGAACGATCTGATGCAGTTGATCCAGTATTCGCCTGCCACCGAGACGGTGCTGAAGCGCCCTCTGCTGATCGGGCCGCCGTGGATCAACAAGTTCTACATCCTGGACCTCCGGCCGCGGAACAGCCTGGTGCGCTGGGCCGTGTCGCAGGGCCATACGGTGTTCGTGATCTCCTGGGTGAACCCAGACGAACAGCTCGCCGAGAAGGGGTTCGAGGACTACATGCACCAGGGCTACCTCGCTGCACTCGACGCGATCGAAAAGGCGACCGGCGAGCGTGAGGTGAACGCGATCGGGTATTGCCTCGGCGGCACGCTGCTGGCGAGCACGCTGGCCTACATGGCGGCGAAGAAGGACGACCGCATCAAGTCGGCGACGTTCTTCGTGGCACTGACGGATTTCGAGGAAGCCGGCGAACTGGGCGTGTTCATCGACGAAGAGCAATTGACGTCGCTGGAAGACAAGATGAACAAGCGGGGCTTTCTTGAAGGCAGCGAGATGGCGACGACGTTCAACATGCTCCGCGCCAACGACCTGATCTGGTCCTTCGTCGTCAACAACTACCTGCTCGGCAACGATCCGTTCCCGTTCGACCTGCTGTACTGGAACGCGGATTCCACCCGCATGCCGGCGCGCATGCATAGTTTCTATTTGCGCAAGATGTATCAGGAGAACCTGCTGTCGAAGCCGGGCGGCATCACCCTGTCGGGGGTGCCGATCGACCTGCGCAAGATCAAGACGCCGGCGTATTTCCTGTCCACGCGGGAGGACCACATCGCACCGTGGAAATCGACCTATAAGGGCACGCAGTTGCTCGGCGGGTCGAAGCGCTTCGTGCTGGCGGCGTCGGGGCACATCGCGGGCGTGGTGAACCCCCCCGAGGGCGGCAAATACTCGCATTGGATCAACGAGGCGCTGCCGCCCGATCCGGACGACTGGTTCAAGGGCGCGACCGAGATCGCCGGCTCGTGGTGGCCCGACTGGCACCGCTGGGTGTCCGCCCAGGCCAATGAACGCGTGCCGGCTCGGGTGCCGGGCGATGGCAAGCTGACGCCGATCGAGGACGCGCCTGGGAGTTACGTAAGGGTGCGGCTGAGCTAAGACTAACCTCTCCCGCTGCGCGGGAGAGGTCGAGACGCGCAGCGGCGAGGGTGAGGGCGATCGGGTCACCCCGAAGCAGCCGTAAGGCGTAGTGTGCCAGCCCGATCACCCTCACCCTCGGTGCTGCGCACCTTCGACCTCTCCCGCGCAGCGGGAGAGGTTTCTTGCGCGGAACTACTGCGTCAACCCGACTGTCTCGGCATAATCCTGGCGGATCCCGTGCAGCGCCTCGGCTGCGTCCGCCCGCAGCTTCCCGTCGCACACCGGCTCCGTCACCCGCGACACCAATTCGCGCCGCACCGTGACCACCTTCCCTTGCAGCGACCAGTGCGAGGTGAAGGTGAAAGCATCGTTCGCGATCGTCCGATCGGGCGGCAATTGCGCCACCTGGTACTTCGGGCCGACATCCAGCGTCACCGTCTCCACCTGCCGCCCGGCGAAACACGGCGTCGGTTCGGTCGCCGACAGGTTCGGCATCGCCAGCGGTCCGATGAGCAAATCGCCGGGACGCGGTAACACAATCAGGCCAACCGGCAACGACAGGCGATGATCAGGCGAGATATGCAGCCAGGCGCTGACCGCAAACTGCCCGGACAGGACATCCGGCGCGTCGCCCTCGTCGGACGGGGGTGGGTCGAACCGGCCGGTACCGCTCTCGCCGTTGAGACGGAGCTGGCGCGTCGCGGCGACATCCATCCCAGCCGCCTCCGCCGCCAGACCGCCCAGACGCAAGGCAACCCCGAACGGACCTGTCGCTTCGGTCCGGCTGTCGCCGACGATCATGTCGTCGGCGGTGATCCGCGCCGTCGTGGTGACCGTCATTGTGGCGGCGCCCGGCGCCAGCACCGGGGTCGTGCGCACCACCTCGCCCGTGGCGACCGCGTGCACGACCGGCTTGCCATACTCCACGAACGGCAGTTCGCCGAAGCGCGCGGTTCGCATCGTGGTGTCGGCGTAGGCGGAGAACTCTGGCACATAGAGCATCACGTGGCTCAGTTGTGCGAACGGCGCCGGAATGCCCAACCGGTACAGCCGTTCGAGATCGATCAGCACCGGCTCACCGGCGATGCCCTTGGCCGCCAGCAACGCCAAGAGCAATACGGCATGGTCCTGGCTGTCTCCAGCACGGTTGGCCAGCACGGCGTCCGGGGCCTGTGGCACGAGGTTGGTGTCGGCAAGCGGCACCGGGACGTAACGGATATTATGCCGGACCCAGTCGAACAACCGTTCCGCAATGGCACGATGGTCGGTGAGGCCGACGGTGACCGTGTCGGCCGTTTGCCGCACCGACGGCGTCACCGCCTCGAGCGGCGTGACGATGCCCGCATAGAGGTGGCCGATTTGCTCCCAATCCGTCGCGGTGGTGATCATCAGCCGCGGCATCCGCTCGATCGGTGCCAGCAATCCGGGATCTGCCGTCAGGACATCGGTGTTGCGGTAGCGCCAGGCATAGGTGACGATCGCGCCGTCGCCGACCGATGACCCGTCGGGTCCGACCGCATCGGCAAGCAGCTTCAGCGAACCAGGCATCGTGACGTAAATCTGCACGTCGTCCCACGCCTGAGTGGGGTCGAACAGCAAGGCGATGCTGAACAAGCCGGGCAAGAGCGGGCGCGTGACGTGTTCGCGGATCTCGAGGACGACGCTGTCGCCCACCGCAACGTCCGGAAACGGGATGAGCTTTTGCCGGCGATCGGTGAACAGCAACAGCGATGGGTCGGGACCGGTGTCGCGGATCGTCGCGGGATCGACCTTCAACATGCGTCCATCCGCCTTCCGCGTGAAGGCGGCAACAACGTCGATCTGTTCGTGGGACGGACTATAGCGCCAAGGAAACGTCGCGAGGCCGCGCGCGACTGTGCTGGTGCCGGCGCGTTGCTCCAGGTGTATCAATGCGGTGTACTGGCCGTCGGCCTCGAGATCGTAGTCGAGCCGCAGCAAGTTGGAGATCGCAGGCGGATCCGCGGCCGCGGCCGGACGCACCAGACAGGCAGCCACCGGCACGGTGAGCAAAAGCCACAGCACACCGAACCGCATCCTGAGAGTCTCCTCGCCGCGTCCCCCTCTGGCACACTGGCAGGCATCACGACAGCCGGCAATCAAATGCCGCAGGAGGGCACCAGACTCAGATGCTTCGATATTGCTCGAGTTCCGCCGCGGCGGTGGCGCTGCGCGCAGCCGGCAGGGTCGGCAGGTTGTTCAACGCCTGCAAGACCTGTTGCGGCGGCTGGGTGAAGATCGGCGACGACAGGACCTGCTGGGCTGCCGCACCATCTCCGCGCTCCAGATCCACCATCGCCGCGATCTCCACACTGACCACGACCTGCGATGGCACGTCCGGCCTGATGTCCAGCGCCCGCCTCATCTCGGCGCGGGCTTGCAGCATCTGCACCTTGGTGATCACTGACATCCCCGCCCAGCGCGGCGCAACGTTAAGCTCGCCCGCCAGGTACTCGACGGCGACCGCCGCACGCAGTGTCTCAACCGGATTGCCGCGGGTGCGGTCGGGGGAACCGAGCGCCCAGGACGCCTCATTGATCGCGCCGGTGTCGTTGTCGATCAGCAACCCGTAAAAGCCGGGCGGCAATTGCGATGTGTCAACCCGCTGAATCGCACCACACGCGGCAACACCAAGGCACAGCAACAGGACACGCACACGGGCAACCATGACACCCCCTCCGCCGTCGCCACGCACAGATGGTGCGGTAAACGGTGCCGGCCAAGGTGGCGAAAACGTGCTGCACCTCTAATGTCGCGTGGCCGTGATGTCTCGGTCGCCGCCGCGTCCCGCCATGATCGTCCGTTGGACCAGCCGCTCGCCACGGCGGCCGGTCGATGCGCAATCACCGCGCAGCGACGACTCCGGGAAACGCCCAGCCAATTGTGAGAGCGGTTTCACCCTGGCCGGAATCGTGAGGCTCCTGTCATTGCGAGGCGCGGAGCGCCGAAGCAATCCCCCGCCTGACGAGCGGCCTGTGGTTCGTCAGGCGGGGGATTGCTTCGGCGCTCCGCGCCTCGCAATGACATTGGAATTCTCGGCATTTCCAGTCAGGGTAAAATCGCTCTAGCTCGTGCTGCGCAGCCCGGCCCGGAAACGACGCGCCAGCGCCCTGTACACCTCCGCATTGCGGTCGAATTTGGCGCGCTCCTCCGGGGCCATGACGCGCAGCAGCCGCGCGGGCACGCCGGTCCACAGCTCGTTGGGACCGATCACCTTGCCGGGCGTCAGCACGCCACCCGCCGCCAGCATGCCCCCCTCCTCGATCACCGCGCCGTCCAGCACGGTGGCGGAGATGCCGACAAAGGCGCGGTTCTTCAGCGTGCAGGCGTGGATCACCGCGTTATGGCCGACCGTGACGTCGTCGCCGATCGTGGTGGAATACCCGCCGGAATCGACGTGGATCACCGTGCCGTCCTGGATGTTGGTACGCGCGCCGATGTGGATGAACTGCAGGTCGCCGCGCACCAGGCAGTGGAACCAGATCCCGGTCTCCGAGCCGATCACCACGTCGCCGATCACCGCGGCGGTGGGGGCGATGAACGCATCCGGCGCGATCTTCGGCGTGATGCCGTCCAGCGAGAACACCGGGCCCATGCCGGCGACCGGCTCCACCATGCCGAGCGTCAGGTCAGGCATCCGCCATCTCCCGCGCACCGACGCCGGCGTGCAGGCCGAGCATCAGGCCGATGTTCTGCACCGCCGCGCCCGAGGCGCCCTTGCCGAGGTTGTCGAGCCGCGCGACCAAGACCGCCTGGCGATACTTCTCGTTCGCATAGATCGTCAGTTCCAGCCGGTCGGTATGGTTCAGTGGCTCCGGCTCGAGCTTGCCATCCGCGGGCGGCGGCAGCACCCGGACAAGGTCGCAGCCGGCGTAGCGCTCGGCCAGCGCGGCTTGCAGCGCCGCCGCGCTGGGGCGGCCGGGCAACGTGTCGAGATGCAGCGGCACCGAGACCAGCATGCCCTGGCGGAAGTGCCCGACCGACGGCACAAAGATCGGCCGGCGGGTGAGCCCGCCATAGCGCAGCGTCTCCGGCACGTGCTTATGCTCCAGGCCGAGCGCATAGAGTTCGAACGCCGGTCCGCCGTTACGCTCATGCGCCTCGATCATCGACTTTCCGCCGCCGGAGTAGCCGCTGACGGCGTTGATGGTGATCGGGTAATCGGACGGAACGAATCCCGCGTCTACCAGGGGTCGGATCAGACCAATTGCGCCGGTGGGGTAACAGCCGGGATTGGCTACTTTGCGGGACGCGGCGATGCGGTCTGCCTGTCCGGGCAGCATCTCGGCGAAACCATAGGTCCAATCGGGATCCACCCGGTGCGCCGTGCTTGCATCCAGCAGCTTGGGTGCGGCGTTGCCCAGGCTGTCGGCCAGCGCGGTCGACTCCTTGGCTGCGTCGTCCGGCAGGCACAGCACCACGAGGTCCACCTGCGCCATCATGTCCCGCCGGGCGGCGGGGTCGCGGCGACGTTCGGCCGGCAAGCTGCGGACCTCAACGCCGCGCTGCGCGGCGAGGCGCTCGCGGATGCCAAGGCCCGTGGTGCCGGATTCCCCGTCGATGAAAACCGTCGCCTTCGCCATGAGTGTCGCTCCTTCCGATGGCGGTGATGGCCGCCTTGCCGATGGTCTGTAGGCCCAGCCCGAAAAGCAAGGGGCACGAACAGCAAGAGGGGCGGGCCCTGGCGGACCCGCCCCCCAAACAGAGACGCCGGCGTCCGTCAGCGCTTGCTGAACTGGAAGCTACGTCGGGCCTTCATCTTGCCGTACTTCTTCCGCTCCACAACGCGGGAGTCGCGGGTGAGGAAGCCGGCCACCTTCAGGATGCCGCGCAGGTCCGGCTCGTAGTTGGTCAGCGCGCGGGAGATACCATGACGCACTGCCCCGGCCTGCCCTGACAATCCGCCGCCGACGACCGTGCAGAACACGTCGAACTGGTTGTAGCGGTCGGCCACCAGGAACGGCTGGGTAATCAGCATGCGCAGCACCGGCCTGGCAAAGTACTGCACGACCTTCTTGTCGTTGACGGTGATCTCGCCCTTGCCGGGCTTGATCCAGACGCGGGCCACGGCGTTCTTGCGCCGGCCGGTGGCATAGGCGCGGCCGAACTGGTCGCGCTGCGGCTCCCGCTTCGGCTGGTCGGATAGGATGGGCGCGGCGCCGGGAGCAGGCGGCGCCGCCTGCTGCGCCAGCATGTCCTTGAGGTCCGCAAGGGTGCGGGATTGGGTTCCGGACATCGGCGGCTAGCCTCGCTTGTTCTTCGGATTGAGTGCGGCAACGTCGAGCTTCCGCGGCTGCTGGCCGTCATGCGGGTGCTCTGGGCCGGGATAAACGTGCAGGTGCTTCATCTGGCGGCGCTGCAAGGGGCCGCGGGTGATCATCCGCTCCACCGCCTTTTCCACCACCCGCTCCGGATGCTTGCTGTCCAGGCGCTGGCGGAGGGTCCGCCCCTTGATCCCGCCCGGATATCCCGTGTGGTAGTAGAATACCTCTTGCTCTGCCTTGTTGCCGGTGATGCGCACCTTGGCGGCGTTCACCACCACGATGTTGTCGCCGCAATCGACATGCGGGGTGAATTGCGGCTTGTG
This sequence comes from Acetobacteraceae bacterium, assembly GCA_035486135.1. Lineage (GTDB taxonomy): Bacteria > Pseudomonadota > Alphaproteobacteria > Acetobacterales > Acetobacteraceae > JASHVB01. The sequence goes on from DATHNI010000492.1 coordinate 6,847, forward strand.
CTTGCCGCGCAGGCGGTTGGCGACGATGACGGCAAGGCGGCCGAGCACGACGCCTTCGGCGTCGATCAGCACCCAGTCCTTCTTCACCTCCGCCGGTTTCAGCGAGATGGTTGTCTTCAGCATTGTGGTGGGGTCCATGCGATCTGGCGGCCGGATATGGTCGGAAATGCCGGTGTGGTCAAGGGTTCTAATGTGTGGTATTATATTACCACAGCGTTCACTGCGTCGGCGAACCAGCCTCCACCGCCCGGTGGAGCGCCGCCCGTGCCAGCAGGCGCGTTGAATCGAGCGTCGGCAGCGGCGCGTTCTCGTCGCTGATGATCAGCGGAATTTCGGTGCAGCCGAGCACGACGGCGTCGCACCCCGCATCCTTCATGCATTCGATCACACGTTGAAACCAGGTCACCGCATCGCGCGTGAAGATGCCGCAAACCAACTCATCCATGATGATCCGGTTCATCTCGTCGCGCTCGGCCACCTCCGGGCGAACATACCGCAGCCCGCGCGATGCAACAGCGTCCGGATAGACCGGGCTTTCGACGAGCCAGCGCGTTCCGGTCAGGCCGAGGCAGCGGAACCCGCGCGCCACCGCGGCGTCGGCGACGACCTCGGCGATGTGCAGCCATGGCAGCGGGGAGCGCGGAACTACATATGGCAGCGCCTGGTGCAGCGTGTTGTCCGGGCAAATCAAAAAATCCGCCCCGATCGCCGCCAGTTTCCTGGCCGAGGCGAGCATGATCTCGCCCACGCCCTGCCAGTCGTCGCGATAGATGCAGGCCATCGTGTCGGCGAGCGACGGCGTGTGCATCGAAACCTCGGGATGCGCGAGCGGCCCGAGATGCCGCGGGCCTTCCGTGCAAATGGTGCGATAGCACAGCGCCGCGCCCTCGGCAGAGCATGCGACGATCCCGATGTGCTTGGGCATAGGTGCAGACTTTCACGGTTGCAGGAGACCGCTCTTTGCGGTGGTTTCGGTGCGGTGTGCGGCAAAGCAAGCAAGATTTTAACACGGAGGAAGATCAAGACCCACGGAGGGCCCGGAGGAAATATTATGCATCCCAGGCACCCTCAATCGGGCACGCCGCCTGGCACCATAAAAGGCTGCTCCGTGGCACTCGGTGGTTCTCGATCTTCCTCCGTGTTGAAATCTTGCTTTCTTTGCTGCGGCGCTGACACCCTCGCGCGGAGAAACCGGGTTCGTTCATGCCACATCCCACAATTGCTGAAGCGCGACCTACGCCCCCCTCGCGTCAATGCGGAAAGCGTAGCGGTCCCGCAATGACACCAGGGCCGGCGCGCATGAATGGCCAGTGCCGTCTTACCCCCGCACCAGCGGCAACCCCTCCGCCTGGCGCACCTCATTGATGATCTGCAGCACCCGTTCGCGATACGGCCGGTACTGCACGCCGAATTCCTGCACCAGCCGCGTGTTGTCGATCAGGTAATTTCCCGAAATCTCCTTCCCGCCACTCGGCTTTTCGAACTCGATCCGCGCGTCGGGGAGGAAGCCGCGCACGATCTCCGCCAGGTCGCCAAGGCTGATCGCGGTGCCCCCCGTGCTGTACACCGCGTGCTTCGGCTTGTCGGCCAGCAGCACGCGGGCGAAAACTTCGGCGACGTCGTCCACGTGGATCGGGCAACGCATCGCGTCCGCGAACGGGAAGCTGATCGGCTTGCCGCGCGCCGGCTGCGTGATGCAATTCACGTGATCGACCGAGCCGCGCACCTTGTCCGGCCCGGTCACGTTCGCCGGCCGGACGCCGGTGATCGTCATGCCGAATTTTTCGTGATAATCCTGCGCCTGGAACTCGTTGAAGATCTTGTGCATGGCGTATTGCACATGGCCATGCCGGAAATCGTCCTCGGTGATGGAACGCTCGCCGTAATGGAATTGCTCGCCGTTCACCGCCAGCGAGCTGGCATACACGACGTGCTTCGCGCCACACAGTCGAGCCGCCTCGAAGGCGTTGTCCATGCCGACGATGTTCAACTTCAGCGCCACGTGCGGCGCGTGCTCGCTGCCCAGCATGTAGGACAGGTTGATCACCCGCTCCGGCCGAGCCGCACTCATGGCCGCCATCACGTCGTCGAACTGGGTGACGTCGCCGCGCACCACGTTGACCTTGTCACCCAGCGCCGCCAACACCGGCGATTGCTGATTGATATCCATGCACGTGACCTGCACACCACGCGAGACCAGCAGCGGAATGAGGCGAATACCGATGAATCCGGCCCCGCCGATGACGAAAATGGACATGTGGTTTCCTCCGGTTCTTTGCCCGCCCAACCAGGATCGCGCCGCAAGCGGCGATCGACAAGGTCGACCTCCGCTCCGAGGTGGTTCGGCAGTGCCTGGACCCGTCGGTGCGGCGGTCCGCGCATCAAGCACTCGGATAAGTAGCAATAGAACCCGCAAGCACATCCGATATGACCATGGACGTGGTCCATCGGATTGAATGCCGCAGTACTGAAGATCGAAGTCCGCTTCACCACTCCTGCTGAAACAACACGCGACTGCGAAATCACTGGCCATCGTAACGTGCGGTCTGGTAGAGTTCACAGGAGACGATGGTCTGTTGCAACGCTCGGTTGTAGCATTGACCACCCGAAAGACTGCCCCGCAACATCGTTCGCAGATGTTTCCCGAACGATCGCAGCGCATCTTGGCACGTTCTTCTTTCGGTGGCCTGCTATTCCAACCGGCGTTCTAGAGCATCCGCCATAATGTTCGGATCAGAGCGATGCTTCAGCAGTCCGGTTTTGCTCCTTCGATGCTCCACGTGCTCAAGGGGTTTTGGCACAAGCGTGGCGGCAAAGTGATCCCACGCGATGGTGCGGTGGCAGAGCCATGCCAGGCTGTAGCCTCCAATCTCTCGCCGCCATCGGTCGCTGCCGAAACCGATACGCCGCTTCCCGCCGCGCCGTTGGATGCGACAATGGCGCCGGCGAAACCGGCCGCAGACTACCTCGCGGAGGTGCGTGCCCTGCAAGCCGCCGGCGATGCCCACGCCGCGCAGGACCTGATCGAGCAAGCATTGCGGGCTTTCCCATACGACGGCGACGTGCTTTCCGCCTGGGCTCACCTTGCCGTGCGCCAGCGGGATTGGGATTTGGCGATCGAGCGTTGCGCAATCATGCGTGAGCGCTGCCCGCAGCATATCGATGGTTATCTGCATGGCAACGCGGCGTTGCGCGCGGCACACCAATACGACGACGCCGAGTTGCTGTCGCAGGAGACCTTGCGGCGGTTTCCGGACCAGGCCGCGGCGGTCATCGACCATGCAAAGATTGCGCTGGAGCGCGGTGACTGGCCCGAGGCGTTGCATCGTTGCGACGCGTTACGCTCGCGCTATCCGGGACATCCGTTCGGCTACTCGGCCGGCGCCCGCGCATTGCAGGAATCCGGTGATGCCGCCGCCGCCGACGCCATGATGGACCACGTGTTGCGCGGGTTTCCTACCGATATCGAAGCGCTTCTCACCTGGGCCGATCTGGCCGTGCGACGGCGGGACTGGGAGGCCGCGATTGAGCGCTGCGCGACGATGCGCGATCGTGTGCCCAACCAGGTCTTTGGTTATCTGGGAGGCACCGCGGCACTGCGCGAATTGCAGCGTTACGCCGAGGCGGAGGCCTTGGTGCAGCAGACGACGGAGCAATTTCCCAACGACGCGGCCGCCGCGCATGATTTTGCCCGCATCGCGCAAGCGCAACGCCGCTGGTCCGAGGCAGCGACGCGTTGGACGCAGGTTCAGGCTCGTTTTCCCCACGATCCGGCTGGCTGGTTCGGCGCTGCCGTCTGCGCGCGGGAGGCTGGCCGGAGGGATGAAGAAAACCGGATACTTGGCGCGGCGCTCGAGCGATTTCCGGATAACTACGCGGTTGCGTCGGAGTACGGGTTTCGTGCGATCGACGCGCGGGACTGGCCGGAGGCCCTGCGTCGCTGGCAACTGGCAAAGTCACGCTTCCCGGCGCAGCCTGCCTGCGATGCCTATATCGCGCTCGCACTGCGCCACATGGATCGCAAAGATGAGGCGGCCGCCATCCTGGCCGATGCGCAGGCACGCTTCCCCGGCGCCCTGGCCCTGGAGATCGAGTCCGCGTGGCAGGCGCTGAACAGACGTGATTGGCCTGCTGCGCTGGACCAGTGGAACGCGGTCCGCCAGCGCAGCCCGGACAATCCCGAGTCGCTGGTGATGGCAGCGCTGGCATTGCGCGAGATGCAGCGGTTCGACGAAGCGGACACGCTGTTGCGGCAAGCGACCGAGCGCTTCCCCAGCAACCGGCAGGCATTCTTCGAGTTTGGCAACCTTGCACTCATCCGGAACGATCCGGTTGGCGCACTGGCACGATGGCAGGACGCGCAGGGGCGCTTTCCGGACGACAACCTGTTTGTGGATTATGCCTACCGGGCGCGCGAGAGATTGCTGCAGTTGGATCCGCATGCGGCCGAAAATTCCAATGTGCGGCTCAATCTGTCGGTTTCCGACAGCCTGGCCAGCATCGCCCCCGGGCTCGGCAAGGAGGAGCTGCGAGGCATCTTTCTCGACTTCGAAAGCCTTGGCGGCGTTCACCTCGGCTGTGAGTTTGGTGCCGTGCAGCGAGCCTTCGGCGCCGATCCGCTGGGCCTGCTGCGCTGGGCGCAAACACGGCCACAAGAATTGGCGGACGTGCTGGGGGCACGCTTCGACGGCGTGGGCCTGCCGGAGAATACCCACCTGGAGATCGCACCGGATGGGGATTACCACATCCGGGAGAAGCGATTTGGCATCGTGATGCACACCTTCGTGCAATCGGCCGAAATCCCGCCCGACAAGATGGCGGTGCAGACCGCGCGCCGGCTGCAATACCTCCGGTCGAAGCTGATCTCGGATCTCGAAGCCGGAGAAAAGATCTTCGTTTATAAGATGACGATGCGCGACCCCACGGAGGACGAAATCCTCGGGGCGCATCGGGCACTGCGAAGCTACGGCAATGGAACCTTGCTGTACGTGCGGCGTGCTGATGCCACGCATCCGCCCGGCAGCGTCGAACCTAGGGCGCCTGGCCTGATGATCGGCTACCTCGACCGATTCACGGAGCCCGGACAGTACGACGCCGCGCCGGCGTGGGGTGCCTTGTGCCTGAAGGCTCACCGGCTGTGGCAGGGTAGCCGCGCGCCGGTGGTGGCGGCCGATGCTGGTTCGACAGCCGGCACGGTCATTCCCCGGGTGCAGGCCTGATCGGCGCGGTGATGCCGGGGTGCCGAGATCGGCGCCGCGACGCTGCGATCCAAGGGTACCCGCATGCTGCCGCGGTGCCCCTCTTCCCTTCCAGCGACGGCCGGCCCACAGTGCGCACCCATGCAGGCACGGCAGCAAGTGCACGCAAGCTGTGTGTCGCGGAACGGCGACGGCGTGCTGTTGATCGGACCCTCGGGATCCGGCAAATCGGATCTCGCCCTGCGATTGCTTGGCCGTGGATTCACCCTGGTAGCGGACGACCGTGTGGACATCGAGGATAGCATCGCTGCCGCGCCCGCTGGGCTTGCCGGCCTGCTGGAGGTCCGCGGCCTGGGAATCGTGCGGCTTCCGTTCGCCGCGACCGCGCGCCTCGCGCTTGTCGCCGACCTTGGCGGCACGGGCGAGCGACTGCCGGCCCTTGGCCGCCATGCCGATCTCGACCTGCCACTGATCCGGCTGGATCCCGCCGCCGCTTCGGCGCCCGAACGCATCGTGTTGGCGCTGGATTGCGCATTAGGCCGCGTCGCCCAGGTCGCCGGAGCCTTCGCCGCGTGACCGGCACACCGCCGTCCCCGGGCCGTCCGCTACGCGTCGCGCTGGTCACCGGCCTGTCCGGCGGCGGCAAGGCCTCCATTTTGCGCGCGCTGGAGGATATCGGCTACGAGGCGGTGGACAATCCGCCGTTGACCATGATCGAGGAGATGGTGGCGCGCACCGAGCGCCCGCTGGCGATCGGCGTCGATGCGCGCACCCGCGGCTTCGATGCCGGGCTGGTGCTGGAAGCGCTCCAGCGCGTGCGCGAGAATCCTGCCCTGCGCACCGAACTGGTGTTCGTCTGGGCTGACGAGGCCACTCTGCTGCGCCGCTACACCGAAACCCGCCGCCGCCATCCGCTGGCACCGCGGGGCCGTGTCACCGACGGAATCGCCGCGGAGCAATTGCTGACCGCCCCGCTACGCGAGCTTGCCGACCTGATCATCGATACGTCCGAATTGCCGCTCCCGGCGCTGCGTCAGAAGATCGAGCGCCATTTCGGCACTGAGGGTGAGGCAACAGGCCGCCACATGGTGGTGTCGCTGATGTCCTTTGCCTACGCGCATGGCCTGCCGCAGGAAGCAGATCTGGTATTCGATGCACGCTTTTTGCGCAATCCGCACTACGACCCCATATTGGGGCCGAGAACAGGACTCGATTCCTCGGTCGGGGCCTATATCGCGGCGGACCCGGACTACCCGCGATTCTTCTCCCGGCTGGCGGAATTGATCGACCTGCTCTTGCCGAGATTTGTCCTGGAAGGCAAAAAGTATACGACGATCACGATTGGGTGTACAGGGGGGAGGCATCGCTCCGTCTACCTGGTGGAGCAGTTGGCCGCCTATCTCGGATCCCGCATCGCCGTGGACCCGGCGGGCGGAGGGATTGGTATTGACTGGCAACTGAACGTGACCCATCGCGAACTGGGACGCGACGAGCGGAACGCCGTTTCCATGACAGACCGCCCGGTCCCGCGCCGGGACGGAAGCGATAATGGCGAGCCCACGCGGCCCTCGCCGGTTCAGGCACAGGAGGCCTGAGGCAACACAATGACCCAGAACAAAGACAGCGGGCTCCCGCTTCGAGCCGGTCGGGAAGACTTCATCCTTCCATGATTGGCATGGTCCTGGTGACCCACGGCCGTCTTGCCGTGGAACTACGCTCCGCCATGGAGCACGTGGTGGGTGCGCAACGGAATGTCAGCACCGTCTGCATTGGGCCCGACGACGACATGGAGAATCGTCGGTCCGAGATCGAAGCCTGTATCAAGCAGTGCGACACCGGTGACGGAGTCGTGCTGCTGACGGATATGTTTGGCGGCACCCCCTCCAATCTCGCGATCTCCATGATGGAGCAGCAGAATGTCGAGGTTATCGCGGGGGTGAACCTGCCGATGCTGGTAAAGCTGGCCAAAGTCCGTGGCAGCCAGCCGCTGGCCGACGCGGTGAACTGCGCGGAGGAAGCCGGCCGCAAATACATCGCCGCCGCCTCGCACGTGCTGCACGGCTGCAAGATCAACGGAAAGTGCGGATGACGGCGGACGAGGACGCCGCCTCTCCCACCCCGGACCCGGAAGCCGGCGCCTCCCCGCCCGTCGTCACGCAGATTGTAACCATTGCCAACAAGCGCGGCCTGCACGCGCGGGCCGCCGCGAAGTTCGCCACCATGGCGGAGCGATTCAACGCCTCGGTGGACGTGTGCCGCGACGGGCAGACCGTTTCCGCCCGCTCCATCATGGGGCTGATGATGCTTGGCGCCGGCCTGGGCGCCACGATCGAACTGCGCGCCCAGGGCTGGGATTCGCGCGAGGCGTTGGATGCGCTCGCCGCACTGGTCGAGGCGGGCTTCGATGAGTCCGGCTGAGCCGCCGGTACCGCAGCACAAACGGCTGGCGCGTCCCATTGCCGTGGGGTCCACGCGGCCGGAGCGGACATTCCCCGGTATCGCCGTGTCGCCCGGAGTCGCTATCGGGCCGGTATTCGGCGCATCGGAACCGGTACCGCAGATCACTCGCCACAAGATCCAGGCCGCCGACATCGCCGGTGAGGGCGCCCGGCTGGAAGCCGCCATCGCCCAGTCGCGCAAGCAGCTCGCCAAGCTGCGGGCGCGGTTGGCGATCCTGCCGGAGGAGAGCCAGGCCGAGATCGCCCCGCTGATCGACGCCTATATCCGCATGCTGGGCCCGTCCCGGCTGATCCGCGGCGTGCGGCGGCGAATCGAGGAGACGCTGCTGTCGGCGGAAAGCGCCGTGGTCGAGGAAGCCGACGCGATTGCCGAAGCGGTCCTGGCGCAGGTGGAACTCGACATGACGGCGGAGGACCGCTCCGGCCTGGAGCGCCGCGCCGACGAAATCCGCGAGATCGCCCGGCGGCTGGTAAGGAACCTGACCCGCGCACCGTTCAAGAGCTTTTCAGGCCTTCCGGACGGCGCGGTATTGCTCACCGAATCGCTCCGCCCGTCCGACGCGGCCCTGTTGGATCCGGCGCGGCTGGCCGGCGTCGCGGCGGAGGAAGGCGGCGCCGATGGCCATACCGCGGTGATGCTGCGGGCGCTGGGTGTGCCGGCCGTGCTCGGCGCGGCGGGCGTGGCGCATGCGATCAAGCCGGGCGACATCGCCGTGGTGGATGGCGCGAACGGAACGGTGGTGCTCAATCCGTCGCCGGAGCGGCTGGCCGCGGCGCGGCGTGCCGCCACCGCCTTCGCCCGCGAGCGCCAGCGTTATGCCCGGCTGCGCCGGCTGCCCGCCGAGACGCTGGATGGCGAGGCTGTGGAGCTGCAGGCCAACCTGGAGTTGCCGATCGAGCTGTCGCAGATAGCCCAGTCCGGCGCCATCGGCATCGGCCTGCTGCGCACCGAGTTCCTGTTCATGAACCGCGAGACGGTGCCCGACGAGGCCACGCAAGTGGAAACCTACCGCATGATCGTCGAGGCAATGAACGGCGATCCGGTCACCATCCGCGTGCTGGACTGGGGCGGCGAGAAGGACATCGAGGCGCTGGCCAGTGCCGGCCTCGTGCCGGAAATCGTCGATACCAACCCCGCGCTGGGCCTGCGCGGCATCCGCATGCTGCTGCGCCAGACCGAACTGCTGGAGACCCAGTTCGCCGCCATCCTGCGTGCAGCGACCGCCGGGCCGGTTCGGGTGCTGCTGCCAATGGTCACCACGGTGGGCGAGGTGCGCGCGGCGCGGGACATCTACGAGCGGGTTGGTCGCCGCCTGCGCCGGCGCGGCGAGCGGGTGCCGGACAAGCTGCCTCCGCTGGGCATCATGATAGAGACGCCGGGCGCTGCGCTGTCGGCCGACGCGCTGGCGCTGGAGGCTGACTTCTTCGCCATCGGCACCAATGACCTGACCGCCTACACCCTGGCGGTGGATCGCGGCGAGGCCGACGTGGCGGCACTGTACGACCCGATCCATCCGGCGGTGCTGCGGCTGGTGCAGTTCGCGACGGAGGCGGCACTGCGGATGCGCATGCCGGTGTCGGTATGCGGGGAGATGGCGGGGTCGCCGCGGCTGACGCCTCTGCTGCTGGGGCTGGGGCTGCGGTCGTTCAGCATGAACGCCGGGGCGGTGCCGCGGGTGAAGCAGCGGGTGCGGTCGGTGGCGATCGACGCCTGCGCGCGATTCGCGCGACGGGTGATGGAGCAATCGGACCCCGGGCGGATCGCGGAGCTGCTGCAGGGGTTCGGGACGGCGGGGGCTGGGGGGTAGCGGCGACTGGGGGATAGCGGGGCGCCTGGTGGTGGTGGCCGCGCGGGCGGCACCCACCACCCTCATGCCGGGCGAAGGCCCCGCAATCCACGACTTTGCTGCTGGCACCAAGGAAAAGAACCTATGCGGGTGGCAGTGGCGGCCTCCGTCGGCATGACGGGATGGGTGGTGCCCGTTCGTCAACCTTTTCGCAGTCCGTCATTACCTCCTACGCCACCCGCACCTCCCTTCCATCATCGATATACCGCGTCGCGCCGCCGAGATGCAGCATCAGCATGCCCGAACCGTACATGCCGTCGAACAGATGCGCCGGCACGGCCGCATCGCCATCGGTCCAGCGGATACCGTTATCCGCTTCGAACGCATGGAATCCATCGGCCAGCGCATCCTCTCCGGCATCGATCTCACGCACCCACGGCGGCAGCGCCAGCACGATCCTGCGCACCGCCACGCCAAGCGATCGCGCATCCCGCGCCAGACCCAATTCCTGCGGTACCGCGGCCCGCGAGCAAATGCGCACGCTCCGCGGCCGAGAGTGCAACTGAAACACCACCCTATCATCGCGGCGTTCAATCGGGTCGGCCCGCTGACCATCGACCACCAGATGCACATCGGGATCATCGATCAGCGGCGGTGGGTTGCGCGGACCGGAGCGCCGCAGTAACCGTTGCCAAATTGCATCTACGTGACTGCCCCCGGTGAGTACCGGAACGCAGGGTGGCCGCGGCGGCAAGGTCCACCCGGCATTGGTAGTCTGGAACAGCCAGCGGTTGCCGTCGTCGCGATAGCTCTCGGCCGGCGCCCCATTCGCCAGCAGCACCTCGTGCGTCGCCAGTTCGATATGGTAGATCGTTACTTCCTGCGCCCAATCATCCCACAGGATCGTGCGATGGTTGACCAGAAACTCCACCGGGACCAGCGCGTCGTCCAGGTACAGCGAATGCCCTTTGGTCACGCGCAGATCGCGATGCGGCACATTCTCCGCCAAGGCGCCCTTGCGCACGATCACCGGCGTGGCGGCGGAGCGCCGGCCTCGGGCGACCATCACCCGTCCGGTGCCGATCCACACGATGGGCCGTGCGTCGCCACGCCAGGTGAGCACAGTGTCGCCGACTGACAGGCGTTCCACCGCCACGTCACCGCCCGGCGTGCCGATCAGCGTGCCGGCGCAGAAGCACATGGCCGCCTCGTCCAGCGCGAGTTGCACCGCGCCCGTGGCCTGGAGCAGGCCTGCTCCCTGGTTGGCGGACGGCAGCCCCATGTCCACGGCGGAGTGTTCCAGCAGGCTGGTGACCTGCGCCGTGGTCAGGCTGGGGTCGGCCTGCAACATCAGCGCCGCGACGGCGGCTGCGTCCGGTGCGGCGGCCGAGGTTCCGAAGAACGCCTGGAAATCCGGCACCGAAGTCTGCACCCCGTCCGGCGCGACGAAATCGACCTTGCCGGCCGGCTGCGGCGCGGCATAGGCGGATCCATTCTGGCTAAACAACAACTCGCCCGGCCCGACGCTGGAATAATATTCCGTCCAATTCGGAGCCACGTCGAACGCCGCCGAAGTCGACCAGTACGCAGCGCCGACGGTGTTCACGCCGGGGACCAGTTCCTGTCCATGGACGTCGCCTGCGCCTTGGCCGGCGTCCGGATCGTCGATCGTGCCACCCGGGTCCTGCGCGGATACGGTGCTGCCGTCGGCCAGCGAGGCACTGCTGGTAACGACTGTCCCCGGTGTGCCGAACAGGATGTACTCGAATTGCGAAACCGACGCCGTACCGGTTTGGTAGATCGCCAGCTCATATTGCGTGGCGGTTGCGGTGACCGGTATCGAGAGGGCGATTTCGGGGACGTAATCGTAACCCGAGCCCTCGAACACCTGGCTGGACATTCCCACCAGGCTGCCGCTGGTGGTGTACAGCGCCATGGCGATCGGATCGGCCACGCTGGTTCCCGGTGAGGGCCACGGCACATCCCATTGCAGCTCGATCGTTGTGGCTGTGGCGGCCGGTATGGTGATGGTTTGCAGTTCCGTGCCGTTGCTGAACTGCTGCGCCGTTACGGTCTGCTCCGTATCGATCAGGCCGCCGGGGCCGATCTGATTGCTCTGCAGCAGAAGCTGGGTTTTCGCGGCGTGCCACGTACTGTCGTAATAGGCGTCGCCAAAGTTCGATGCCGCAGTGAAATAGTCCACGCCGGCGGAAATGGCATTCTCCACCGCCGCATCCACCGGACCGGCGACCTGGAAGAATGACGTGCCGGAGAACGACCAGTCGTCGACGATGATGTTGGCGCCGGCCTGAACCAGGGCCGTCACGCCCTGGGCGAAACTCGCCTGGCCACCTTCCGCCGTATAGAAGTCGATCGCGGCGCCGGGGGCGATCGCGTGGATCAGCTCGGCCATTGCCAGGCCTTCGTTTTCCACGCCGGCGATTGTGGAATCCTGCAGCACGTCGACGGCCGAGGTGCCGTTCGGGGTCTCCGACAGATAGCCTTCCTGCGCGGCGAGGTCGGCCGGATCTACGATGCCGTTCAGCGTCGCGTTGAAGCTGTCCGACATGATGCCGATGGTGATGCCGGTGCCGATGATCGGCGCGCCCGCCGCGGTAGTCATCGTCTGGTTGACGACGTTGGCCTGCACCGCCTGGGCGGCCATGTCGATCTCGTAAGATGTGCGCGACGCGGAGCCTGGATAGGTGATCAGCGTGCCGCCCGCGCCATCCGTGCCGGTATTCAGCACCTGGCTGGATGCCGGTCCCTGCAACGCGATCACCGCCACCGTCGCGCTGCCGTTCTCGATTGTCAGCAGGCCACTACTGGCGTTGTATGATGCGTAATTTGCAACGGTGTCCAGCAGGTCGATGGTGTCGCCCAATACGAACGACGTGATCTGCCCCTTGAACGTGAACGGCGCCGAGAGATCCAGCCGCCCGGCCTCGCCGAACATGATCGTCTGCGTGGCCGGTACCGCGCTCTGGAATTCCAGCGTTGCGCCGGGACCGGCTTCGAATGTGCCGGTGCCGGCCAGCGTGGCGCCCACCATGACATCGGTGAGCCCACCGAATACGCGATCGACACCGTCGTTGGTGAACGTGCTGCCCGAGGCGATCGTTACGTTGGCATCGCTGACCATCGACCCGGTCAAAACCAGGTCGTCGCCGCCGGACACATCGATCAGGCCACCATGCAGCAGGACGAAGGCCGCGGCTTGCGTGCCGTCGGCGACGGTGGCGTCGATGTTGAACGTGCCGCCCTCGGCACTGGCCAGGATGGTGCCCGAAAATCCAGTCGGACCAGTCGTGTCGAAAGCGGCATAAGGGGCCGCGCCATTGCTGGTGATGACGAAATCCTGGCCGAAGGTCGCATCGCTGGCAGCGATCGCCGCCGGACTGAGTTCGACTGCGGAACCCAGCGTCACCTGCACCGCGTCGAGCGGAAAGCCGTCGGCGGCCTCCTCGGTGCCGCTGACGGCGACCGTGCCGCCATTGATGAACGCGATGTCGCCGGGAACGGGTGTCCCGGTTTGATCGGCCAAAGTGGCCCACATGGTGGCGGAATACCAGTCGCCGCTGCCCCCCATCCAGGTTCGCGTTGTCATTTCGTTACTCCAGACCGCACATATTGGTAATTTGTAATGTTGCGTGTGTCAATTAGATGTGCAGGGACTCACACATGCGATGATCCGCCAAATGCGAGCCCATATTTGAAGATCATGGAACTCAGCGTGGTTTCATCTTTTTTGGTACGGCATTGGTACAGGTTCTGGTTGTAGAATAATTTGAATACACAACTATAGATTGGGCAGTCGGGAATTACTGCCGACCGACGCTGAGGCTGCCTGGTCAACCGGTTCGCGGCGACATCGCGCGATGCTCGGGGACGCCGCGCCGCAACCTGACAAGCACGGCCATGCAACCGGCGGCCAGCAAGGCCGGGGGCAAAGCCGCTGGCCTTCCGGCTGGGGATTGCTTCGTCGCGTCACTGCGCTAGTTTCACCAAGCGGACAGTTGTTCGCCCAAAGCAAGCAAGACGCCAATCGGCATCGCCCGATTGCTCTCAGGGAGACTACAATGACGTCACGCCGTACGTTTTCGCGCCGGCACGTCCTGACCACTGCCGCCGCCACGCTTTTCACCCCCGCCATCATCGGCCGCGCCGCCGCGGCCACCCGCGGCGTCTCCGATACCGAGATCATCATCGGCACCATGACCGACCTGTCCGGCGTCACCGCCGTCCAGGGCGTCAATAATGCTAATGCGATCCATCTGGCGTTCGACGACGCCAACGCCAAGGGCGGCATCCACGGCCGCAAAATCCGCTACGTCGTCGAGGACAATGAATACATGGTCCCCAAGGGCGTCCAGGCGATGAACAAATTGGTCAATCGTGACGACATCTTCTTTGCCCTGGCCAACGGCGGCACGCCGATGAACGAGGCCGTGATGCCGATGATGTTCGAAAAGAACGTGCCCAACGTCTTTCCGCTGACGTGCGCGCGCTCGATGTACCAGCCATTCAACAAGCTGAAATACGGTCAGTTCGCATCGTACTATGACCAGATGCGCGCTGGCGTGAAGTGGTTCGTCGAACACAAGGGCAAGAAGCATATCGGCTCGATGATCCAGGACAGCGACTACGGCCGCGACGTGCTGGCGGGCGCACAGGCGCAGGCCGAGGCGATGGGCATGACGATGGCGGGCGGCACCGCGCACAAGCCGACCGACACCGACTTCAACGCCTCGGTAGCGAAACTGCGAGACGCCGGCTGCGACCTGATCGTCATGGGTACCATCGTCAAGGACACCACCATCATCCTGCAGACCGCGCGCAAGATGGGCTGGGACGTCGATTTCCTTGGCAACTTCGCGTGCTATTCCACCGCGGTGGCGGAAGCGCCAGGCGGGCCCGCCGAGGGTTTCTTCGCCATGGCGCCGGCGCTGTATGCCTATCCCGACGATCCGCGCCCGGCGGTGCACGCGCTCGCCGAGCGCTATAAGAAGACCTACGGGTTCGACATCAACTACCTTGGCGAGGCCGGCTACACGGCGGCCACCTTCATGGTCGCGGCACTGGAGAAGGCCGGGCGAGACCTGACGCTCGACAGCTTCACCACCGCTATGGAAAGCATGCAGGACTGGCGCGACGTCTTCAACGGACCACCGCTGTCGATGAGCCCAACCAACCATCACGCATCCAGCCAGTCTTTCCTGTCCGTGGTGAAGAACGCCCGCTGGACGCCGTTAGTGCCGGAACCACTGAGCTTCTGACCAGGCATGGCTCCCTCTCCCGCAAGCACGGGAGAGGATGTGTGACGCAAGGGACCTTCATCCGGGCGTCATGATCGCGTAATAGGACGGCAACGCATGGCGGTTACGTCACGCGCCACCGCCTCGCAACAAGGGAAACGTACCACGATGCTCCGCCGCACCCTGATCGCCGGCACGGCCGCCCTGGCCGCCACGCCGTTGCTTCCCGCCCGCGCCCAGGCCGCCAAGACAAAGATCGTCTGGTGGCACGCCATGACCGCCGCACTGGGCGAGCAAGTGGCGCGCATCGCGGACACCTTCAATCAAAGCCAGAACGCGGTGGAAGTTCAGGCGATCTACAAAGGCGGCTATGCCGACCTGCTGAACGAGACGATCGCCGCGTCGCGCGCCGGCCAGGCGCCGCACCTGGCGCAGATCTTCGAGGTCGGCACCGGCACCATGCTCGCTGCCGGCAAGGCAGTGAAGCAGCTTTGGGAACTGTCCAAGGAAACCGGCGTCACGGTCGACCCGAAGACCTACATCCCGGCGGTGCGCGGCTATTACAGCCTGTCGGACGGGCGCATGGCGTCGGCGCCGTTCAATTCCTCCACCGCGGTGATGTGGTACAGCAAGGACGCGTTCCGCAAGGCGGGCCTCGATCCGGACAAGCCGCCGGCGACATGGGAAGACGTGGTGAAGGCAGCCCAGGCGATCAAAGACAAGAACGCCGCGGAGATCCCCTCCACCAGCGCATGGTTCAGTTGGATCCAGTTGGAGCAATTCAGCGCGCTGCACAACATCCCGTTCGCGAGCGAGTCCGACGGTTTCGACGGCCTGGGCGCGCGGCTGGAAATCAACAGCAAGCAGCATGTCAGGCAGATCGGCCGCCTGTTCGACATGGCCAAGGAAGGCACGTTCAAGTACACCGGCCGCGACAACGCCCCCGACCAATTGCTGGTCTCCGGTAAGGCCGGCATCCATTTCGACTCCTCGGGGATGCGCGGCGACCTGGTGAAAAGCGCCAAGTTCGACTGGGGTGTCGCGTACCTGCCGTACGACCCGGATGTCATCAAGTCGCCGCTGAACTCCATCATCGGCGGCGCCAGCCTGTGGACGATGACCGCACCGAACCGCACGCCGGACGAATACAAGGCGGTCGCGACGTTCCTGAACTTCATCGCCAAGCCGGAAAACGACGCCTACTGGCACCAGCACACCGGCTATGTGCCGGTCACGCTGGCCGGATTCGATCTGTCCAAGCAACAGGGCTTCTACGAGAAGAACCCCGGCGCCGACCTGCCGGTGCTGCAGTTGGAGCGCGGGACGGTGACCAAATACTCGAAGGGCCTGCGCCTGGGACGTTTGGCGGAAATCCGCAACATCATCTACGAAGAAGTGGAAAAAGGCTTCCAGGGCAACCAGACCGCGCAGCAGGCGATGGACAACGCCGTCGCCCGCGGCAACAAGGTGCTGCAAGAGTTCCAGAAGGCGGCGAAAGAATGACCGGCAGCGCGACGGGACACTGCTGAACCGCATGGACCGCCGCACCACCTTCGATGGCTGGCTGCTTCCCCTCGCGCTGACCCTGCCGCAGCTCCTGGTCAGCGCGTTTTTCTTCTACTGGCCGGCCGGTGAGGCGATCTGGGACAGCATGACGACGACGGACCCCTTCGGTCAGGGGGCCGTCTTCGTCGGCATCGACAACTTCACCGACTTGTTCAGCGATCCGCTCTATCTCGCAACGATCCTGCGCACCGTCGTCTTCTGCCTCGCAGTCACCGTGCTGGCGATGGGAACGGCACTCGGCCTGGCGGTGTTCGCCGACCGGGAGATCCGCGGGCGAGCCGTCTATCGCACGTTGCTGATCTGGCCGTACGCCATCGCGCCGGCCATGTCGGCCGTGCTGTGGTTGTTCCTGCTCAATCCGCAGATCGGCTTGCTCGGCCGCTGGCTGAACGCGCACCACATTCCGTGGGACTACTACCTGAACGGCACCCAGGCGATGCTGATGGTCATCCTGGCCAGCGCCTGGAAGCAGGTCAGCTACAATTTCATCTTCTTCCTCGCCGGCCTGCAATCGATCCCGCGCGCCGTCACCGAGGCAGCCCGCATGGACGGCGCCCGAGGCTGGCACCGCTTCCGCACCATCACGTTTCCGCTGCTGGCGCCAACCACGTTCTTCCTGCTGGTGGTCAACCTGGTCTATGCGGCGTTCGACACGTTCGGCACCATCTTTGCGCTGACCCAGGGCGGTCCGGGCCAGGATACGGAGACGCTGGTGATCAAGGTGTATCGCGACGGCATGATCAATCAGGACATCGGCGGCTCGTCGGCGCAGTCGGTGGTGCTGATGGCGGGAGTGATCGCCATCACCGCCATCCAGTTCCGCTTCATGGGCCGCCGGACCAGCGCATGAGGCCGAATCAACCAACGATGCCGGTCGTGCTGCCGATCATGCCGCGGCCCATGCCGCTCGCCGTGCTGCCCGCCATACCACGGCCCATGCTGGCGGCCGTGCCGGTGGGCCAGGCATGACGACAGCCGCCAGCACCGGCGTGGCCCCCGCCGAAATGGACCGGCTGGTCGCCGCGGCGGAGGCGGCCGCGGACGTGGCCGGCGCCGTTGTCCGGCCGTTCTTCCGCGCCGGGCTCGCGGCTGACCTGAAGGCCGACCGCTCCCCGGTCACCATTGCCGACCGCGCCGCGGAACAAGCGATGCGCGCGGTCCTGTCCGAGCGGTTCCCAGAACATGGCGTGCTGGGCGAGGAGTTCGGCCTCGACCGGCCCGAGGCCCGGATGCGCTGGGTGCTGGACCCGATCGACGGCACGCGCGCCTTCATCACCGGCCGCCCAACCTTCGGCACCCTCGTGGCGTTGCTCGACGGCGGCCGCCCCATCCTGGGCGTGATCGACCAGCCGGTGACGCGTGAGCGCTGGGTCGGCGCCGCCGGCCGCCGCACGCGGTTCAGTGGAATGCTGGGGGGACGAGCAGAATGCCGGCCCTGTCCGATGCTGGCGGACGCCGAGCTTTCGTGCACCAGCCCGGAGATGATGGCCGGCGACGCCTGGCCGCGCTGGCAGCGTCTGGCCGCCGCGGCGCGACGCAACTATTGGGGCGGCGACTGCTACGCTTACGGGTTGCTGGCGCTGGGCCAGATCGACGTGGTCGCCGAGCGCGACATGAAGCTGTGGGACTGGGCCGCGCTGGTCCCGGTGGTCGACGGCGCCGGCGGGCGGGTCACCGACTGGGCCGGTGCGCCGCTGCGCACGGACGGCGACGGTACGGTTCTGGCGGTCGGGGATCCGGCGTTGCTTGCTCCGGCGGTGGCGTTGCTTAACGACTCGTCAGTTGCTCCGGTCGCCCCAGCGGGTCAGGGTAAGGGATGATGGAGCATGTGGAAGCAAACCTCTCCCGCAAGGCGGGAGAGGCATGCCCCCGGGCGCTTGACCCGGGGGTCAAGACGCGAAGCGGTGAGGGTGAGGGTGAGGGTGATCGGGTCGCCCCGCTCTCCTTGCCGCGTGCCGCACCCGCACCGTGCCGACCCGATCACCCTCACCCTCGGTGCTCCGCACCTCCACCCCCGGGTCAAGCGCCCGGGGGCATGCCTCTCCCGCGCGCAGCGCGGGAGAGGTTTTCTCTTACG
>DATHNI010000493.1:0-17436 GCA_035486135.1 Acetobacteraceae bacterium
GGAGCGCCGAACGCTTAGTAGCCTGCGCCCTGCCGCCCCTCGGTCTCGTGCGCCGCGAAGTTGCATTCCACCGCGATGCCGTCCGGATCGAAGTAGAACAACTGAGTCATGTTCAACCGCGGCAACACGCGCTCGTCAAACTTGATTCCGTGCTGCTCCAGGTTCGACTTCATGTCCTTCAGTCCCTCGCAGGCGAAGGCGATATGATCCAGCCGCCCGGTCTTCGCCGGATCGGCCGGCGCGTCGTTGATCGGCGCATCTTCGGCGCGATAGCCGATCAGGTGCACCGTCGGCACATCGCCGCAATACAGCCAGTAGCCCGGGAAATTCAACGGCGGCCGGTCGCCGACCTTCAACCCGACCACGTCGGTATAGAAATTCTTCGTCGCCTCCAGGTCACGCACCCGGATCGTGTAGTGGTTCAGCGATTGTGCAGGCATCGTGCTATTCCTCCGTTCAGAATTGGTTTTCCGGTGGCATCCCAAGCAATATCTGGCCAACGGTTTCGTAGTGGAGCTGGCGTCCTTGCGATTGCTGCGCCACGGTGTGGATGTCGCGCAGCCGCCGCTCGAACGGATGATCCTCGAAAATCGCGATCGATCCGGCGGCGTGGTACAGCGTGTTCACCACCTCGCGCGCCGACTGGATCGCCCAGGTGGACGCCAGACGGATCATTGTGCGATCCTCCTCCGTCTGCTCCCCCGTCGCCTCCACATGCGCCCACGCCTGCTCCCACGTGCCGTGCAGGAACGCACGGGCCGAGCGCCAGCGCGCCTCACATTGCGCCACCTGCGACTGGATCACGTTATTCTCGCGCATCGGCTTCGCCGCGCCACGCGAGGTCTTGGTCGCCGGCAGGTCATAGAACGCATCCATCGTGGCGCGCGCGATCCCCAGCCCGACGCCGCCGAACCCGCAGGAATACAATTGGCTGCTGGTGAAACGATACAGCAGCCCATGCTCGCGCCGCTCCGCCGGCCCGTCGCGCGACATCGAGTGGTTCTCCGGCACGAACAAATTGTCGACCACGTATTCGTCGCTGCCGGTGCCACGCAGCCCCACCACGTGCCAGATGTCGTGCATGGTCACGCTGGACTTCGGGAACAGCATGGTGCGCTCCATACGGCCCCCCGGTTGTCCCCCCGGGCCGCCTGTCCCAGCGATCTTCATGTGCGCGCCCAGCCAGGTCGCATGATGGCTGCCGCTGGCGAAACGCCACTTGCCGCTGATGCGATAGCCGCCCTCGACCGGCTGCGCCTCGAACGGCGCGCCCGGCGGTCCCCACGCCAGGATCCCCGTGGACGGCCCGAAGATCTCGCGCGCCACCTCCGGCGCCAGATACGCGGCCGACATCGAGCAACCGTTGTTCTGGCACACGACCCAGCCGGTGGAGGCGTCGGCTGCGGCAATCGCCTCGGTCACCGTGCAGAACGACACGGGACGCAGCTCCGCCCCGCCGATCGAGCGCGGCTGCAACATGCGAAAGAACCGTCCGTCACGCAGCTTGTCGAGCAACCACGGCGGCAGTTCGCGACGCTGCTCTATGTCGTCGGACGCGCCGGCGATCTCCGGCGCCAGCGCGCGGATGCGGGCAATGAAATCGCTGTCTTCGGTCGTCTGCGCATCCATTACTGCCGCACTCCTGACGTGACCCTGACTTCGACCGGGACCGCCGCATCCGAATAGCCCTCATCCAATGCCGAGATCGAGCGCTGCCGCGTCTCGAATCCGAACAGCATGAACCCGAGACCGCATACCACCAGCCACGCGGCGAGGAAAAGAAACGATGCCGGGATGGCGGCGACCGTCACGTCCGGCTTCACAACGTTGGACGAACCGACGATCAGTGCCAAGCCCAGCGGGCCGATGATCTTGCCAAGCCCGCCGAACCCATAGGCCGAGCCCATGCCCGTGGTGCGCAGCCGGGTCGGCCAAACCTCCGCCGAGTACGGGCCGACGACGGCAAACCCTCCATCATAGAAGAAGTCGCCGAGCACAATGAACAACCAGAACAGCGACACGCCGCCAACGATGATGTTGTGCAGCAGCCCGGCCGCGGCGACGCACACCGCGCCGCCAAAACCGACCAGCATGCCGGAGACGCGCCGGCCGATCGCTTCCGACAGGAAGGAGAAAGCGATGCGGCCCAGGATGCCGGCGGCGGTGATGTAGATGAACAGATAGGCAGCGTAGGCAGGTGTCACGCCAAGCTGCAGCACGAACAGGGTCGGTCCCCACAGGCCGACGCCATATCCCGCGGTCTGCGCGCCGATGCTCGCCATCCACGACACCGCCAGGCTGCGCGGATATTTGAAGATATCGCCCCATTTGGTGGGCGGCGGCGACGTGGTCGCGGTGGGTTCCGGCAGCGTCTCCGCCGGCACTTTCAAGGCCCAGGCGACCGAGCGGCGGGCTTCCTGCAAGCGGCCCTGGCTCAGCAGCCAGTGCGGCGATTCCGGCACCCAGGCGCGGATCACCAGGGTGAACAAGGCCGGTGCGAGGCCGACCACGAACAGGCCGCGCCAGCCGATCTCGGGCGCCAGGAAGGCGCCAAGCACCGAGGCGATCATCACGCCGAGCGGAATGAACACAGTGACGATGCCGCCGATGAAGCCGCGCATGCGCGCCGGCACGAACTCCTGCACCAATGGCAGGTCAACGCAGTACAGTCCGCCGACACCGAAGCCGACGAAGAAGCGGAACACCGACAGGTAGATCCAGCCATGGTCGGGGGTGAACGCCAGGACGCCGGTGGCGATGGAGAAGTTGATGACGGTACCGACGAACACGCGCCGCCGGCCGACCACGTCGGCGATGCGTCCCCAGATGAACGCGCCGAGGATGGCGCCGACACCCGATGACAACAGGATGATCGCCGACTGGCCGAAGGTCAGGCCCCACGGCTTGATGATGAAGGCCAGCACGAAACCGATCAGGAAGTAGTCGAAGAACTCCAGCATGTCGCCGATGATCGCGGCGGCGACGATCTTGATCTGGTTACCGGTCAGCGACCGGGCGGCGTCGAGGCGTTCGAACATCCGGTGTCCTCCGTCGGGGAAAGGTTCTAGCGCCTTCCGGCCCGGGTGATGCGTTGTCTTGGCGTCGGTAAGATCGATGATAACCTGTTCCGCCCGCGAGGGAAGTGCGGCAACGGGAGGCTGGGGCATGCTCGAACTTCGACCGAACTGCGAATGCTGCGACCGCGACCTGCCGCCGGACAGCGAGGCGGCACGCATCTGTTCGTTTGAATGCACGTTTTGCGCAACGTGCGCCGACGGCGTGCTGGCCGGGCGCTGCCCGAATTGCGGCGGCGAACTGGTGCGCCGGCCGATCCGTCCGGCCGACAAGCTGGCGCGGTTTCCGGCGTCGGCGGTGCGCAAGGTAAAGCCGGGCGGCTGTGTCGCGGCCTAGCCGACAATTCGTAGTGTGTCATGGCCGGCGAAGGCCGGCCACCCACGACTTTCCTGTGTAGCACGATGGAAAGACGTGGGTGACCGGGCCAAGCCCGGTCATGACACAGAGAACCCGGTCATGACACCGGGAGCAGTGTCACCCTACTTGCCGGACAATGCGTAAGCCATTGCCGACTATTCAGCCCTTGACGACGAAATTCACCAGCCGTCCCGGGACCGTGATCTCTTTCATCACCGTCACGTTCGCCAATAGCCGCTGCACGTCGGGATCGGCCTTCACCACCGCCAGCAGATCGGCACCACCAAGCCGCGGCGCAGCCATCACGCGCGCTCGCAACTTGCCGTTGATCTGCACCGGATATTCCTGAAGTTCGACCGCCGCGTTGACCAGGTCCGGATCGGCCACCGGCCAGGTTTCGTAAGCCAGCGTTTCCGTGTGTCCGAGCTTCGCCCACATCTCTTCCGCGATGTGCGGCGCGAACGGCGACAGCAGCAGCACGAAGCTTTCGATCACACTGCGCGGACGCACCGCCAGTGGCGTCAGCACGTTGACCAGTTCCATCAAGCGTGCGATCGCGGTGTTGAAGTGCAGCGCCTCGATGTCCTCGGTCACCGCCGCGATCGTCTTGTGCAATGCGGCGGCAATCCGCAGTTCGGGCTCGGCATCGACGAGGGCTTGCGTATCGACCGCGTCGTCCTCGTTGCACAGCAGCCGCCAGGAGCGGTTGAGGAAACGCCGCACCCCCGCGACGCCTGATGTCTGCCAGGGCTTGGTCGCATCCAGCGGCCCCATGAACATCTCGTACAGCCGCACCGAATCCGCGCCGTACTCGCGCACCATGTCGTCGGGGTTGACGACGTTCAGCAGCGACTTCGACATCTTCTCGATCTGCTGGCTGACCTCCACCCCGCCCACGAAGGGTTTGCCGTCAACCTGGGTAACGGCCTCCGGTTCGTAGTATTTGCCGTTGGCGTCGCGATAGGAGAACGCCAGGATCATGCCCTGATTGAACAGCCGCTGGAACGGTTCCTTGGTCGAAACGGCACCGATGTCGTACAGCACCTTGTGCCAGAACCGCGCGTACAGCAGATGCAGCACCGCGTGCTCTGCGCCGCCGACATACAGATCGACCGGCATCCAGTAGCGTTCCTTTGCCGGGTCGACCAGGGCGTCGTTATTCTTCGGATCTATGAAACGCAGGTAGTACCAGCACGACCCGGCCCATTGCGGCATCGTGTTGGTCTCGCGCCAGGCCGGTTCTCCGGTTGCCGGATCGGTGGTCCTCACCC
Source organism: Acetobacteraceae bacterium (assembly GCA_035486135.1). GTDB lineage: Bacteria > Pseudomonadota > Alphaproteobacteria > Acetobacterales > Acetobacteraceae > JASHVB01. The sequence continues at coordinate 4,704 of DATHNI010000493.1, forward strand.
AGTCCTGCGCGCGCGCCAGCGGCGGCTCGCCGGTTTCGGTCGGGCGGTATTCGTCAAGCTGCGGCGGCAGCAGCGGCAGCGCATCCTCCGGCAGCGGCACTACCGAGCCGTCCTGCCGGTGCAGCACCGGGATCGGCTCGCCCCAGTAACGCTGGCGGGAAAACAGCCAGTCGCGCAGGCGATACTGGATCCGGCGCGTGCCGATAGCCTTGTCCTCCAGCCAGCCGATGATGCGCGCCTTGGCATCGGCGACGTTCAGCCCGTCGAGGAAAGCCGAGTTGATCAGAATTCCGTCGCCGACATAGGCCTCCCGCATGATGTCGATCGGCATGGCGGGTTCGATGACCTGCACGATCGGCAGATGGAATTTGGTGGCGAACTCGTGGTCCCGCTCGTCATGCGCCGGCACTGCCATGATGGCACCGGTGCCGTACGACATCAGCACATAGTCGGCGACCCAGATCGGAATGCGCTCGTTGTTCACCGGATTGACGGCATACGCTCCGGTGAACACACCGCTCTTGTCCTTGTTTTGCTCGGTGCGCTGGAAGTCGCTGAGCTGCGCGGCACGGCTACGGTAGGCATCCACCGCTGCACGCTGCGCCGGCGTCGTTATTTGCTCCACAAGCTGGTGTTCGGGCGCGAGCACACAGTAGGTCGCACCGAACAGCGTGTCGGGCCGCGTCGTGAAGACGCTGATGGCGTCGGTGGAATCCGCGATGGGGAAGGCAACCTCGGCGCCCTCGGACTTGCCGATCCAGTTGCGCTGCATGGCCTTGATGCCCTCGGGCCAGTCGAGTTCCTCGAGGTCCTCCAGCAGGCGATCGGCGTAGGCGGTGATTTTCAGCATCCACTGCCGCATCAGCCGCCGCTCGACCGGATCGCCGGTTTCGACATACCGGCCGTCCTTCACCTCCTCGTTCGCCAGCACGGTGTTCTGCGCTGGGCACCAGTTGACGGCGATTTCCGCCTGGTAGGCCAGGCCGAGCCGGTAAAGCTGCAGGAAGATCCACTGCGTCCAGCGCACGTAGCCGGGATCGGTGGTGGAAAGTTCCCTGCTCCAGTCGTACGAAAATCCCAGGCGCTTGATCTGGCCACGGAACGTGTCGATGTTCTGCTGCGTGGTGATCGCCGGATGCACGCCGGTGCGCATGGCATAGCGCTCGGCGGGCAGGCCGAAGGCGTCCCAGCCCATCGGGTGCAGCACGTTGAAGCCGCGCATCCGCTTGTAGCGGCACAGGATGTCTGTCGCAGTGTAGCCTTCCGGATGGCCGACATGCAGGCCTGCCCCGGAGGGATAGGGGAACATGTCGAGCACGTAGAGCTTGGGCTTTCCGGGCTCGATATCGACCCGGAAGACCGCGTTCTCGTCCCAGTATTGCTGCCATTTCGGCTCGATCAGTTGCGGATCGTACGGCATTGTTTCCGTCGGTGAATGGTGGTTGCGCGCATGGAGCGCCTCACTAGGCTGCGCAGCCACGCGCGGCAACACCTCGACGTGGGAGCAAGCGTCATCGGCCGCAAGGCCACGCGGCTAACCGATCGTGAGGGAGAGCAGGACAATCCGATCCCGCTTGTCCTGAAGCCGATGGCGACGACGCTATTCCAGCGTAAACCCGACCTTCAGCGTCACCTGGTAGTGGTGCACCTTGCCGTCGGCGATATTCCCGCGGACCTCTCCCACCTCGAACCAGCCGAGGCGGCGCAGCGTGCCCGCCGCCTTGGCAATAGCATTGTCGATCGCCTTGGAGATGCTTTGCTCGGACGTGCCGACAATCTCAACGACCTTGTAAATGGGTTCGGACATCGTTGCCTTCCCTTTCCACGAGTTCCAGCCATGCGAGATGCTTCTCGTTCGTCGCCGGGCGGCCCGGCTGCGCAGCGCCGACAGGGCCACCCAATGGCACGCTAGGCGCATGCCCCCGCCGGTCAAGCCGTGGCAAAATCCCGCCGCATCAAAAGCCGCCAACCGTCATGCCGACGAAGAGCCTGCCCCGAGCGGAAGCCGGGGTCGGCATCCACGACTTCCCTTGTCGCGATCCGCAAAGTCGTGGATAGCGGCCTTCGCCCGCCATGACGGTGGGGGCGCCGCAGGCTCACGTGCTGATCACGTGACCCTGCAACTCACTGGCACTGGCGATGCCCACGAATGTGATCCGGGTGCTGTCGGACAGCGTAATGGTGGTGGAGCCGCCCGCATACGTCGCTTCGCTCAATACCGAGGCCGCCGCGGCCGAGCCGTAATCCGCCAGCCAGACCGTGTCGTTGGCATTGAAGTTGACCACCGCGTCGTCCGCCGCCGCGCCACCGCTCGCACTGAGGAACACGAACGTATCGTGCGCGCCAGCCCCACCGGCCCCAGCCCCGCCGATCAACGTGTCGCTGCCGGCCCCCGCCTGCATCGTATCGTTGCCCGAACCGCCGGCGATCGAATCATGGCCGCTGGCGTCGGCACCGCCGAACAGCATGTTGGCGCTCGTGGCACCGCTGGCGTCGATCGTCTCGCCGCCGCTGCCCGCGGCATAGTACAGGCCGCCGCTGCCGCTGTACTCGACATCGCCGCCGGCGCCGCCGAACAAGGTGATGCCGCCGCCACCGCCGGTGACCGTGGCGCTGCCAGCGCCGCCGACGATGGTGGAACCCGCCGTTCCGCCGACGAAACCCAGCGGCCCCGACCCGGCAAACACCATCAGCCCGGCGCCGCTCGAGGTGACCGCGACGGCGGCGGCGCCCCCCACGATGGTGTCCCCCTGGCCCTCGTCCAGCACGCCGGTCCCGCCCGGTCCGGCGAAGAACGTGGCATCCGACCCGGATAGCGTGGCGGAGGTCGTGCTGCCCGCGCCGGCCAGCGTGTCGTGGCTGCCGGCATCCACGATGGTCGCGCTGCCGGCGCCACCGAACAGCACGCCGTCGATGGCGCTGGTGGTGAGTTGGAAGGCCGACACGCCGGCGCCGCCGACCAGCGTGTCGGCCTGGCCGCTCGCGGCCGCGCTGTCGCTACCGGCGCCGCTGAAGAACAACGCATCCGACCCGGTTATCGTGGCGGAGGTCGCACCGCCGCCTCCGGCCATCGTGTCGAAGCGGCCGGCGTCCATGATCGTGACGCTCCCCTCGCCACCGAACAACACGCCGTTGGTGGCGCTGGCGGTGAACTGAAAGGCCGACACGCTGGCACCGCCCACCAGCGTGTCGGCCAGTCCGCTTGCGGTCGCACTGGCGTTGCCCGCCAGGCTGAAGAACAGCCCGTCCGGCCCGGATATCGTGGCGGCGGTCGCACTGCCTGCGCCGGCCAGCGTGTCGTGGCTGCCGGCGTCCTCGATGGTCGCGCTGCCGGCGCCGCCGAACAGCACGCCGGCGGTGGCGCTGGCGGTGAACTGGAAGGCCGACACGCCGGCACCGCCGACCAACGTGTCGGCCTGGCCGCTGGCCACCGCGCTGCCGTTGCCCGAACCGCTGGAGAACATCCCATCGAACCCGGAGATCGTGGCCGCCGCCGCGCCGCTGCCGCCCATCACCGTGTCGCCGGTGCCGGCATCGTTGACCGCCAGGCCGCCGGTGCCCCCGAATGCCAGCACGTCCCCGGCGGTGGAGGTGAACCGGAACGTCGATTGGTTCGAACCGCCGGCCAACGTTGCGCCGTTGCCGCTGGCGACCACGCTGTCGTTGCCCGCCTCGCTGTCGAAGACCGCGCCGGACCCGGAGATCGTGACCGCCGCCGCCCCACTGCCGCCGACAATCGTGTCCAGCGTGCCGGCATCGGTGATCGTAAGGCCGCCGCTGCCACCCAATGCCAATACGTCACCGGCCGTGGAGGTGAACTGGTAGGTTGCCAGGCCGGAACCGCCGGCCAGCGTCTCACCCAGCCCGCTGGCGACGACGTCGGCATCGCCCGCGCCGCCGTAGAACCGGTCACTCGAGCCCGATATCGTGTCGGCCGCCGCGCCGCTGCCGCCGGTCACCGTATCTCCGATCCCGGCGTCGCTAATCGTCAGGCCGCCGCTGCCACCGGTCACCGTATCCCCGATCCCGGCGTCGCTGATCGCCAGGCCGCCGCTGCCGCCCAGCACCAGCACGTCGCCGGCGGTGGAGGTGAACCGGAACATCGACAGCCCGGAACCGCCGGCCAGCGTGTCGCCCTGGCCGCTGGCGACGACGCTGGTATTGCCCGAGCCGCCGAGGAACACCCCGTCCGAGCCCCCCATCGTGGCCGCCGCCGTGCCGCCACCGCCGGTCAGCGTGTCGCGCGTGCCGTCATCCGTGATGGTGACGCCGCTGCCGGTCACGCCGGTCAGCAGCCCATCCGTCGCACCGGGCGTGAACGCGAACGTCGATTGTCCGCCGCCGCCCTGGATGGTGACGGCAGCGGCGCCGGCGGTGATCGTGTCGTTGCCCGCGTTGCCGACCAGCAATGCGTCATCGCCCGAGGGATCGGTCAGCGTCGCGCCCGCTGTGCCGCCGAGGAACTCGGCCTGGTAGCCGCTCGGCAGCGTATAGGCCTCGTCCGAGGACGGGCCGGTGATCACCGCCTGGTTGGTCATCCCCGGGCTCGCCGCGGCGAAGCTGCTGCCGTCCGGACTGACCGATATGACGACGTCGGCCGCCGGTGTCGCGGCCAGCCCTAGCTCCTGCGTCACCGCCGTTACGCTGATGCTGCTGCTGGTGCTGCCGCCCAGCCCGGTGACGCCGATGCTGAGGCCGGTCGTGCCGACCGAGCCGGTCGCCAGCGCCGCCGGGGTGAACACCAGCCCGTCGAGGTCGCTGCTGACCTGGCTCGGCGTGCCACTGTCCGTATAGACGCCGGTGGAGGCGTCGTAGCCGCCGTCGCTGCCAAGGTTCGACAGCGTGCCGCCGGCCGGGTCGGACAACGTCACCGTCAGCGTGTCTGTGGCGCCCGTGCTGCCGTCGGCGATGGAGACGCCGGTGAACGGATGGCCGGTCCCGCCCACCGCAACGCCTTGCTCCGCCAGCGTGCCGGCGATCACCGGTGCGACCTTCGTCACGACGGCCGGCTGCACAACGACGGCGGTGCCGTTGCTGCCGTCGTTGACCGCCTTGAAGGCGAGACCCGTGTAGTCCTCACGGTCGAGCAACAGGTTGACCGTCGCGTCGCCGTCGCCGGTGACGGTCAGCGTGTCGGTCAGGCTGTTGAAACTGGTGGCAGCGTCGCCGCCGGCATCGCTCAGCGCAGCCAGGTCGATGGTGTCGCCGGGACCGATGAAGCCGGCGATCGTCCCCGGCAACGCCGCGTCGTTGGTGATCGTCAGGGTCGCATACCCCCCCGCGCCAGGAGCGAATGCGACGGTCTGGAAGCCGGTCAGGCCGAGACTGGTGTAGTTCGCCGTCACCGCTGCCGTCGCGCTGCCCTGCAACTCCAGCACGTTGGCGGTGCCGGCCGCCGATATGCCGCCGTCGATCGCGTAGCCAGGCCGCAGCACCAGCAGGTCGTTGCCGGAGCCGCCGAGATCGACCGCGGTGTCACCGCTGATGGTGCCAGCATCGATGATGGTACCGCCGGCGGTGAGTTCGACGCCGAAGCCGCTCGCCGCGCCCGATGCGATCCTGCCGTAATTGACGATGGTGGTGCCGGCGGTGTCGCCGTAAACCCCGGCGCCGCCCTCCACCAGTGCCGACGTCGCGCCGGCGGCACCGTTGATGACGGTCCCCTCCCCGTTCAGCTTGATGCCGAAGGAGCTTCCGCCGAAGGAGCCTCCGCCGGTGGCAGTGGGGTTCGCTTCCACCGTGCCGGCATTGCTGATGGTGGCCGCCTGCGCTGCGTAGATGCCGCCGGTGTAGCCCTCGATCAGCGACGCCGTGCCGAGGTTGGCGACGGTCCCCACGCCCTGGATGTCGACGCCGAACGACGTGCCACCCGTAGCGGTGGCGTCGATGGTGCCGGCGTTGCTGACCGTGCCGGCCGCCGCAATCGTGACGCCGCCGCTGCCCTCGATCAGCGACGCGGCGCCGCTGTTGCTGACATCGCCCGTGCCTTGCAGCATGACGCCGGCATAGGAACCCGCGGATGCGGCGGCATCGATCGTGCCGGCGTTCTCGACGACGCCGCCCGCCGCGATGGTGACACCGCCCCAGCCCTCGATCAGCGACGCCGGGCCGGCATTGCTGACGGTTCCGCCACCCTGGATAACGACGCCGGAATACATCCCTCCGGTACCCGTGGCATCGATCGTGCCGGCGTTGCTGACGACGCCGGCGGCACCGAGCGTGACGCCTCCCCGGCCTTCGATCAGCGACGCGGTGCCGAGGTTGCTGACACTCCCGCCACCCTGGATATCGACACCGAAATAGCTGCTTCCCGAACCGGTCGCCGCGATGCTGCCTGCGTTTGTCACGCTACCGGGCCCGCTGATCGTGACGCCGCCCTTGCCTTCGATCAGCGACGCCGTGCCGGTATTGCTGACCTCTCCGGTGCCCTGGATGGCGATGGCGGTATAGCCGCCCGGCAGCGCAACGATGGTGCCGGCATTGATCACCGTGCCGCCCGCGCCGAGCGTGACGCCGCCCCAACCCTCGATCAGCGACGCCGGGCCGAGGTTGCTGACCGTCCCGGCGCCCGCAATGGACACGCCGAAATAGTTGCTCGCGGAACCCGTCGCCGCGATGCTGCCCAGGTTGGTCACGACACCGGCCGCACCGATCGTGACGCCGCCTTTGCCCTCGATCAGCGACGCGGTGCCGGTGTTGCTGACCTCTCCCGTGCCCTGGATGGCAATCGCGACATAGCCGCCCGGCAGGGCGACGATGGTGCCGGCATTGATCACCGTGCCGCCCACGCCGAGCGTCACACCGCTGGAACCTTCGATCAGCGACGCCGGGCCGAAATTGCTGACCGTCCCGCCGCCCTCGATCGACACGCCAAAATAGCTGCTGCCGGAACCCGTCGCCGCGATGCTGCCCAGGTTGGTCACGGTGCCGGCCGCACCGATCGTGACGCCGCTTTTGCCCTTGATCAGCGACGCCGTGCCGGTGTTGCTGACGTCCCCGGTGCCCTGGATGGCGATCGCGACATAGCCGCCCGGCAGGGTAACGATGGTGCCGGCGTTGGTGACGGTGCCGCCCGCGCCGATCGTCACACCGCTGGAACCTTCGATCAGCGACGCGGGGCCGGTATTGTTGACGGTTCCCGCCCCCTGGATGGAAACGCCGAAATAGGCGCTGCCGGATCCCGTGGCGTCGATGGTGCCGGCATTGCTGACGGTGCCGCCCGCGCCGATCGTCACTCCTGCCCGACCCTCGATCAGCGACGCCGTGCCGGTATTGCTGACATCTCCCGGGCCCTGGATGGCAACCGGCGTGTAGCCGCCCGGCAGGGTAACGATGGTGCCGGCGTTGGTGACGGTGCCGGCCGCGCCGATCGAAACGCCGCCCTCGCCTTCGATCAGCGACGTCGTGCCAGGATTGCTGACCGTGCCTGGGCCGCCGAGCAGGATGCCATAGGCGCCGGGGGCGGTGCTGAGGGCCTCGATGGTGGCGAAATTGCTGACCTGCGCGCTGTAGGCGGACGCGCCGAGGATCCCGTCCTGGTTGCCTTGGATCAGCGCCGAGGTGGCGCCGCCCGCACCGTTCGACACCGTCCCGCCGTCGCGCAGGACGACTCCCGCGCCATAAACGCCAACCACCGCGCCGTAGTTGTGCAATGTGCCGGCGTAGCGGCCCGCGATATCCGAGCCGAACGCAACGCCGCTGCCGCCGCTGATCAGGGCGGTGCTGATCCCCGCGCCGCTCTGGCCGTTGACGACGACCCCGCCGTTGCCCTGGCTGATACCGTAGCCATCGTTGGCCGCGGCGGCGATCGCTCCCAGGTTCGTTACGGTCGTGTGGGCACCGGCCAGGATCAGGCCGCTGGTGCCCCCATAGATCGACCCGCCGGCGGCGTTCTCGATCTCCCCCTGTGCGAGCAATTGGATCGCCGCGCCGGAGCCGGCGATGCTGCCCAGGTTGACGACGGTATCGATGCCCCCGCCGGCCGCTGCATAGACGCCGTGCGTGCTGGAGGAGATGTAGCCACCGCCGAGATTGGTCAGTTGCGCGCCGCTCAGGCTGAGCGGCGTGCCGGTCAGGCGTCCGTCATTGACCAGCGTGCCGGCGACCGTCAGCACGCCGTAGTTCGTCAGTGTGACGCTGGAGGCGATGGTGTTGCTGCCGGTCAGCACCCAGTTGGCTCCGGCATCGGCGCCGCCGCCGGCGAAGTTGGCGAAATAGGCGCCAACCCCGGTCAGCGTGCCGGCGCTCGTCCCCGAGGCGAATTCGAGTGTGTTGGCCCCGCCGCCGCCATCGACTGTTCCCTGGACCAGCAACCTGCCCGGTTGGAACTGCAACAGGTCATAGCCGGCCCCGAATGCCACCGCGGTGCCGCCGGTGCCGGCGATGGTGCCGCTGTCGATCAGGGTCTGGCTGACCGCGCCCGCGTAGAATGCCACTCCGGTGCCGCCGGTGATCGTGGCACTGTTGATGACGGTCCCCGCGCCGCCGCCGAGATAGATCCCGGCGCCGGTTCCCGCCGCGGCGATGATCCCGGTGCCGCTGTTGGTGACGTAGCCGCCAGAGTCCAGCGCAAGCCCGTCGCCGTGGCTGCCGGCGATCGTGGCGGTGTTGACGACGGTTGCCTCACCCCCGCCGATCGAGACCGCGGCGCCGGCGCTGGGCGCGGCGATGATGCCGGTTCCGCTGTTGGTGACGCTGCCCCCCGCGGCCAGGGCGATACCGCTGCCTTGGCCGCCGGTGATCCTGGCGCTGTTGAACACCGTCCCCGCGCCGCCACCCACGGCGACACCGGCGTACGCGCCAGCAGCGGAGATGACCCCTGCCCCGCTGTTGGTGATGTAGCCGCCCGCCTCCAGGCTGACGCCGTTGCCGTGGCTGCCGGCGATCGTGCCGATATTGAACAGCGTGCCGGCGCCGCCGCCGATCGCAGCGCCCAGGGCACCGCCGATATCGCGGCTGTTGCCGACGTAGCCGCCGCCATACACGCCGATCCCGGTCCCTTGGCTCAGGATCGAGCCGGTATTGACGACGGTCCCGCCTCTCTGGACCGAGACACCGAGGCGTGTGCCGGAGATCGTGCCGCTGTTGGTGACATAGGCACCGCCATAGATGGCAACGGCGATGCCGTCGGACGCGATCCTGCCGGCGTTATCGACACTGCCGGCACCCGCGATGCTGACACCGGCATCCTGTGCGGCGCTTCCCCCGCTGGCGGTGACGCCGCCATCGTTCACCACCATCCCGTATGCGCCGTAGATCGCGCTGCCGATACCGGCCTCGCTGACCTGCGCGGTGGCGGTGATTGTCAGCGGCGAATAGTAGTTCGGCGTGTTGAGCGTAATGCCGGCGGTGAGGACGGACGTGATCTCGCTGCCCATGTGCTACCCTTTGTCCTGCGTGCCGGACATCCGTCACGAACCGGCCCGGTTCGCGGCCCTGCCTCGATCGTTATCGCGGCGGGGCGGGACGATCCTCACGCAACTGCATGGATAGCGATGGTCGCTTAACGAACCGTGAAGGCGCGGGCTTATCCGCCGTAGGGACTTCGGTGTGTCGTGGCCGTTCGGTGAGTCATGGCCGTTCGGTGTGTCATGGCCGTTCAGCGTGTGTCATGGCCGGCGAAGGCCGGCCACCCACGACTTTCCTTTGGTGCACGCGGCAAAGTCGTGGGCGGCCGGCCTTCGCCGGCCATGACACACCGAACGGCCAGGACACACACCGAACGGCCAGGACACACGGAAGGCGCATGCCACGTTGCCTCGCCCCCGCAGCCTCACAATCGCACGGTGATGCTGGCGATGATCCGCCGCTCCACCAGCGGTCCGGCGGTCTCAATCAACTGCGACCGGTTGAACTGCTGCGCCGTCACCGCCATCAACACCGCGTCGGTCAGCCGATACCCCACCCGGGCGTTCATCGTGACATAGCTGTCGACATCGACCGGCAGCAGCGCGGTGCGATCGGGGTTGAGCCGGAAGTCGAGATAGCTCGACTGCCACCGCGCCACCAGGTCAAGCTCCAGCCTGTCCCTGGTGTAGCCGATGCCGCCGATCACCACATTTTCCGGCGCACTATGGGCGTAGTCCACGATACTGCTCGGCATCGCCCCATCGTTGAGCACCGTATGATTGGTGGTGGCCGCCAGCGCATAGCTGGCGTTCCAGCGGAACCCCTGCACATTCTGCCCCTTGACCTCCAGCTCCGTCCCCGCCGCGCTGCTCCAGCCGACATTGCTCGACAGGAACAGCGGCGCCCCGGCCGGCGAGAACGTCAGCGGCGCGCCGAATGGCGTCGAGATGATGTCGTTGATCCGCTGCACGAAGAACGCGGCCCGCACCGTGGAACCGATCGGCGGCACGGCACGATCGTAGTCCAGTTCCGCGCTCCACACGATCGAGGGGTGCAGGTCCGGCGTCCCGGCATAGGCCAGCGGTCCGTAGAACCCGGCCGGCACCTGCAACGCGTATTCGAACAGTGTCGGCAATTGCACGCCACGCGCCGCGGTCACGCGGAAAATGTCCACCTGCGTGGCGTCCCACACCACGCCCGAGTTGAAGCTTGGCTGGGTCACCGTCGTGCTGTCGTAGTCCGACGTGGTCAGCCCGGATTCCGGCAGCAGCGTTCCCGCATAGTGCAGCAGCATGTGGTCGAGGCGCAGCGCGTTGGTAAGCTCGACAGTCGGCACCACCTGCCAGTCCCACATCAGGCTGGCGGCGTAAACCTGGTTGCTGATCGTGCCCAGCACCAGGTCGCCGGAGTTGTCGGCGTTCTCGCGGTATTCCAGGCCCAGCCGCACCGTGTTCGCGGCGCCGAGCTTCACCAGGTCGCTGGCTTGCACGACATAGGTCGTCTGGTATTCGCCCAGGGTCAGCGGCGTGCCGAAGCTGATGTTCTCGATCCGCACCTGCGCGTCGTTGCGGTAGGCGGTCAGGTTGAGCAATCCGAGCCTTGTGTCGGCATTGACGCCGGCGAGAACCGCGGTCGTCACCAGCCGCTCGGTATCGTACACGCCCGGCGGCTCTTGTTCCGCAAGCCTGGTGTCGCCGATGCTCGCCTCGGCGAACATTTCGGTATCCGGCGTGATCTGCCAGCGTCCGACCGACCGGAACGTGCCGGTGAACGGCGACTGCCGCGCCTCGGCGTCCTGCGGCCCCAACAGGCCAGGGGGGAAGTCGTGCGAGCTGAAGCCGCCCAGCGACAGCCGCAGGCCGGCGGTGTCGCCGATCTGTCCGGTGCCGATCGCCGAGCCGCCGAGATAGTCCTGCGTGCCGCCCAGGACCGTTGCGACGTTCAGATGGTCGCGCAGCGGATCGTAGGTGATGATATTGATCACGCCACCGACCGCATTGAAGCCGTACAGCGCCGAATTCGGCCCCTTGATCACCTCGATCTGGCGGATCTCGTCGAGCTGCACCGGGATCGCGGCCCAGATGATGCGGCCGTAATCGACCATGTACACCTGCCGCCCATCGACCAGCACCATCAGGTGCGGGTTGGACGACTGGTTATAGCCGCGAATGCCGACATCCGCGTCGGCCAGGCCGTCTTCCCGCACGTCGACGCCAGCCACGAACCGCAGCACGTCTGGGATGCTGGTCGCACCGGAGCGGCGGATGTCGTCCTGTGTGATGATCTCGATGTTGGCCGGTGCGTCGGCGGCGCGTTGCGGCTTGCCGGTCACCGACATGGTCACCGGCTCGCCGAACAATGTTTCCATCGCGCCGTAGTCCACGGACTGCGCCGCGGCGGGGCGGCCACCCAGCATGACGATCACAGTCAGCACGGCGGCCAGAGCAAACGCCACGCACAATGCTACGGTCATCGTTACGGCTCTCGAAACATCCCGCGGTAAGCCGCAACAAACGTAATTGTGGAGGCGCCCCATTGCGGCATGGTTGCGCACGATCGCAACGCGTGGCCGCGACAGCTTCGGGCACGACGATCCGGAGTCGGGCGCTGCGGGAGCACACTGTGCCCAAGCCCCATCCGGCCAACCGGCCCGGCCACGAAGCAAATGCGGCATACGCGCGCTACTCCATCCCATCGCGTTCGATGGGGTTCAATGCGGTCACGCTATACGCAAGACCTTACGCAATGATGAACGCGCGCGGGTGTGTGGTGGCGAACTGCCAATTCGTCCCGGCGGAAGCCGGACCTCACGCGCTCAGCTTGCAGCGGAGGTGCTGATCGTTTCTGGAAAATTTATCGCAGAGCCCGCAGAGACGCAGAGATCGCAGCGCAGCCGTTGGCCGCAACTAAAGATGTCGCGCATAGCCGGCCGTCATCGCGCGTACGCTGGTGACGCGCCGTGCCTCGCTCCGCCGCAATCGTGCGTCGCGCGCCAAAGCAAGCAAGACTCAACGCAAATGAACGCAAATAAGCCAAGATAAACGCGAATATGCCTGAGTCTGTCACGATCGTTCACGGTGGACATCGCGCGACCGTTCGCGCCGAGCCGCGCCGCCGCGGTGAACCTTCCCTGCCCCGTGAGACACGGAATTAGACACACACAATTGCTGTCATCGTATCTGTTGCCGGAGCCGCGCTTGCCGCTAGTGGCAAGCGCGGCTCCGGCAACAGTCTCGTCTCAAACACCCAGAGCTGGTTGATCGCCATCGGTTCGACGCTGCGTGCCAGATTCGGGTACAGCCGGAACTGATGCCGCGAGTCCGTCGTCACCACGAACCCCCGCTTCGGCACGCAGAGCAGATTGTCCTCGCGCCGAATGCGCTCC
>DATHNI010000494.1:0-6077 GCA_035486135.1 Acetobacteraceae bacterium
CATCATCGGGTGGGCGACCTTCTGGTGGGATCCCCCGCCGCGCGGCTGCGCGCACAGATTCCCGCGCTGACGGCAAAGCTCCGCCACGTCCCGGATGGTCCAGTCCCCGGCCGGGTTCCGCCGCATCCGATCGAGCGAATCGCCCACCTCCTCATGACCCCGGGTTGCCGCACCGCGTCCGTCACTTCCCGGTTTGCTCGCCATTGTCGCGCGAGCGTCGTGCCTCGCGCCTTTTGTCCCCCTGCGCCGCCGCCCGCTGGTCGTACGCATCGACGATCTGTGCTACCAGCGGATGGCGCACCACGTCGCGCTTGTCGAACCGCACCACCTCGATGCCCGGCACACCCTCCAGCGTGTCCAGCGCGTCGCGCAGGCCGGACGGCACGCCGGGCGGCAGGTCCACCTGCGTCATGTCGCCGGTGACCACCATGCGGGTGCCCTCACCCATGCGGGTCAGCCACATTTTCATCTGCATGGCCGAGGTGTTCTGCGCCTCGTCCAGGATCGCATAGCAATGCGCCAGCGTGCGGCCGCGCATGAAGGCCAGCGGCGCGACCTCGATCTCGCCGTTGTTGATCCGCCGGATCACTTGTTCCGACGGCATCATGTCGTGCAGCGCATCATACAGCGGCCGCAGGTAGGGATCGACCTTCTCCTTCATGTCGCCCGGCAGGAACCCGAGGCGTTCGCCGGCCTCCACCGCCGGGCGGGACAGCACGATGCGGTCCACCTTGCCCGCCTGCAGCATCGCCACCGCCTGGGCCACCGCGAGGTAGGTCTTGCCGGTGCCGGCCGGGCCGACCCCGAACACCATGTCATGCCTGGCGAGCGCCTCCATATACGCCGCCTGCCCTGCGCTGCGTGCCGCCACGGCGCCGCGGCGCGTGCGGATCGCCGGCAGGTCCGACAGCGGCAGCCGAGGGTCGCTGTCCGCCTCCGCCAGGCGTATCGCCGTCTCCACCTCCGGCCGACCGACCGATTCCCCGCGTTCCAGCCGTCGCCATAGCTCCTGCAGCATGCTCTGCGCCGCGTCCACGCGCGCCGCGTCCCCGGCGATCGCAACGCGATTGCCCCGACACGACAGGCGCACGCCCATGGCTTGCTCGATCCGCACCAGGTGACGATCGTGGTCACCCAGCAGCAGCGGCAGCAGCGTGTTGTCGGAGAATTGGAGGGTCACGGCTTTGCCGCCGGACGCGGGAGGGGTGGAGGTCGCGATGAAACTGGTCTGGCTCAAGCGCAGGCTCGCTCCTTCTCGAGGGTTGCAGACAGTGAATTGGGGAGTGCGGCGACGATTCGCACCAGTGTTTCCGTGCCTATCAGTTCGACGGGCCCGGATAGATGAACAGGCTGAAGAAAGGGTGAACGGCCGACGATTTGGCCGGGGTGGCGACCGGGACCGGTAAACAGCACCGGCAGGCTCAGGCCGACGCAATCCGCATTGAATCGGGCCTGTTCCGTCCGCAGCAGCGTTTGCAGCTCCTGCAGCCGGCGTTCCTTCTCTGGCTCCGGCACCTGGCCGGGCGCGCCGGCGGCCGGGGTGCCGGGACGGGGCGAATAGCGGAAGCTGTACGCCTGGGCGAACCCCACCTCCCGCACCAGGCCGAGCGTGGCAGCGAAATCTTCCGCGGTTTCACCGGGGTGGCCGACGATGAAGTCCGACGACAGGGCGATGTCGGGCCGGGCAGAGCGCAGCCGGTCCACGATGCGCAGGTAATCGGCCGCACTGTGCTTGCGGTTCATCGCTGCCAGCACGCGGTCCGACCCCGCTTGCACCGGCAGGTGCAGGAACGGCATCAGCGTCGGCACGTCGCGATGGGCGTCGATCAGGTCATCGGACATGTCGCGCGGGTGGGACGTGGCGTAGCGCAGCCGGCGCAGCCCGGGCAGATCGGCCATCGCCCGGATCAGCCGGCCAAGGCCCCAGGTGCCGCCGTCCGGCGCCTCGCCGTGCCAGGCGTTGACGTTCTGGCCGAGCAAGGTGATCTCGCGGGCACCCTGGGCGATCAGGCGGCGGGCTTCCGCGATCACCGCGGCGGCCGGACGGCTTTGCTCGGCGCCGCGGGTGTACGGCACGACGCAGAAGCTGCAGAACCGGTCGCAGCCTTCCTGGATGGTCAGGAAGGCCGTGATGCCCTGGGGCGCGGCCGCCTCCGGCAGCAGGTCGAACTTCGATTCGGGCGGGAAATCGGTGTCGATCACCGCGCCGCCCCTGTCGCCGTGGGCCGCGCGCGCCGCCCGCGCCACCATTTCCGGCAGCCGGTGGTAGGTCTGCGGACCGAGCACGATGTCGACGTAGGGGGCACGGGCCAGGATTTCCTCGCCTTCGGCCTGGGCCACGCAGCCGGCGACCGCCAGGATCATCCGCCCGCCGGCCGACGCGCGCGCTTCCTGCAACCGGCGCAGGCGGCCCAACTCGGAGAACACCTTCTCCGCCGCCTTTTCCCTGATATGGCAGGTGTTGAGGATGACCATGTCGGCGCCATCGGGCGCGTCGGCCGGGGCATAGCCCAGCGGTGCGAGGACGTCGGCCATCCGGGCGCTGTCATACACGTTCATCTGGCAACCCCAGGTGATCACGTGCAGGCGCTTCGGGCCAGTTACGGTTGTGTTGCCGCGCTTCGGCAGGGTCATCGACCAAGCTCCGCCCAACCCGGCCAGACCACCCCGGCGCGGGGGGCAGGAGAAATCGTCGTCCGGGTCGGCGCGGTCAAGCGGCGCAGCGCGGGGAAGCCCTCCATGCTTCGATTCGCACTCTGGCAGAAAAACGCCCGGTCATGTCAAGAAAAGTTCGGCTTGATATTGCGTTGCCGCATCCCAGCGGTGTGGGCGTTGCCCAGACAGACGGCATGTGCGCTGTTACGCCGGCGCACCGTGGAAAGCCCGGGACTACTGACGCGCACCCCACGAAAGTGCTCTCCGCACACGACTTCCTCGGCATTGTGCCCGACTCTTGCCAGTGGATTCCAACACATCGATTCGGTCACGGCCCTGCCGGGCCGCTGTGGTGACGGCGAGCAGCGGCGCGGCGGCGATGAAGCGCCGCGCCGCGGCATCGCCGGACACCGGGTCGTGGCATCGTACCGGCGCTGGAAATGGGCGGCCCCGTGCGAGCCATCAGTGCCGCCGGTCATGCCAGCCGGAGTGTCAGCAGACCGAGACGATGGCCGGCACGGGCTGCCGGCCGAACCACGCGGCGGCCTCGGTCAGTACCATGTCCGGCGCCGGCTGGCGCAGATAGGTCGCCAGGTCGCGACACAGCCGCTCCATCGGATTGCCCTGCCGGAACGCTGTCAGCCCGAGCGAGCGCTGCGCCAACTGCATCGCATCCAGGCACGCGGCTTCGACCGCCAGCCGCCCCAGCCCGACCGCGGCCACCACCGCCGCGGGATCGGTGTCCGATTGCTCTGCGATACGCGCCACGCGGCCAACCCAGGAGCGGGCGGTTTCGCGCGCGATCAGCGCCTCACCCATGCGCGCCGACTGGTGCGGATCATCGAGCAGGCCGGCGTCGCGCAACTGGCCCTGCATCACCTCGACGATGGCACACAGGCCGCCCAGGGCGACCGCGGAGCCCCGCCAGGCGCCGGCGGAGAAGGTCGGCTCCCGCAGATAGTCGCCCGGCTGCCCCAGCGCGGCCTCGCGATCGACAACGCAGCCGGAGAAATCGACAGCGCCGGTTGCGGCGGCCCGCATGCCGGCGAGCGGGGCCGGCTGGGGCGATACGACCTCGCCCTGGCCGAGCGGCACCACCAGCATCTGGGCGGCTTGCTCCCGGGTCCAGGCCGTCACCACGGCACGGGTCGCGAAGCCGGCGGCGGAGCAAAACATCTTTCCCCCGTCCAGCCGAACCGAGTGCCCCTCGCGGCGCAGCCGCAAGCCGCGGTCAGGCGGATCGATGACCCACAGCGCGAACAGGTGTCCGGCCGCCGCATCGTCCGCCGCCGCGCGCCGCTGTTCCGGCGTGCCGTAGCGGGCAATCAGGTGCCGGGCGTTGATGTGCGCTTCAAGGATGCGGCCGAGCGGCAGGCTGGCGCGGCCGACCGTCGCGAGCATCGTGGCGAGCTGCTTGGGCGAGGTCGAGCCCGCCCCGTGACCCTCGATCGGCAGGGGCGCCGCCAGGATGCCGGCCTCGCGCAGCCGCGCGACCTCCTCTGCCGGAAATTCGGCCCGTTCATCGCGCGCAGCGGCGCGCTGCTGGATACAGGCGACGGCGGCGGCGAGGCGCTGCATCAGGAGGCTACCTTTGCCTTGAGGGACAAGAGCAATTCAAGGGACAAGAGCAATTCAAGGAACAAGAGCAATTCAAGGAACAAGAGCAATTCATGGGCCTAGGCGATTTGCTGCGGGAGATCGGCGAAGCGGACGCGGCGACGGTGCATGATGAGGCTCAATCGTTTGATCTCTGCCCAGGCGGTGCCGCGGTATGGCCCGGCCAGCAGAGCGCCGAGTATGCCGCCGCGAAGTTGCAAATCCGTTGCGAGATCCTGGTCCGTGGCGCGATCGGTCCGGGCCGACCACAACTTCAGGTCGTTGCCACGATTGCAACCATATCGACCCAGGTGTGGCGCGCAGTACGCAAGCACACCGCCGTTCGGTTCGCGACGATGCAGCAATCAATGCCGCGTGACAGAGGCCATTGCCGCGAATCGGACCGAGTGCGGCAATGCCATTTACGCCGCCCGGGTGGCTTTTACCGGCAAAGCGACGGTTTCCAGCGTCGATAGGTCAAGCCGCTGCGACGCGTGGTCGATATCAAAGCCGACCACGTTACCGGCAGCGTCTATATCGACATTCAATCCGTCAGTCACCTTGCGCACTTCGGCACCCGGCCCGGGTCTGAATTCGATGTAGAGGCTGTCGGTATCCGGGTAATAATGCAGTTTCATGGCGGGGCCTCGCGAAAGCCTCGGTCGAAGAAAGCGTTGTGCACCGTGTCGCCGTCATTCAATGTTACCAGGCACAATATGCGCTCGAGACCGTCGCGTGGGTCACCCGGCCCCACCAACGAATTCGTCCGTCCGGCTGGACCGAGCGCCGCAGTGGAGCCGCGAGGATCGTGTCGAACGCCATACCTACAAGATAGGGGCGCTTTCGCAGCA
The DNA here is from genome assembly GCA_035486135.1 of Acetobacteraceae bacterium. Taxonomy (GTDB): domain Bacteria; phylum Pseudomonadota; class Alphaproteobacteria; order Acetobacterales; family Acetobacteraceae; genus JASHVB01. Next base: position 5,103 of record DATHNI010000494.1, read on the forward strand.
CCTGTTCATCGAACTATGGCGTGGCCTTCATGCGCCGGCGCTGGCTTTGATCAATGCGCCTCCGCCCAGGTCCTTCCCGTCCCGGTTTCCACCACCAGCGGCACCGCCAGAGTGGCGGCACGTTCCATCACGCCGCGGGCGACCGCCGCCAGGCGCGCCGCCTCGTCCTCTGGCGCCTCGAACAGCAGTTCGTCATGCACCTGGAGCAGCATGCGGGAGCGCAAGCCGGCGGCGCGTAAGGCGGAGGGCAGATGGATCATCGCCCGCTTGATGATATCCGCCGCGCCACCCTGCAACGGAGCGTTGATCGACTGCCGCTCGGCATAGGCCCGTCGCGCCGGGTTCTTGTCGGCGATCCCCGGCACCCAGCAGCGCCGGCCGAATGGCGTGGTGACGAAGCCGTTGATCCGCGCTTCCTCTTTCGTGCGTTCCATGTAAGCACGAATGCCGGGATAGCGTTCGAAATAGCGGTCGATGAATACGCGAGCCTCGCCTGGCGCGATGCCGAGTTGGCGTGCCAGCCCGAAGCCGCTGATGCCGTAGATGATGCCGAAGTTGATCGCCTTCGCCCGCCGGCGCGTCATCGGGTCCATGCCTTCCATCGGCACCCCGAACACTTCAGATGCGGTGCGCGCATGAATGTCCTCGCCGCGCGCGAAGCTGTCGCGCAGGGCAGGCAGTTCGGCGACGTGCGCCAGCAGGCGCAGTTCGATCTGTGAATAGTCGCAGCTCACCAGCACATGGCCGGGCTCGGCGATGAACGCGTGGCGGATGCGGCTGCCTTCCTCGGTGCGGATCGGGATGTTCTGCAGGTTCGGATCGTTCGACGACAGTCGCCCGGTCGAGGCGATCGCCTGCGCGAAGCTGGTGTGCACGCGCCCGGTGTCCGGATTGATCTCCTGCACCAGCGAGTCGGCATACGTGGACTTCAATTTCTGCAACTGCCGCCAGTCGAGGATCTTCGCCGGCAATTCC
>DATHNI010000495.1:0-7879 GCA_035486135.1 Acetobacteraceae bacterium
TTCATGGCGAGCGAGGCGTTCGCGCCCTTCGTTCTGGACTGCCTCGCCCGAGCTGCGCGCGATGCGGTGGCCGAACAGGCCAAGCGGGCACCGGGCAAGCGGCGGAGTGAGTGACCGACGATCCGCCTGTCCTCATCATCCTTGGAGGCATCAACGGCGCGGCAAGAGTTCGGTTGTACGCGTCATGGCGCAGGCGGCCATTTTGGCTCCAGCGATTTTTCTTTACCCCAACAAGGTCACCGCTGAAATCCTGGCGAAGCGTCCGGACCTCGACCCGGCTGCGGCAAACTCGTCGGCCTACGTTTCGTATCGCAGGAAATCAACCGGCTCCTGGGAGCCCGACAGTCGTTTATGACCGGAACGGTTCTGGCCAATAACGCCTATCGCCGGATCTGTCTCGACGCCAAGGACCGAGGCTGGACTGTCCGATTGCTCTATGGGGCGTGCCGACGGTCGAGGATTCCATCGCCCGCGTCGCACTGCGTGTCGCCAAAGGCGGCCACAACGTTCCGGAAGCCGACATCCGCCGCCGCTGACCGCGCACGCACGAGAACCTCGCGTGGTTCGCGCAGCACGCGGATGCGGTGGACGTGTTCGCCAACACCTGGGATGCGCAGCCGAAGCTGGTGGCGCAGGCCCGCGCCGGCCGGGTGGCTTTGCTCGACGCCGACACGCTACCCGCGGTCACGCAGGCACTACGGTCGCTGACATGATCCGGTTGCTGCGGCCGCTGACCTGATCCAGCCCCCTGCCCTGCCCCGCGCCTAGGAAGACTTCGGCGCGGGCATCAACGCGTCATCGATCTGTTTCGCGCGCAGCGCGGCCGGCCGTGCACTGATGCGGGCCCAGTAGCGTTCGAACGCGGGACGTTTTTCGATCGAACCGAACATCAATCCAAAACCGATCTGCGACCCGACATAAACGTCGGCCGCCGTGAAGCCGTTGCCCGCCAGGTAGTCGCCCTGCGACACAGCAGCTTCCAGCGCGTTCATCACATCGGTGAAACTGCCGTACCCCACGGTCCGTTCGCGCCCCTCGGGCACGACCATGTTCAGCGCCTTGTTGGTCACCGCTGCCTCGACCGGGCCGGCGGCGAAGAACAGCCAGCGGTAATAGGGCGCGCGGAGCAGATCGCCGGGCGGTGGCGCGAGCCTGGCCTCGGGGAACGCATCCGCGAGATACGCGCAGATCGCCGCACACTCGGTGACGACAGAATCGCCGTGTTGGATGGCTGGCACCTTCCCCATCGGGTTGATGGCGAGATAGGCGGGCGCCTTCATGGTTGTGCCATAGTCGAGCAATTCGGTACGATAGGGTTGCCCGACCTCCTCGAGCATCCAGCGCACGATCCGGCCGCGCGACATCGGGTTGGTGTAGAAGACAAGCTCATCGGGCATGTGGTGCTCCATTGTCGGTCCGATACAGGATAGCGCGCAAGTCGTGCGAATGGTTGCCCCAATGCCTCACGATTTGCCGAAGCGGTCTATCCGGAACGGCGCGATCGGCAGGTTGCTTTGCCCGGTCGTCACCAGTTCCGCCAGGATGCCGCCGACGACCGGGCCGAGTTGGAACCCGTGGCCGGCAAAAGCGAACGCGTGGAATACGCCCGGCTCGGTGGAGCTTGGCCCGATCACCGGAATGTCGTCGGGCAGGCGGCCCTCGATGCCAGCCCAGCCGCGCACGATCGGCGCCGAGCGCATGATCGGGAAGAGATCCGATACGGTCCGCGCGCTGCGCGCCAGGCCGGCGATGTCGAGGTCGGTCCAGTTCTCGTCACGTCGCGCTCGGCCCTTGTGACCGCCGCCGATCAGCACGGTGCCGTTGGCGTATTGCTTGAACGACAGCGCGCGTCCGGCCGCGCCGATCACCGGGTCCAGGAAATGCGGCACTGGCGCGCTGATCATCAGCATCAGTGCCCAGACCTCCAGCGGCACCGGCTCGCCGAGTTGCGCCGCGATGCGGTCCGCCCAGGCACCGGCGCAATTCACAATCACCGCCGCGTCCCAGTGCCCGCCGGACGCAGTCTCGACGCGCCAGCGCTGGCCGGCCCGCACCAGGCGCGTGACGCGTTCGCCTTCCATGAAGCGCACACCAAGGCTTTCGGCCTTGCGCCTGAATGCCATCGTGGTGCGGTAGGGGTTGGCTGCCCCGTCGGCGCGCGACACGATGGCGCCGATGCAATGCTCTGCGATCGCCGGCACCAGCGCGCGCAGTTCGGCCTGGTCGATGATTTCCTCGTGGTCGTAGCCGAGCGCGCGCAGTTCAGCGGCACGGCGGCGCAGGGTTTCGAGTTCTGCCTCGTTCTCCGCTACCTTGACCTGGCCGTGGTGTTCGAAACCGCAATCGTCATCGACCAGGTCCTGGATGCGGTACCAAAGTTCGAGCGACGCCACCGACAGGGGAATCTCGGCGACATCGCGGCCGAGGCGCCGCACGCCGCCGGCGTTCACGCCGGACGCATGCCGGCCGACGTAGTCCTTTTCCAGCACGGTCACCGTTGCACCGCGCAGCGCGAGATGCAGGGCGGCAGAGCACCCGTGCAGGCCGCCGCCGATAACGATGACGTCGGGTGTCGATTGGGTCGCTGGCACTGTCCGCCCCTTACCGGCTACCGGGGCCGACCAGCAGGCGGTCGAGCCCGTAGATGCGATCGAGCACGACCATCGCCACCGCGGTAAGCGCGATGAGCCCGGCGGACACCGCCGCCACCAGCGGATCGATGTTGTCCTGGATATAGAGGAACAGCCGCACCGGCAGGGTCGTCGTGCGCGGCGAGGCGATGAACACGGTCATCGTCACCTCGTCGAAGCTGGTGATGAACGCGAGCACCCAGCCGCTGACCACGCCCGGCAGGATCATCGGCAGTGTGACTCGCCGGAAGGTCGTAAACCAGGACGCGCCGAGTGACGCCGCCGCATGTTCTATCTGCGGATCGAGGCCGGTGGAGGCCGACAGCGTGAGGCGCAGCGCATACGGCATGATGATGATCACGTGGCTCATGACGAGGCCGGTGAAGGTGCCGCTGAGCCCGGTCACGGTGAAGAAGCGCAGGAAGGCGATGCCGAGCACCGCGGGGGGAATCATCAGCGGCGCCTGCGCCAGGGTGGCGATGGCTTCCCGGCCGCGAAAGCGATAACGCGCGATGGCAAGAGCAGCCGGGACGGCCAACGCAACGGAGATCGTTGCCGATAGCGTGCCCAGCCAGAGGCTTGCCCAGAACGCGTCGACGAAATCGGGGTTCGCGGCGATGGCGCGGAACCAGCGCAGGGACAGCCCGTCAACCGGCAGCGAAAGGTAGCCGCGCGAGGTGAAGGCCACGGCGCAGACGACCAGGATCGGCGCCAGGATGAAGGCGATGAACGCGACGTGGAAGGCAAGTGCCAGGCGGCTGTTCATCTAAACCTCTCCCGCGCTGCGGGCGGGAGAGGTTTCGTACCTCGCGCTCATTCGAACACCTGTGCGTAACGGCGCTCGATCAGCCGGTTGCAGCCGACCACGATCACCACGTTGGCGACCACCAGCAGCACCGCGATCGCGGCCCCGAGCGGCCAGTTGAGCGTGTTGAGGAACTCGTCATAGGCCAGCGTCGCCGCCACCTGCAGCCGTCGCCCGCCGATGATGGCCGGGGTGGCGAACGCGCTGGCCGCCAGCGCAAACACGATGATCCCGCCTGACAGGATACCCGGCATGACCTGCGGCAGCAGGATCCGGCGCAGCACCGTGAATGGCCCGGCGCCAAGCGAGACCGCCGCGTTCTCGACATGCGGATCGAGCCGCCGCAGCGAGGCCCAGACCGAGATCACCACGAACGGCACCAGCACATGGGTCAGCGCGATCACCACACCCGTTTCGCTATACATGAACTGCAACGGGCTCTCGATCACACCGGCCGCCATAAGTCCCTGGTTGACCAGCCCCGTCGAACCGAACAGCAGCGCCCAGCCGAGCGTGCGGGACACAATCGAGATGAACAGCGGGCCCAGCACCAGCAGCAGGCAGATGCGGCGCCACGGATCGCGCATGCGGTTGAGGATATAGGCTTCCGGTGCGCCCAGCAGCACGGCCAGGACAGTGACGATCAGCGCGATCCGGAAGGTGCGTGCATAGATCCGGTAGAAATACGGATCGCTGAAAATATCGGCGTAGTTGCCGAACGTATAGACGTTCTGGATGCCCTTGTAGAGGCTGAAGCTGTGCAGCGACAGCAGCGCGGTCGCGACAAGGGGCACGATCAGCAACGTCGCCAGGACGGCAACGGCAGGAGCACTCAGCAGATAGGGCACCACACGCTGGCGGCTACTCTGCCGGTGCGTCGTCGTGGTGCCCATTATACCCGGACCGTCATGATAATGTTGCCGCACACGATGTCCGTCATGCGACGGCGCCCCGACCGGCGGTCACGCTCAAGTCCTCCACGCGCCAGGTTAGCCCGACTTGCTCGCCCTCGTTGGGCAGGGCGTCGCCGTCGTTCTGGCGGATGATCGTGACCAGGCCCAACTCGGTCTGCACCTGCAGCAGCCAATGGCTGCCCTGGAAGACGCGGTTGCGCAGGACGCCGCGCAGCCCACCCGTGGCCGTGAAGCCGATCCGCTCGGGGCGGACCGAGATCGTGACGGATCCGGGCGGCAAACCGGGCTCCGCCGGCCATTCCAAATCCCCGATCGCGATGATGGTGCGGCCGTCATTCGCACGCACCGTCGCCGTTAGCTGGTTGGTCTTGCCCAGGAAGCTCGCAACAAAGGGACTCGCGGGTTCGTCATAGGCGATATCCGGTGGCGCGATCTGTTCCACCCGCCCTTTGTTCATGATGACGACACGGTCGGACAGCGCCATCGCCTCCGACTGGTCGTGGGTGACCAGGATGGTCGTGGTGCCGAGCCGCTGCTGGATCTGGCGCAATTCGAGCTGCATCTCCTCGCGCAGCTTCGCATCGAGATTGGACAGCGGCTCGTCGAGCAAGAGCACCTGCGGACGGATGGCAAGCGCGCGTGCCAGAGCCACGCGCTGCTGCTGGCCGCCGGACATCCGGTTCGGAAACCGATCGGCGAGTGCGGTCAGGCCAACCAGCGCCAGCACATCTCTCACACGCGCGTCACGCTCGGCGCGTGGCACACGCCGCATCTCGAGGCCGAAGGCAACGTTCTCGGCCGCGGTCATATGCGGAAACAACGCATAGCTCTGGAACACGATGCCGAGACCGCGCCGGTTCGGCGGCACGGCGAGCAAATCGGCACCGGCAAGGCTGATGCCGCCGCCGGTCGGTTCCAGGAAGCCGGCAATCATCTGCAGCGTCGTCGTCTTGCCGCAGCCTGAGGGTCCGAGCAATGAAACGAACTCCCCCTCCCCGACCGCCAGCGACAGCCGATCGACGGCAACGGTGCCGCCATAGGTTTTGGTCAGTTCGTCAAGTACCAGGAAGGTCATGGTGATCAGGCATTCATATCATCGTGAGCCGATTGTCATTGCGAGCGCAGCGAAGCAATCCCCCGCCTGACGAGCCGCGCAAGCTCGTCAGGCGGGGGATTGCTTCGCTGCGCTCGCAATGACAATCGGCTCACAATGCCACGTGTCTCACAATGCCACGGGTCTCACAATGCCACGGGTCTCGCAATGACGATCGCCTCGCCATGACAATGGCCTCGCCATGACAATGGCCATGCCCGCCAATCAGCCGCCGCTTTCGATCTCGCGTGTCCAGCGGCGGTTCCATTCCTCGCGATGCTCGTTGACCGTGTCCCAGTCGATCTTTTGCAGCTTGTCCACCTGCGCCGGACCGTACGGAATCCCGGCTTGCTCCGCGGCCGGCAACGTCACGGTCTTGTTGACCGGGCCGAGTCCAGCGCCAGCCGCCAGGACGGCCTGCATCTCCGCCGTCAGCAGGAACTGCACGAACTCTTGCGCCTCCGGCTTGTTGCCGGCGCCGGCCACAGGGCAGGCGGCAACGCCCAACGCGACGCCTCCCTCCTTCGGATAGACGAAATCAACCGGGAAGCCGGTGGCGGCCAGCGCCTTCTCGCGACCGGAGCCCCACACCGCGATGACCGCCTGGTTGGTCTGGAACAACTCGGTCATCTTCCCCGGCGAGGGTTCATAAACCAGCACGTTCGGATCGATCGACTGCTTGAACACCTTGAAGCCGGGATCGATGTTCTTTTCGCCGCCGCCATTGACCCGCGCCTCCATCACCAGCGCGTGCAGCCCATACGAGTTGTTCAGCGGCGGGATCACCAGCTTCTTCTTGTATTTCGGATCTTCCAGGTCCTTCCATGATGACGGCGCTGCCCAGTGGTGGTCCGCGAAGTATTTCGCGTTGTACATGATGCCGGTGCCGACCACGCCGATACTCACCGCCTTGCCGGACGGGAACGCGGCCACGTCGTACAAATCGTGATAGATCGGCGCCTGGGCAAGCGGCGCGCAGAACCCCAGCGCCACGGCCTGGTACATCGGCCCGTCGTCCAGGATCGCGACGTCGATTTGTTCCGACCCCTTCTGCGCTTGCAGCTTGGCCAGGTTGTCGGTCGAATTGCCGGCGACGTACTCGACCGTCACGCCGTATTTCTTCTCGAACGGCGGGAAGACCTGCTTGCGCATCACATCCTCGAACGACCCGCCATACGCGGCGACGTAGAGGGTTGCGGCACGGGCGGTCATCGCGCCGGACAGCACGGTCGTGGCGACCAGCGCCGTGGCGAACATGACGTGCTTCCTCATTGTCGCGTATCTCCTCGTTACGGTTCGGCCCCGGAACGTCAGCCTGGCCGGCACGGGTGCCAGCGTTGCGCGTCGATGAGGGTCCGTGCAAGAGGGAAAGCAAGCAAACGGGCGCCGTTGCATCAGGCGTGGCGTATCCCGATGCGGATGGGGGGCGTCATCACCAGACCAGGAGAGTTGCCGGCCCGATGACCTATTCCTTCCTTCGGCTCGCCGCCGAGGCGCTGCGCGGCAACACCGGATGGCAGCCGGCCTGGCGCGACCTCGACCCTCAGCCCGTCTATGACGTGCTGGTGGTGGGTGGCGGCGGCCATGGGCTGGCGACCGCCTACTACCTCGCGCGCGAGCATGGCATCACCAACGTGGCCGTGCTGGAGAAAGGCTGGATCGGCTCGGGCAATGCCGGGCGCAATACCACGATCATCCGCTCCAACTACCTGTTGCCGGGCAACGAGGCGTTCTACGAACACTCGATGCAGCTTTGGGAGGGCCTGGAGCAGGATTTGAATTATAATGCGATGGTGAGCCAGCGTGGGGTGTTGAATCTGTTTTCCACCGATGGCGGGCGCGATGCGGCGGCACGACGCGGCAATGCGATGCGGCTGCACGGGGTGGACGCCGAACTGCTGGATGCGGCGCAGGTGCGCGCGATGCATCCGTATCTCGGCTTCGACAACGCGCGGTTTCCGATCAAGGGCGGTCTGTTGCAGCGGCGCGGCGGCACCGCGCGGCATGATGCGGTGGTCTGGGGCTACGCGCGTGCTGCCGACCGGCGTGGCGTGGACATCCTGCAGAACTGCGAGGTGACCGGCATCTCCGTCGCGAATGGCCGGGTCACCGGCGTGGAGACGACGCGCGGTTCGATCAAGGCGGGCAAGATCGGGCTGGCGGTCGCCGGGCATTCGTCGCGCCTGGCGGCGATGGCCGGGCTGCGCCTGCCGATCGAGAGCCATGTGCTGCAGGCCTTCGTTTCCGAGGCGATCAAACCGCTGCTGCACGGCGTGGTCACCTTCGGCGCAGAGCACTTCTATATCAGCCAGTCCGACAAGGGCGGCCTGGTATTCGGCGGCGACATCGACGGCTACAACTCCTACGCGCAACGCGGCAGCCTGGCGCTGGTGGAAAACGTGATGGAGGCGTGCATGGCGATGCTGCCGATGGCCGG
>DATHNI010000496.1:0-7152 GCA_035486135.1 Acetobacteraceae bacterium
GCCGCCGACGCCGCCCACGCCGCCGCCGCCGCCGGAACCATCGCCGACGCCGGCGCCGACCACCCCGGTGCCCCCGACACCACCGACGCCACCGCAGCCGACGCCGCCGCAGCCGACGCCGCCCCTGCCGTTGCCGCCACCACCGGCCCCGGTGCCGCCGGCGCCGCCCAGCACGACCTCGCAGCCCAATCCGACGAAGAACGCCGCGCCGAACAGTGACGCGCTGGAGAACACGCTGATCAAGCTGCGGGCGCTGCAGAAGCAGACCGAACCGCCGAAGGCGAGGGCGAATCCGACCCAGGGCGGCGCGCCGAATGGCGGCGGCAATCCGCTGGGCAACGACACCGCGGCGCTGTCAGCCGATCAACGTGGTGCGATCGGCGATCACGTTCGCGCGTGCTGGACCTACGACCCAGGTGCGCTCGGCGTTGACAAGCTACAGGTGTTGCTCACCGTGACCACCGATGCGGGGGGTGTCGTGCGATTTGCGGTGGTCGCCGATCCCGACGTGCCGAAGCTCTCCGACCCGGTGTTCCGGGCCTTCGCCGAGCGGGCACGCCGGGCCGTACTGGATCCGCGTTGTGCCAGCCTACCCTTGCCACCGAAATTGTTGGGCAGGCCCAACGTGTTGACCTTCCGCTTCAGCCCATGATCGACAGGACTGACCAAGATTTCACCGTGCCGCGGCTTGCGCTCCATGCCGCTCGTGGCAATGACATCGCATCAGGAGGGTGTACCGACCCATGACCGATTATCCGACTTGGCGCCCCGCCGCCATGCCGCGCCTGACGTTGCCCGCCGTTGGCGGTGGCATGAACCAGCCGGTGAGCCGACGGACTTGGCTGGCCGGCGCCGCCGGTTCGGCGGCATTGCTGGCCTCGCGCGCGCCCGTCTTTGCCCAGACGGCAGCGCCCGCTGCGCCACCGGCAGCGCACGCCGGCGGCGGCCAGACCGCGGTCATCGACGTCAATCGCGCGCAGGCCGCGCCGATTCCGATCGCGCTGCCGGACCTGGTCGGTGCCGACGGTGCCTCGGCCCAGCTCGGCCGCGACATCATCGGCGTCATCCGCAACGATCTCGCAAGTTGCGGGCTGTTCCGTCCGATCGACCCGGCCGCCTATATCCAAAACGCAACGGCGTCGCCGGATGCGGTGCCGAATTTCCAGAACTGGCAGGCGATCGGCGCGCAGGCGCTGGTGACCGGCAAGGCCGACGCGCAGGGCGGCAACGTCCGCGTCGAATTCCGCCTGTGGGACGTCTTGCCGCAGACGCAGCTTGTGGGCACCGCCTACACCGCGACGCAATCCAACTGGCGGCGCATTTCGCACATTATCGCCGACGTGATCTACGAGCGCCTGCTGGGCGAGAAGGGCTATTTCGATAGCCGCGTCGTCTATATCTCGCGCACCGGTCCGCGCGACCGGCAGACCACCCGGCTGGCAATCATGGACCAGGACAGCGAGAACAACCGCTTCCTGACGGATGGTTCGTGGCTGGTGCTGACCCCGCGCTTTCATCCCACCAAAGATGAAATTGCGTTCATGAGTTTCGCCGGCAACCGGCCGCGGGTCTATACGTTTGATCTTAGCAACGGTCGGCAGAGCGTGCTCGGCGATTTCGCGAACATGACGCTGTCGCCTCGATTCTCGCCGGACGGCTCGAGCGTGGTGATGTCGGTCACCGACGGCGGCGGCGCCGACATCGTGGTGGTTGATCTCGGCAGTCGTGCCTCGCACCGTCTGACCAGCTCCGGCTCGATTGATGTCAGCCCCTGCTACAGCCCGGATGGTTCGCAGATCGTCTTCAACTCCGACCGTGGCGGCGACCAGCAGCTCTATCTGATGGACGCCAGCGGCGGCAATGTAAGGCGGATCAGCTACGGCAAAGGCCGCTATGCCACGCCGGTGTGGTCGCCCCGCGGCGACCTGATCGCCTTCACCAAGCTGGGCGGCGACGCTGATAATTTCTCGATCGGCGTGATGCACCCAGACGGCTCGGCGGAGCGCCTCCTGTCGGCGGGCTGGGATGTCGAAGGGCCGACGTTCTGTCCCAACGGGCGTGTCATCATGTTCTGGCGCGAGGGCCGGCCAGGGGCATCGCCGCGTCTGGCCTCAATCGATATCACCGGCTTCAACGAGCGCGGGGTGGCCACTCCCACCAGTGCGTCGGACCCCGCCTGGTCGCCGCTGGGCGGCTAGCGCGTGATCGCCCGAGGCGGACTCGTTGGAGGGCGTGAAGCGCGGGCTCGAACAACCAGCGCGTGATCGCCCGAGGCGGAATCGCTGGAGGGCATCGACCTGCGGCGCGACCAAAGCGCGGGATCAGAGGCGCGTGGCAACAACGGCGCGTCTTTCGTCCAAGCCGCTCGCTCGCGCGGATATGATATGTCCCGCTCGTGCCACACGTGAACTTGACCTGATGCGGAGCATCGGGCTAATCGCACCGGCGGGCGGAACAGGTTACCGTTGCGTCCACGACCGTACTGAACCTATCGCTGTGCACCCTACATCCAGGGACCAACCGAAATGAACATGAAGTTTCTCGGCGCAGCCACCGCCCTCACTCTGCTGGCGGCGTGCTCGTCTAACAATGGTGCCGCAACCGGCTCGGGCGCGGCTGCCGTGTCCAACGGCCCGGTTCCGGGTAGTGAGGAGGACTTGGTCCGCAACGTTGGCGATCGTGTCTTCTATGCCTTTAACGTGGCGAACCTGTCGCCTGATGCGCGTGCCACGCTCGACAAGCAGGCCGCCTGGCTTGGCAAGTATCCGCAGAACAACGTGCAGGTCGCGGGTAACTGCGACGAGCGCGGCACCGAAGAGTACAACCTGGCGCTGGGCCAGCGTCGTGCGAATGCCGCTGCCGGCTATCTCGAGGCGAGGGGTGTTGCACAGAGCCGTATCACCACAATCAGCTACGGCAAAGATCGTCCGACCGCCATGGGCAACGACGAGCAGGCCTGGGCGCAGAACCGCAACGCGATCACTTCGGTGCGCTGAGCGCCGAGTACGCGTCCTTCGCGGAGAGTTGTGGAACCGGCGGCCTCTTGGCCGCCGGTTTCGCTTTGGGTACGAGTGATGTGGGACGGTCGGCCATGGTGTCGCCGTGGTTCCGGCCCAGCCTCATTCTGTCCTGCCGCGCGGCGCGACCGGTGGCGGGGGCGCACGCTCTGAGCAAGGAGAGAGCCTGACATGCGACTGTTTCGGTTTCCGCGACCATTGCCGCTGATCGCCGCGCTGGTGGTGGGTCTTGTCGCAGCACCGGCCTGGGCACAGACCGACATCCAGAGCCGCGAGGGCATCGCGCTGCGTGATCAGATCGCCGAGCTGCGCCACCAGGTGCAGGTGCTGCAGGAGCAGATCGCCAATGGCGGCGGTTCGTCGCTGGGTGCGGCTGCGCGCCCCGCGCCCTCTGGCGGCAACAGTGACCTGACCGCGCAGTTGCTGGTGCGCGTGCAGCAGCTGGAAGACCAGGTACGCCAGCTCCGTGGACGCGCCGATGAGCTGCAGAACAACCTGCAGCAGCAGAGCGCCGACCTGAGCAAGCAGATCGATGACCTGAAGTTCGAGATGGAGAATCCGGCCGCGGCGGCCGCGGCGCGCAAGGCGGCGGCCGCCGCGGCCCAGGCGGGGACCCCGCCTGCTGGCGCACCACCGGCTGGATTGCCGCAAGGCACGCTTGGCACGATGCCCGCTGGTATGATGCCTCCGGGTCCCGGCATGCCGCCCCCCGCCCAGGCGCCACGCACGCCGGAAGTGGCGATGCAGCAAGGCAACGCGGCCCTGGCGCGGCGTGACTATCCCGCGGCTGAGGCAGCGGCCCGTGAGGTGCTGGCCAACCGCGCCTCTCCGCGCGCCTATGACGCGGAATTCTTGCTGGCCGAGGCGCAGTTCGGTCAGCGGCAATACTCGCAGGCGGCGCTGTCCTACGACGACACCTATAACCGTTCCCGCAAGGGCCCGCGCGCCGAGGACGCCCTGCTGGGGCTGGCCAATTCGTTGACCGGGATCGGCGACAAGACCTCGGCTTGCCAGGCGCTGGCCAAGCTGCATGCCGAGTTCCCCAACCTGCGGCCTGACCTGCGCGACGCGGTGGCCGCCACGCGGCAGCGCGCCGCGTGCAGGTGAACGGACCTGCCGCGGGTCCGGCCTCCGGTCTGGGGGATCAGTTCTCGAATGCAATGGCGCGGCTGGGGCCGTTCGAACCTCAGCCGCTGCTGAGCGTGGCCGTTTCGGGTGGGGCCGACAGCCTCGCGCTGACGATCCTGGCCGACGGCTGGGTGCGGGCACGCGGCGGCTCGGTGATCGGGCTGATCGTCGATCATGGGTTGCGCGCTGCGTCCGCCGCTGAGGCGCGGCTGACGGCGCAACGTTTGGCCGGGCGTGGGATCGCGACGCGGGTGTTGACACTGACGGACCTGCAGCGTGGTCCTGCCCTGGCGGAACGCGCGCGGCAGGCGCGGTACCACACCCTGGTCGTCGCCTGTGCCGAGCTGGGTGCGCTACATCTGCTGTTGGGGCACCACGCCGGCGATCAGGCCGAGACAGTGGCGCAACGGGCGCTGCGCGGCAGTGCCTCGGCGGGGCTGGCGGGCATGGCGTGCGTGGTCGAGCGGCCAACGGTGCGCGTGCTGCGCCCGTTGCTGGCGGCTTCGCCCGCGGCGTTACGCGGCTTGCTGTGCGCGGCCGGTATCGACTGGGTGGAGGATCCGTCCAACCGCGACAGGTTGGCCTTGCGGTCGCGGCTGCGCGCGGGCTTGGCGCGGCATGACAACGCGGCTGCGGCGATTGCCGCGATCGGCGCGGCCGCGTCGGTCGCCGCGCGCGCCCGGGCGGCCGAGGAGGAAAGCGTGGCCATCGCTCTCGCGACAGGCGTCACGTTGCGCCCGGAAGGATTTGTCGTGCTGCCAGCGGCCCGCCTGCCGGTGGCGGTGTTGCGATCGTTGATCCAGATGGTGTCGGGTGCCGCCTATCCGCCATCGCCCGACGCGGTGGATGCGCTGGCGGCTTCGCCCGCGGCCGCCACATTGGCTGGGGTCCGCTTGCTGCCGGCCGGCCGCCTCGGCCCCGGTCTTCTGTTGGCGCGGGAAGAGGCGGCCATGGCTGCGCCGGTGCCAGCCGTGTCCGGCGCGCGCTGGGACGGCCGTTTCCGGCTGGCGGACGCCGCGGGGGTGCCGGCGGGCGCCACACTGGGTGCGCTGGGGGACGAGGCCGCCCAGTTCCGCGCGCGTGACGGCCTGCCCACGGCGGTTTTGCGCACCCTGCCGGTGTTGCGTGCCGACGGGATGCTGGTGGCCGTGCCGCATCTCCTGTATCCTGATGCTGCGGCGTGTGCGCAGGTGCGCGTCATCTTCGCGCCGCCACGCCCGGCCTGTGGCGCACCGTTCCTGGGCAGCAACCCGGCGCTTGCGGCATAGGTAGGGAATTACAAGGGGGATGCAGGATGGCGCACGCCATCCTATGTAGGAACGATCGTTGAACGTCCCGCCGATAGATGATGGAGTGGGGGCAGCGGCGGCGTCGCACACGGATGGCGCCAGCGGACCCCCCGGGGCAGAGTTGAGAGCAAAGAGACCGCGATGAGCAATTTCGGCCGTAACCTCGCGCTTTGGGTGATTATCGCCCTGCTGCTGGTGGTGCTGTTCAACCTCTTCCAGCCCGGAACGTCGCATAACGCCGCGACGCAGGTGGCCTATTCCGACTTCATCAGTGAGGTGAATGGCGGACGGGTGAAGGACGTTGTCATCCAGGGCCACACCGTGTCCGGTCAGCTCAGCGATGGGCGCACTTTCCAGACCTACACCCCGGAAGACCCGTCGCTGGTGCAGCGCCTGACCGACAAGGGCGTGCGGGTAATCGCCAAGCCGGAAGATTCCGATGTCAATCCGCTGCTGCATTACCTGCTGTCCTGGTTCCCGATGCTGCTGCTGATCGGCGTCTGGGTGTTCTTCATGCGTCAGATGCAGGCAGGTGGCGGCCGCGCGATGGGCTTCGGCAAGAGCCGCGCGCGGATGCTGACCGAGAAACAGGGGCGCGTGACCTTTGACGACGTCGCCGGTATCGATGAGGCGAAGGGCGAGCTGCAGGAGATCGTCGAGTTCCTGAAGGACCCGCAGAAGTTCCAACGTCTGGGCGGCAAGATTCCCAAGGGCGTGCTGCTGGTTGGCCCCCCGGGCACCGGCAAGACATTGCTCGCGCGCGCCATCGCGGGCGAGGCAAACGTGCCGTTCTTCACCATCTCCGGCTCCGACTTCGTCGAGATGTTCGTGGGCGTCGGCGCCAGCCGCGTGCGCGACATGTTCGAGCAGGGCAAGAAGAACGCACCGTGCATCATCTTCATCGATGAAATCGACGCTGTCGGTCGCCATCGTGGCGCCGGCCTGGGCGGCGGCAACGACGAGCGCGAGCAGACGCTGAACCAGATGCTGGTCGAGATGGACGGCTTCGAGAGCAATGAAGGCGTCATCCTGATCGCCGCGACCAACCGGCCGGACGTGCTGGACCCCGCGCTGCTGCGGCCCGGCCGTTTCGACCGGCAGGTGGTCGTGCCGAACCCGGATGTGAACGGACGCGAAAAGATCCTGCGCGTGCATATGCGCAAGGTGCCGCTCGCTTCCGACGTCGATCCGAAGGTGATCGCCCGCGGCACGCCTGGGTTCTCGGGTGCCGACCTGGCGAACCTGGTGAACGAGGCGGCGCTGCTGGCCGCCCGCATGGGCAAGCGCGTCGTGGCGATGGCCGAGTTCGAGAACGCCAAGGACAAGGTGCTGATGGGCACCGAGCGGCGCTCGCTGGTCATGTCCGAGGCCGAGAAGCGGATGACCGCCTATCACGAGGCCGGTCATGCGCTGTGCGCGATGTACGAGCCAGAGTGCGATCCGGTGCATAAGGCCACGATCATTCCGCGTGGCCGCGCGCTGGGCCTGGTGATGAGCCTGCCCGAGGGCGACCGCTACTCGAAGAGCAAGTCGAAGCTGCTGGGCGAGCTGACCATGGCGATGGGCGGCCGCGCGGCGGAGGAGATCATTTTCGGACCCGACAAGGTCTCCAACGGCGCGGCAGGTGACATCAAGATGGCGACCGATCAGGCGCGGCGGATGATCACCGAGTGGGGCATGAGCGACAAGCTCGGCATGATCGCCTATGGCGATAATTC
>DATHNI010000497.1:0-28712 GCA_035486135.1 Acetobacteraceae bacterium
AGTGAATTTCCCCCGCTCGTGCCTGCACTGCGAGAAGCCGCAATGCGTGACCGTCTGCCCCACCGGTGCATCCTATAAGCGCGCCGAAGACGGGATCGTGCTGGTCAACACCGATATCTGTATCGGCTGCAAGCTTTGCTCCTGGGCGTGCCCTTATGGTGCACGCGAGTTCGATGAGGATCAGGGCGTGATGAAGAAATGCACGCTCTGCATCGACCGCATTTATAACGAGTCGCTTCCCAAAGCGGAACGCGAGCCGGCTTGTGTCGCGACCTGTCCGGCGCGGGCGCGACATTTCGGCGATCTGGGCGATCCCGATAGCCATGTCTCAAAACTCGTCGCGGACCGCGGCGGCGTCGGCCTGATGCCGGAACTCGGCTATGCACCGGTCAACCGTTATTTGCCGCCGCGCAAGGCAACGATTCCGGCCAAGCCACTCGAGCGGCCGGCGGGCGGCGCTGGCAACGCGCTGTTGCGAATGCTCGACAAGGTGCTGTCGCTATGACCCCGGCAAGCTCGGTCCTCTTGCTCACCACACTGACAGGCTTCGGCTATGGGCTGCTTGCCTGGGTCGGAATCCTGGCAACGTTTGGGCTTCTGCCGGGCGCGCCATTATTTATACCGGCCGTGGTCCTCGTAGCGCTTGCCTTCGCCAATGCCGGCCTGATCGCGTCGACGCTGCATCTGGGTCATCCGGAGCGTGCCTGGCGCGCCTTCAGCCAATGGCGCTCTTCCTGGCTGTCCCGGGAAGGTGTTGCCTCGCTGACGACTTTCCCGCCTGCGCTCGCATTCGCCGCCTGTTGGTGGATGCTGGGGCCGGACGCGGTCGCCACGCGGGCCTTCGGGCTACTCGCAGCGGCGCTCGGCCTCGTCACGGTCGGCTGCACTGCGATGATCTACGCCAGTCTCAAGCCTATCCGTCAATGGCATAATCCGCACACTGCCCCCGATTATCTGATCTATGCCGTGTTCTCCGGGGCGGTCTTGCTGACATCCCTTAGGGCCTTGTGGTTCGGCGCGGCGGGCGCGCCTGCCGTGGCAGCCGTTATCGCCGCCGTCATCGCGGCCTGCGCGAAATTTGCCTACTGGCGCTACATCGATGCGCAGAAGCCGCTGGTTACACTGGCTTCCGCCACTGGACTAACCGCATTCGGCACGGCGCGCCCGCTCGATCAACCACATTTCACCGAAAACTACATTCTCCGCGAAATGGGCTACCGGATTGCCCGAAAGCACGCGATGAAGCTGCGACGCGTGGCAGTTGGACTCGCCTTTTTCGTCCCGGCAATCCTTGTATTGCTCTCTGCGTTCGGCGTCGCACCCACGATCGCGACGACTGCGGCCGCGCTCATTGCGCTGATCGGCCTGTTGGTCGAGCGTTGGTTATTCTTCGCGGAAGCCACCCATGTCGCGACTATCTACTATGGACGGTGACGTGCGACTCCTGCGCGGCAACTATGGAGCATAACGCAATGAAGGGCGCCGATCTGTTCGTGGCGGCACTGGAGAATGAGGGCGTCCGGCAAATCTTCGGTATCCCCGGAGAAGAAAATCTCGACATCGTAGACGCGCTGCGGCGCTCGAACATCAAGCTGGTGCTGACCCGCCACGAGCAAGCGGCGGCCTTCATGGCCGCAACGCATGGCCGGCTGACGGGTGAAGCTGGTGTCTGCCTCTCGACCCTTGGTCCCGGGGCACTCAACTTTACGACGGGTGCCGCGTATGCCCTGCTTGGCGCGATGCCGATGGTCATGATCACGGGGCAGAAAGGCATACTGAGCCGGAAGCAGGCGCGCTTTCAGGTCGTGGATGTCGTTTCGACCATGGCGCCGCTGACCAAGATGGCGTATCAGATCGTCAGCACCGCAACCATCCCGTCGATCGTAAGAGAAGCGTTCCGGGTTGCCCAGCAGGAGAGACCAGGTCCTGCCCATCTGGAACTGCCGGAGGATATTGCCGCGGAGGAGACGCCCGAGATTTCGCCCGTGCCACGCCACCCCATGGCGCTGCCGGTCGCGCATTTCGCGGCGTTGGATCGAGCGTTAGACCTGATCCTGCAAGCGGAGCGTCCGCTGGTGATGCTGGGCGCGGCAGCGAGCCGCCCACGCCTGGCAGACGCTTTGTCGGATTTCGTAAGGCGTTTGCAGATCCCGTTTTTCAACACCCAGATGGGCAAGGGTGCGGTTGCCGGCGGATCCGGTCTATATATGGGAACGGCTGCGCTGTCCGAGCGGGACTATGTTCATCAGGCAATCGATCGTGCCGATCTGATCATTTCGATCGGGCACGATACTGTGGAGAAGCCGCCGTTTCTGATGGGCCCGGTTGGACCGAGGGTTCTGCATGTCGGCTACCTGCCGGCCACCGTCGAGGAGGTGTACTTCCCGCATGCAGAACTGATCGGCGATGTCGGCCCGACTCTCACGCTGCTGGCTGAGCGCCTGGAAGGAAAACTGCCAAGGGCTGGTGCGCTGTTGCCGCTGCGCGAGCAGATTTTGGCGCGCATTGGAGATCGGGCTGAAGAAAGCCGCTATCCGCTGACGCCGCAGCGCATTGTGCATGACGTGCGGCAGGTGATACCCGAAGATGGCATCGTCTGCCTCGACAACGGCATGTACAAGATCTGGTTCGCCCGTAACTACCGCACGCGGGTCGCGAACACGCTGTTGCTCGATAACGCATTGGCGACGATGGGAGCCGGGCTGCCGTCGGCCATCATGGCGGCGATGCTCCATCCGAACCAGCGTGTCTTGGCGGTATGCGGTGATGGCGGGTTCATGATGAATTCGCAGGAGTTGGAGACGGCCATACGTCTTCAGTTGAATCTCGTTGTGCTGATCCTGCGGGACAACGCCTTTGGGATGATCCGCTGGAAGCAGGCGGTGGACGATTTCACCGATTTCGGTATGACATTCGGCAACCCCGATTTCGTCGCTTACGCCCAGGCGTACGGTGCAAAGGGCAGCCTCGTGGAAAGCGCCGATGGTCTGGCGCCGGCGCTTGAAGCCGCCTTCACCGAGGGCGGCGTTCATCTTGTTACAGTCCCGGTCGACTATTCGGAGAACACGCACGTCCTGGTGGACGAGTTGCGTGCCTATGCCGCACAGAATGGGCAGGTGTCATGATCGAGGTCGTGCAAGCGTTCGATCGGGCGCCGATCACGGGGCGTGCCGCACCGACTGTATGCCGTTCGCCGGCCGACGCCGGTCGGGCAACGGCATCGGCGGCATTCCCTGGACCATGCGAGAGACGACGGAGCAGAAGATGATCGTCTTAAAGATGTGAAGGCAATGGTCGGGCGGACGCTCTTTAAACCGTCTGAAATATTCTAACTCCGCTTGGAGACGTGGGCGGATCATGTAATTGGTAGTCGGATGGGCCCATTTCTGCGCCGCTTCTTCTGGAGGCATGTCGATGTCCACTCACGACACCGGGTACTTCAGACGGCGCCGGCGCGCCCTGGAAATTCGCGGGCGCGAACTATTCTCTGCTCTGGGATTCTTGCAAGCGGGAATTGAACTGCGTCGTCTGGACGAACTGCCTTGGCCAAAACACTGCTCGGCGAGACGACGCCGGCTGCACAGTTACTGGCCAACGTCACGCAACTTTCGGAGCAAAGCGGCGCGGTCCCCGATAACGTATGCCCGTGCGGCTGTCACAGAGCACGCCGGCACACTGTGTCGCAGACCGTCCGGAGCCCTTACGGCTGCAGCTTCGCTATTACGTACTTCTGGTCAGAGTCCTGCAAGAGCAAGTGGAACCGCGAGCGCATGCAGGGGGGCCGGCTAGTGCGTTGTGATGCGGTGCAGGCCAGCCTGGTTTCACCAGGACTTGGTGCGGTCTCTCCGCCGCATTGCCATATGCGAATGACGTCACCCAAATGGAGGCCAACATGACGGGACTTACGACGCAACAGCCAACCGGGTATGAGCGTCTTCACAACCCTCGCCTCAACAAGGGAACCGCATTTACCGAAGCGGAACGGCGGGAGTATGGGCTTGAAGGTCTGTTGCCGCCGGCGGTGACCACGATCGACCTTCAGGTCGCCCGCAGGCGTGTCGAGATCGCCGACCTCGGGGACGATCTGCAGAAGTATCTGGTTCTGTCGGACCTGCAGGCGCGCAACGAAAGGCTGTTCTACGCCGTCATGATGTCCGATCCGGCGACTTACATGCCGCTGGTCTATACCCCGACGGTTGGCGAAGCCTGCCAGAAATTCGGCCATATTTTTCGGTCGGCGCGCGGGATGTACTTGCCGATCAGCGCCAAGGGCCGCCTGCAGGATATCCTGCGCAACTGGCCGGAAAAAGACGTTCGCTTCATCGTAGTGACCGACGGTGAACGCATCCTGGGGCTCGGCGATCTTGGTGCCGGCGGGATGGGTATCCCGCTTGGCAAGCTCGCGCTCTACACCGCCTGTGCCGGCGTTCCACCGCAACACTGCCTGCCGGTTGTCCTCGATGTCGGCACGAACAACCAGGCACTGGTCGATGATCCGCTCTATCTCGGGCTGCGCCACGCGCGTGTCCGTGGTGACGAATACGTGTCGTTCGTCGATGAGTTCGTCTCGGCGGTACAGGCGCTTTATCCGAAATGCTGCATCCAGTGGGAAGACTTCGCCAACTTCAACGCGGTTCCAATCCTGGCGCGCTATCGCGACCGCACCTGCACCTTCAACGACGATATCCAGGGCACGGCAGGTATTGCGCTGGCCGGCATCTATGCCGCATTACGCATAACCCAGCAGAAACTGACAGCTCAGCGCTTTCTGTTTCTCGGCGGCGGGTCGGCCGGGACGGGTATCGCGGAACTGATCAGCCAGGCCATGGCGATGGAGGGCGTGGACATCAGCGCGGCCAGGAGCCGCAATGCCCTGTTCGATGTCCATGGCCTGCTGGTCAAGTCCCGCACGGATCTGGCGGACTTCCAAAAGCCGTTTGTCCAGGACCGGGCGCCGATTTCCACCTTTGTGGATGCGGTCAAAGCGCTCCGTCCGACCGCCATCATCGGGGTCAGCACGGTGCCAAAACTGTTCAATCGCGAGGTGATCACCGCGATGGCCGAGATCAACGAGCGGCCAATTATCTTCCCCTATTCAAATCCGACATCGCGCAGCGAATGCACGGCGGAGGAGGCGTATCGCTGGTCCGACGGCAGGGCGGTGTTCGCCAGCGGCAGTCCGTTCCCGCCGGTCGAGATCGACGGCCGACGGTTCGTCCCCGGTCAGGGCAACAACGTTTACATCTTTCCGGCCATGGGCATGGCGGTGTTTGCCACCGAGGCTGCGCGAGTCACCGAGGAAATGTTCATCGTGGCCGCGAAGGCCGTTGCAGAGCAGGTCAGCGAGGACAATCTCGCGACGGGCCTGATCTATCCACCGCAGAGTCGCATCCTCGAAGCATCGCTCCATGTCGCCGAGCGGGTTGCGGCCTATATCTTCGACCAGGGCCTGGCACGGGTTCCGCGGCCGGACGATGTGAGCGCGCTGGTTCGCGCCCGTACCTATCGCCCAGTATATACGGATTGAGCCGATATGGCGGACGTCTTGCATCGCAACGCGGATCATCACGTGATGGGTGCTGATCCGCCCGTGGAGATACCAGCGGCCCCCGACGGTGTGCGCGCTGGCGAAGCGTCGGTGCACCGGATCGTGGTGGTGGGCGGCGGCGCGGGCGGGCTGGAACTCGTGACCCGGCTCGGCAATCGCCTGGGCCGGCGCGGCCGGGCCATCGTTACTCTTGTGGAATCTGCCCGGACCCATATCTGGAAGCCACTGTTGCACGGGGTCGCGGCAGGGAGCATCGATCCCGAGGCTTACGAGGTGAACTACCTGGCCCAGGCGCATTGGCACGGATTCCGTTATCGCCTCGGCGAAATGACCGGGCTCGATCGGAAAGCAAGACAAGTGTACCTCGCCGCCATGTTCGATGATGAAGGACGCCAGGTCACGCCACCACGTTCGGTGGAGTACGACACGCTGGTGATCGCGATCGGCAGCATCACCAACGATTTCGGCACGCCAGGTGTGGCGGACTATGCGGTACCGCTGGAGACTCTGGTGCAGGCGCAGCGCTTCAACCGGCGCCTGGTCAACGCCTGCCTGCGTGCGCAGGCACAGGAAGGCCCGGTGCGTCCAGGCCAGCTCCATGTTGCGATCGTGGGCGCCGGTGCGACCGGCACCGAACTGGCGGCGGAGCTGCATCGCACGATTCGCGAAGTGGTCGCCTACGGACTCGATCGCATCGACCCGGAGCGCGACGTCCGCATAGTCCTGATCGAGGCTGCGCCGCGCATCCTGAACGGTTTGCCCGAACGCATATCCGAAGCCACCCACCGCTTGCTCAACGACATGGGAGTCGAGGTTCGCACCAGCGCCATGGTGACACAGATCACGGCGGAGGGAGTCACGCTCGCCGACGGATCGTTCATTGCGTCGGAACTTGCCGTCTGGGCAGCGGGTGTCAAAGCCCCGCAATTGCTAGGGCAGCTCGACGGGCTGGAGGTCAATCGCATCAATCAGCTTGTCGTGGAGCAAACATTGCAGACGACGTACGATCCGGACATCTTTGCGATCGGCGACTGCGCTGCCTGTCCGCTGCCTGGTTCAGCCACGCCGGTGCCGCCGCGGGCGCAGGCCGCGCATCAGGAAGCGTCGCACATGGTCCACCAGATCGAGCGCCGGCTGCGCGGCCGGACGCTGCTGCCCTACAAATACCGCGACTTCGGGTCACTGGTTTCGCTTGGCAAATGGAGCACGGTCGGCAACCTGATGGGCTTCCTGTTCGGCCGCAGCTTCTTCGTCGAAGGCTTGTTTGCGCAGATCATGTACCGCTCGCTGCGTATCATGCACGATCAGGCGCTGGGCGGCACTGCGCGGGCGGTGCTTGGCGTCGTTGTCCGCGTTTTGGCGCGTGGCACAGGCCCCCAAGTGAAGTTGCACTGATCCATGATCCCTTCTGTCATGACGCGAATGGCGAAGGCGATGCGGTAGCCCGATAGGAGAGTGCGACGTGAGTGAACACAGGATCGAGACTGACAGCCTCGGCAAGGTCGAGGTTCCCGCAGACAAGCTGTGGGGCGCACAAACGCAGCGCTCGCTGGAGCATTTCAGCATCGGGCAGGACCTGATGCCCCGAGAGATGATCACCGCCTATGCGATATTGAAGCGGTGCGCGGCGGCGGCCAACCACGCAGGCAATCGGCTGAACCAGCAAGCCTTCGACCTGATCACCCGTGTCTGCGACGAAATCCTCGCCGGCCAGCACCACGACATGTTTCCGTTGCACGTCTGGATGACCGGCAGCGGCACCCAGTTCAACATGAATGTCAACGAGGTGATCGCGAATCGAATCTCTCAGATCGCAGGAACCGAACTCGGTAGCAAGACTCCGGTGCATCCGAACGACCACGTCAACATGTCGCAATCGTCCAACGATAATTTCCCGTCGGCGATGCACATTGCCGCCGCCGTCAATACGAAGCAGCGACTGGTTCCCGCGGTGACAGCACTGCGTGATGCGATCGCGGCGAAGGCGGCGGAGTGGGACGACATCGTGAAGATCGGTCGAACCCACATGCAGGATGCCACGCCGCTGACATTGGGCCAGGAATGGTCGGGCTATGGCGGCATGCTTTCGGATGACCTGGACCGGATCGAGGATGCACTAAAAGGCGTTTATCGGCTCGCGCTGGGCGGCACGGCAGTCGGCACGGGTATCAACGCAGCACCGGGTTTTGCGGAAGCTGTCGCTGCCGAGATCGCCCGGTTCACCGGACTGCCGTTCGTCAGCGCCCCGAACAAATTCACGGTGCAAGGCGCACATGACGCCTTGGTTCAGCTCTCGGGTACGCTGCGCACGCTGGCGGTTTCGCTTTACAAGATCGCCAACGACATTCGCCTGCTGTCTTGCGGACCGCGCGCCGGATTTGCGGAGTTGCTGATCCCGGAGAACGAACCCGGCTCTTCCATTATGCCCGGCAAGGTCAATCCGACCCAAGCGGAAGCGCTCACGATGATCGCGGTGCAGGTCATGGCGAATGACGTGGCAGTGGGCTTCGGCGGCGCCGGTGGCTATCTTGAGATGAACGTCTACAAACCGCTGATGATCGCCAACATCGCCCAGTCGATCACCATCCTGGCCGACGGATGCACGAACTTCCGCCGATTCCTGGTCGAAGGCACGCGTCCCAACCGCAAGAAGATCGCTGAATACGTGGACCGTTCGCTCATGCTCGTGACGGCGCTCGCGCCGGTGATTGGCTACGACAAGGCCTCGACTATCGCCCATCATGCCCTGGAGCACGATCTCACGCTGAAGCAGGCGGCTCTGCAGCTTGGCTTCGTCGATGAGGCAACGTTCGATCGCGTGGTCGATCCGACAAAGATGGTGAAGCCCTACGTCGCTGCCGCAGCGGACTGAACGAGCGGTCCCAGTGTTGCAGACGACCGAATGGGCAGAAGGGAAACCGGTCTCCACAGCGTGGGCTCGGCTTGCCAATGAGCTGGCCGCCTGGGGGCCGCCGCTGACGTTCAGCCTTCGGCTGTGGGCTTCAGTTTGCCTGGCACTGTATTTGGCGTTCTGGCTGCAGCTCGACAATGCGTATTGGGCCGGCACGTCTGCGGCAATTGTCTGCCAGCCACAACTCGGCGCCTCGCTGCGCAAGGGCTGGTTTCGCATGATTGGCACTGTCGTGGGCGCGGTGGCGATCGTCCTGCTGGCAGTATGTTTCCCGGACGACCGCGTCCCATTTCTGATAGGGCTGGCGCTTTGGGGCGGCGCCTGCGCCTTCGCCGCCACGGTGCTGCACAACTTTGCCGGTTATGCCGCGGCCCTGTCAGGCTACACCGCGGCGATCATCGCCGGCGATCAGCTCGGCCCGACCGGTGGCGTGAACGGAGACATCTTCATGCTGGCGGTGTTCCGCGTCAGCGAGATCGCCATAGGCATTGTCAGCGCGGGCGTTGTTCTTACCATTACCGATCTCGGTGGGGCGCGACGTCGGCTGGCGAGTCAGTTTGCGGACCTGACCGCCGGCATTGCAACGGATATTACAAGCGGGTTGACGATGGCCGGGTCGGAACTTCCCGACTCGCGACCGATCCGGCGCGACTTCATCCGCCGTGTCATCGCCCTCGATCCGCTGATTGACCAGACCATCGGGGAATCGTCCGAGATCCGCTATCACTCACGAGTTTTACAGCAAGCCGTAGACGGCCTGTTCACAGCACTCGCCGGGTGGCGTGCAATCGCCAATCACCTGGATCAGCTAAGTCACAGCCAGGCTCGAACGGACGCGGCTGCGGTCCTGCAATACCTTCCACCGGAGCTACTGCTTCCGCCGGAGGACGGTGATGCGGCACGATGGATGGCCGATCCAATAAGGCTGTACCGGATTTACGAAACGGCGTGTGAGGGACTTACAGCGTTGCCAGCCGACACACCATCGCTCCGTCTGCTTGCCGACAGCACGGCCGGCGCGCTGACGGGTGTGATCCAAGCGCTCAATGGACTGGCTTTGCTTGTACAGGATCCTGCGCGGCCGGCGCATCGCGGCGTCGTCCGCCTGCGCTTTCCCGATTGGCTGCCTGCTCTGATCAACGCCGGACGCGCCATCCTGACGATTGGCGTTGTCGCTCTGTTCTGGATTGTCACAGCCTGGCCGAGCGGCGCCGGAGCAATCACCTGGGCCGCCATCACCGTCATTCTGATGTCGCCCCGTGCGGACCAGGCATATGACGCGGCGCTGCGGTTCGCGGCCGGCAGTGCACTGGCGGCGGTCTTTGCAGCGATAGTGGCATTCGCGGTGCTCCCCCAGGTGCAAACGTTCGCGGGATTGAGCGTCGTCCTTGGCGCGTATCTGGTTCCCGTCGGCTCTCTGATGGCAAAGCCATTGCAAGCGATGCTGTTCATACCAATGGGGGCCAACTTCTTACCACTGCTCGCGCCGATAAACCAGATGAGCTACGATCCAGAGCAGTACTACAACGTGGCACTGGCACTTGTCGGCGGCTCCATGGTGGCGACGTTAGCGTTCCGCGTGCTGCCGCCGCTGTCGCCGGCGTTCCGCACGCGCCGTCTGTTGGCGCTGACCTTGCGGGATGTATGCCGCCTGGCAAGCGGCCACGCATACGATGACTGGAAAGGCCATGCCCATGGCCGGCTCTCTGCCATGCCCGAGGAGGCGACGCCACTGCAGCGCGCGCAGATGCTGGCAGCCCTTTCCGCCGGCAGTGAGATCATGCGGCTACGTGATGCCGCGAGCGACCTTGGTCTCAGCACCTGTCTCGAGCCGGCATTCATGGCTTTGGTTCAGGGCAACAGCTTCAGGGCGGTCACGCATCTTGACCAATTGGAATCGGTACTTGCGTCTCGTGGACGCAATGCGCCGGAGAGGCAAATGACGCTGCGGGCGCGCAGCAGCATTCTCGCGTTATCGGAAGTGCTGACCCCGCATGCAGCCTACTTTGATGCAGCGCCCCGATGAGGTTTGCCGAGATCGACCTGTTTGGCGTTTACGTCGCGCCCATATCGGTGATGATGGTCGCCGCATGGATCGTCACGATCGCGGTGCGTCGGATCGCTGTCCGGTATGGTCTGCTGCGCCATGTCTGGCATCCCGCTCTGTTCGTTTTTGCGGTCTATACGATTGTGCTATCATCGATGGTGTTGATCGTCGCGCGCTGATGATTCGCTCCGAAGGCGTGATCGCGCGGCGACAACGCGGCCGCGTGGCCATTCACCGGGTTTCTTACCGGAATTTACCGAAGTCCATCTCGCTTCGCTGGGCCCGGGATGGAGCAACACCATTAAATTGTTGCGGGCAGGCTGGAAGAAACGGCACGAAGCGCAATTTATGAGGTAGGCGCCGCATTACGACGCCAGAGCAATACGGACAGACCGCGAAGGCTGCGCTCAGCAAGTGATAGGAGGCGGAAGCCTGGATCCCCCGACGATCCCCGAGATCGGGCCGTTCGGCATCGTTGTTGCGCCGATCGTGGCATTGTCACCGAAGCTTGTCGCTGCGCGCTGAGGCCAACCATGTCCGAGGTTGAAGCCAAATCGCAGCCGGAGACGACCAACGCCCGTCGCGGGAGTGCCCGGTCGTCCGACCCGGTCGTCCGCGCCGCGCCGCGGCGCCGGCGTATCACACCGATACTGATCACGTTCGCCACGGTGGCGCTCGCCGCCGTTCTCGGCGGGGCAATGTGGAACGCTTATATTGGGATGCCGTGGACGCGTGACGGGACAGTGCGCGCCTATGTCGTGACGATGGCGCCAGAGGTTTCGGGGCGCATTGTCGGGCTGCCGGTTACAGACAACCAATTCGTTCGCAAAGGCGATCCATTGATGGTCATTGACCCGACCAATTACGCAATCTCCGTTCGCCTTGGCGAAGCAGCAGCGCAGCAGGCGGAGGCGAATATGCAAAACGCCCAGCATGAGGCCAAGCGTCGAGCAGAGCTCTCCAATCTGTCGGTCAGCGTTGAACAACAGCAGAGCTATGAAACTCAGGCGGTCGCTGCCCAGGCTCAGTACCAACAGACTCTGGCCAATCTCGACCAGGCGCGGGTCAACCTAGAACGGACCGTTATCCATTCTCCGGTCAATGGCTGGGTGACCAATCTGTTGACGCAGCTCGGCGACTTCGCAACCGAAGGGCAAAATGTGATATCGCTCGTCGATGCCGATTCGTTCTGGGTCGATGCCTATTTTGAGGAAACTAATGTGGATTCGATCCACATCGGCGATGCGGCTGAAATAAAGCTGCTGGGGTATCGCCAGATCGTGCATGGCCACGTCCATAGCATTGCACGAGCCATCAATATCCCCAATGCGCAACCAAATGGACAAGGTGTCGCCACGGTCAATCCAATCTTTACCTGGGTGCGCCTGGCGCAGCGGATTCCGGTGCGTATTCACATCGACGACGCGCCCCCGGGCGTTACTCTGGCTGCTGGAATGACCGCCACTGTACAGATCGACCGCCCGCAACCGCCCACTGCACATGAATAGGCGTCCTGCGACCGCGGTCCAACGCATTAGCGATTCCACGGCTTTACCAGCTTTTTCAGGCAGGCGCTTTGAGCCCGCCGCAGAAAAATCGCGCCCCTGGCTTGTAATCGACCAAATTACACTAATTTTAACAAGAATCGGCAGCCACTTGCAACTAGGTTGATGTCGCGTTCAGCAAGTGGCGTCGATGGCCAAACACTACTGCACCACTGCGATAGATGTTGGCGGACCCCAAATAGGAGAATGCGAGATGAAGTTCAGTATCATGGCTGGCGTCGCCGCATTGGTAGTGGCGCTGAGTGCCGCAACGGCCATTGCTCAGAGCACGGCGAGCCAGACCAGAGACCCCAGTTGGACCAACGAGTACAACCCGTCCGTTAAGCCGCCGCCCTTTGCGCAGGATAGTTTGGGTGGTGCTTCGGCGCGAAAGACGCCGCCGGGTCAGCAGGGAGCGGTCGGCCAGTATGACTCGGGCAGCGCGGACAGCCGTGCGCAGGCGAGCCAGGCAAACAAATAGGAAGGATCGGCAAGAACACCCGGCGTGTGCCTGCTCGTGGCGACACGAGCAGGGCACGTCAGGTTGTTCCGATACCGTTCGAACTGAGAATGGCGCGCGCCAATCGGCTCGTGCACCTGCGCATCGGTGACCCAATCGCCGGATATGCGGGTTGGTGACGACGTGGTTCCACCCAGTGCAGCATGCAAGTTCGGGACGGGCGGGATAACACCTCTCCGGCGCACAGCGCGGGAGAGGTCATGCTACTCTGCCGCAGCTTGCACTTGCGCCGGCTGCGCGCTCTCCGCCAGCACCACGGCAGCTTCTTTCGCAACCACCGTGCCTTCGAAGAACTTCGGGTTCCGCGTGGCCCGGTGCGGGGAGGGTGTCAAACAATCCCGTCATCGCCGCGCCCCGATCGCATGCGCAGTACCGGCGGATTATTATGACAGCGATACCGACCGGCCGGAACCAATCATGCCGACCTCCGTCGTCATGACGGGACAGGCCGCACGAGGCAAGAAGCTGGTGACGTTTCTTACCTGCGCCGCATCCGCCGGTACATGCGCCACATGAACCCACCCGCACCTTCCGGCATCAGGAACATCATGGCGATCAGGATGACGCCGTACACCGCACCCGGCGCCGCCTTCGACACCTGGTCTGCAACGTTGGGAATGAACTGGATGAAGATCGCGCCGATGATGGTGCCGCCGATCGACGCCGCGCCACCCACCACCAGTCCGACGAACAGGAAGATCGACACGAAAACGCCGAAACTGTCGGGGGCCACGAACTGCACCGCGATCGCGCCGAGCGAACCTGCGATGCCGGTGAACATCGCACTCATTGCAAACGTGCGGGTCTTCAGCATGGCAAGGTTGATGCCCATCGCCTCGGCCGCGAGCGCGTGATCGCGCACCGCCATCATCGCCCGCCCGATGCGGCCGCGCACCATGTTCCAGGCTATCACGAACATCACGCAGCCGACCGCAAGCGTGAACAGGTACAGCCACTGGTCGCCGGACAGCGGCAGTCCCAACGGTGCGTCGGGTTTGTCGATCACGAGGCCCTGCACGCCGCCAGTCCAATCCTCGACCGATTTGTGCTTGAGCAATTGCGGCACGGCGATCGCCAGCGAGAAAGTGGTCAACGCGAGGTAGAGCCCGCCCAGACGCAACGCCGGCAAGCCGATCAGGAAACCGACAGCGGCGCAGACCACCGCCGATACAGGCAGCGTTGCCCAGTATGGCACGTCGAAATTCGACATGAGAATGGCAGTGGTATAGGCACCGATCGCATAGAACGCGCCGTGCCCCAGCGATATCTGGCCGTTGAATCCTGTCAGCAAGGACAGCCCGAGAATGGCGATCGCGTAAACCACCACCATTGTAAGTTGGAACAGGTGATAGCCGTTGAAAAACGCGGTGGGGACAATCGCGACAGCGAGCACCGCGATCAGTATCAACCACGCGCCGCCGCGCGCCATGGTGCGCTCATCTGCCGTGGCAGCTTCCACCACCTCGGGGGGCAGCGACCCATAGGCGGCCGTTGTGTATGTGTTCGTGCCGGTATCCGCGGGGACCACGGGATTCGCATGCGCGTCGAACGATATGTCGCCGGGCATGGGCTGTTTCACGCCAGCCTGCACTGCCCCGCCCCGCATCGCCTCGTCCTTCTGCATCACCCTACACCCTGCTCTGCACGGCTCGGCCCATCAGGCCGGTCGGTTTCACTACCAGAACGACAACGATGATCACCAGCGCCAGGCTCAGCTTCAGTTCGGTGCCAACCAGATAAGCGCCGCCGAGATTCTCGATGATGCCGACCGCGAAGCCTCCCAGGACCGCGCCGAGTGGGCTGTCGATGCCGCCCAGCAACGCGCCGGCGAAGGCATACAGCAAGATGCCGGCCATCATGTTGGGATCGAGGAAGACGATCGGCGCGACCATCATTCCCGCGATGGCGCCGATCGCCGCGGCAAGGCCCCAGCCCAGCGACAGCATGAAGCCGACACGGATGCCAACCAGCCGCGCGGAGGCCGGATTGAACGCCGCGGCACGCATGCCCAGGCCCAGCTTGGTGTGGCGGAAGAACAAGTATACCGCGAGCAATACGATCAGCGTCACCGCGGTGGACCCAAGCTCATGGCCCGAGATGTAGCCGCCCAGCATCGGCTGACTGGGAAATGGTGTTGGAAATTGCTTGATCGTATAATCGAAGAACCAGCCGCTGCACGCATTGATGATCAGCAGCAGGCCGATGAATACACCGACCGACGATAGCACCGGCGCATCCATCATCGGCCGCATCAGGATGCGCTCGATGATCGCGCCGATGACGAACGACAGCGCAACGGTGATGACGAAGGCCACCCAATAGGGCAGGCCGAAATTGATCAGTGTCAGCGCGATGTAGGTGGAGAACGTCGCCATCTCACCCTGGGCGAAGTTCAGGTGGTGGGTCGCCTGGTAGATCATCACCAACGCCAGCGCCACGGAGGCATAGATGCCGCCATTGGCGATGCCGGACAGGACCTGGTGCAACACGCCTTCCAAGAGCAGCCTCCTTTTATTCTTTTTCCTCTCCCGCCAAAGACGGGGGAGGTCAGGTGAGGGTGACCGTGCCGCTTGCAGCACCCTCACCCACCCTCTCCCGCCGAAGTCGGGACAGGGGTATTTTACTCAGTACCCCAGATACGATCGGCGCACCGACTCGTCCTGGCTGATCTCCGCCGCCGGCCCGGCAACGACGATGCGCCCGGTTTCCAGCAGATACGCGTCCTCGGCAAACTCCAGTGCCAGGCTGGCATTTTGCTCCACCAGCAAGATGCTGACATGCTCGTCCGCGCGGATGCGGCGCATGATCGCGAAAATCTCCTGCACGATCAGGGGCGCCAGGCCGAAGGACGGTTCGTCCAGCAGCAGCAGCTTTGGCCGCAGCACCAGCGCCCGCGCGATCGCCAGCATCTGTTGCTCGCCGCCGGACAGCGTGCCGGCCTGCTGACGGAAGCGTTCGCGCAGCCGGGGGAAGTAGCCGAACATGCGTTCGAAATCCGCCGCCACACCGCGGTCCCGGCGCGTATAGGAGCCAAGCCGCAAATTCTCCTCGACCGTCAGTTCGAGAAACGTGCCGCGCCCATCCGGCACATGCGCGACGCCGCGGCGCGCCACGTCCTCGGTCGCGCTGCCGTCGATGCGTTCACCGGCGAAGCGGATCTCGCCTTGCGTTTTCACCATGCCGCAAATGGCGCGCAGCGTCGTGGTCTTGCCCGCACCGTTGGCGCCGAGCAATGCACTGACGCCGCCGTCTCGCACGGCGAAGTCGATGCCGTGCAGCACCCTGGTCTCGCCATAGGCGGCGTGCAGATTTTTTACGTCCAGGATGGGCGCCTCAGGCTGCGCTGACATGGTCCACCTGCGTGTGCGTCTCGCCGAGATAGGCGCGGATCACCTCGGGCTCGGCGCGCACCTCGTCCGGCGTGCCATCGGCGATCTTCAGGCCGAATTCCAGCGCGACCACCTTGTCGGACACGCGCATCACCAGGTTCATATGATGTTCCACCAGCAGGATGCTAAGGGTGAAATGCTCGCGGATGCGATGCAGCAGCAAGGCGAGCTCATCGACCTCGCTGTGGTTCAGTCCACCCGCCGGCTCGTCGAGCAAAAGCAGCTTGGGGCCGCCGATCAGGGCGCGGGCAAGTTCGACACGCTTCTGGGTGCCGAACGGCAGGCTGCCGGCGCGGATGTCCGCGACCTCGTGCAATTCCAGCAGATCGAGCAAGACTTGCAGGCGGTGAGCGGCATCGCGTTCTTCGCGATGTACGGAGGGGATCCGGAACGCGTTGGCGACGAAGCCCGACCGGGCGAGGTGATGTGCGCCGACCAGCACGTTGTCGCGCACGCTCAGGTTACGAAACAGCGCGACGTTCTGGAAGGTGCGGCCGATACCCAGGCCGGCCATGCGATGACGCGGCGTGCCCTTCAGCGAGTTCCCCTCGAAGGAAATGTCGCCTTCCTGGTAGCGGTAGATGCCGCTGATGCAATTGAACAGTGTGGTCTTGCCGGAGCCGTTGGGACCGATCAGGCCGCAGATCTGGCTGTAGCCGACGTCGAACGACACGCCGCCCAGGGCGATAACGCCGCCAAAGCGGACCTTAACGCCGCGGATTGCCAGCAGCGGCTGACCGGGCTGTAAAAGATCGGCCGGCATCTACGTCGTACGCACAGGCACGCGCGATCTGCGCGTCGCGGCGCGGCGGCTTCCCATTCCGTCCTCCCGTTGTTGCGTCCCGGCCGTTCGCCGGAACCGTCCCAGTGGGCGCGAAACTGACGAAGCGGCGCGGCCAAGTCAATCGAGATGCAAGGGGCAAGACGCAGGGGGCCGGTCAGGAACGCCCGGTCTGGCTATTCCTTGTGGCGTGCGGGTCGAGCCACCCCATAAGCGCGTCCGGCTGGCTGTCGGTGGTCGGCAAATAGGGCTTGATGTCGAGCAATGGTGTCCCGTCGAGGCAATCCAGGTAGCGCACCTGCAAACAGTCCAGCCCGGCCATGCCGTCGAATGCGACGACGGACAGACCGATCGGGTTCGGCCGCCAGGGGGCGCGCGTGGCAAAGATGCCGCGGGGCTGGGTGTCGAAGGGAGGGGTGAACACCAGCCTGGGCTGCTTCGTTTCGTGCAGCAAATATAGCAGAATCAGATGGGAAAACCCGTCGAGCGATTGCAGGCCTGCGCTGAATTCGGGAAACAGTTGCACCGTGCACTGTGGTGCGGGGTCGTGCTGGCGGCCGTTGCGTGGGCACTCGGCAATGCTGCGCCACGGCGTGTGGATGGTACCGATTGGATGCAGCGTGAAACTTTGCGACATGGTGGTGAGGCCCCGCGATCGTGCGCAAGCCTTGTCACACGCGCTGGAGATTGGCCAGCACGATTTTGCGCCAGGTGCGGAACGGCGTCACCCACTGATCGGGTGCTGTGGGGCGGGTCACGCCTTGAGCGGAAGCCATATCTCTACTTCGCCAGTGCCGGTCTGCGGATTGAACCTTTCGTCGTAGCGCTCGAAATCCGGCGCATCCGCGACTTCGTAGCCGGATGCCGGCAGCCACTTGTTCCAGATCGTGTAAACCGTGCAGCGCATGGTCGAAATATGGTCGCGATGGGTGAACACGGCGTAGCGCTGCGCGGGAATCCGCACGCGGCGCAGTTCGGCGGGCAGATCGTCGAAGCTGCTGACCTCGACTGCGGTGATATACTCGAAGTTTCCGGCGCCGTCGCTGTTGCAGCATACGCCGTACGCCACGGTACCGGCCTGACCCGGAATGTTGCCGATATACGGCACGAAGCGCTGCCATTGCAGCGGAATGCCGTGGTTCGTCTCGAAGCGGTAGCGCTCGCCGAGGCCGGCAACCAGCAACGTGCGTCCGGCTTCGAACCGCGGTGGGGATAAGGTTACGATCAGCGATTCGTCCATTCTGATGGCCTCCACCAAGGGAATATTGTCGAGACTGCGTCGTTCGCGTGCCGCTTCCGGCGTCAGGCCAAACTGGTCGCGGAAGGCGCGGGTGAACGCTTCATGCGATCCATAGCCGGCGTCGAGCGCGACGGTCAGGATGTCTGGCGCGCCCACCGCCAGCAGCCGCGCCGCTTCGCTCAGGCGACGGCCGCGCACATAGCGCATCACCGAATGGCCGGTCGCCGAGCCGAACGCGCGCAACAACTGATAGCGCGAAACGCCGCTGGCGTCTGCGATGTCCGCCAGCGACGCATCGGCGCCGAGATGGGCCTCGATGAACCAAAGGGCCCTGCCGACAGGGTTCATGGTGGGTCTCGCTTGGACATGCCGGCAGTGTGCCGCATGTCCCCCCGCCGCGCTTGATCGGCATTGCGGCGGCGGCAAAATCGCGGCAGCAAGGGAGCAAGGGAATGAACAAGAACGGGAAGGAGACCGGACATGGTCAGCCAGATCGACGCGCACCGCCTGAAGGCCTGCCTGCATGATGGCGGCGAGATCGCATTGCTCGACGCGCGCGAGGAGGTGCCGTTTGACGCGCGGCATCTGCTGATGGCGGCCTGCGTCCCGCTCAGCCGCCTGGAAATGCTGGTGGACGAGATGGTCCCCCGCCGTTCCGTCCGCGTGGTGTGGTGCGATGACGGCGAGGGCCTCGCCGAGCGCGCGGCATCGCGCATGGCGGCGTTGGGCTATGGGGATGTTTCGGTGCTACAGGGCGGCGTCGCCGCGTGGGAAGCGGCCGGCTACCGGATTTACAGCGGCGTGCACGTGCCCAGCAAGGCGTTCGCCGAAGTCGTGGAACACGAGGCCGGCACGCCGTGGATCTCCGCGGAGCAATTGAAGGACTGGCTGGATTCACGCGCGGACATCGCGCTGTTGGACAGCCGGTCCTACGAAGAATACCACGACAACAGCATCCCCGGCGCGATCAGCGTTCCCGGGGCCGAGTTGGTGTATCGGTTCGCCGACCTGGTGCCGTCGCCGGACACCACGGTAGTTGTGAATTGTGGTGGCCGCACGCGCAGCATCATCGGCGCGCAGTCGCTGATCAATGCCGGTGTGCCGAATAAGGTGGTGTCGCTGAAGGATGGCACGCAGGCCTGGCATCTGGCAGGCTTCCAGGTGTTGAAGGGTGCGACCGCACAGCCCCCCGCTGTCTCTGAGGCCGGTCGGGCCGCCGCGCGCGCGGCCGCGGCTCGCGTGGCGGCGCGAGGCGGAATCAGTACGATCGATCCGGCGACACTGGAGCGTTGGCGGGCAGAGCAAGCGACGCGCAGCCTGTACGTGTTCGACGTGCGCACGCCGGCGGAATTTGCGGCCGGACATGTGCCGGGCATGAAGCATGTTGCCGGCGGGCAACTGGTGCAGGAGACAGACCGGCACGTTGCCACCTGGGGAGCGCGCGTCGTGCTGGTGGATGACGACGGCGTTCGCGCCACGATGACCGCGCACTGGATGCAGCAGATGGGCTGGGATGTTGCAGTGCTGACGCTGGATATGCGCTCCGCCGGTACGGCAACCGGGGCCTATGCACCGCGCGTCCTTGGATTGGACGACCTGCTAGTACCGTCGATCGCTGTTGTGGCATTACGCGATCAGTTGCAGGCAGGAACTGTGGTTGTGGTCGATCTGAACTGGAGCAGGAGCTTCGCTGCCGGACATATTCCTGGCGCTTGGTACGCGATTCGCGCTCGGCTGGAGGGGGCGTTTGGCGCGCTGCCGGCGACGGCGAAGATCGTGTTCACGTCGTCGGACGGTGCTCTGGCGCGTCTGGCCGCGGCGGAATGGAACGGCCGAGCGCCGGCTGCGGTGTTTGCACTTTCCGGCGGCACCAAAGCGTGGGTTGCCGCCGGGTTAGGGTTGGAACCCGGGGCGACGCGCATGGCGAGCGCACCGGACGACATGAGGCTGCGTGCGCGCGAGCAAGCCGGCAGCGTCGAGGATGCGATGCGCGCTTATCTGGCCTGGGAGATCGACCTGGTGAACCAGATGGCAATGGACGATGACCATCGGTTCAAGGTGCTGGCCGGGTGAGGAGGGACGTGCCACCAATGGCGGGGGTACGCAACTTGACTCCCGTTCGCCCATGCCTGTTGATCCGAACGAAGTGACGACGGGTGGGAGGGACATGACACAGAAATCCAAACAGGTTGGCTCGTTCCGGGAGGCGGTGGCGGACATTCCCGATGGCTCCACCATCGCTTTCAGCGGATTCGCGATGCCAGGCGTGCCGTTCAACCTGATCAAGGCGCTATTGGAGCACGGGGCGAAGCGGCTTACGCTGGTGGGGAATACGACAGGCGGGGCGCAACAGCCACGCATGCCCGACATGGGAATGCTGGTGGAAAATGGCCAGGTGAAGAAGGTGATCTGTGCTTTCACCGCGGCGACGCGCCCCACCGACGTTCTGCCATTCACCAAGTACTATGAATCCGGCGAAGTGGAGGCGGAGCTGGTGCCGCAAGGCACGCTGGCGGAACGGTTGCGCGCGGCAGGTGCCGGCATTCCGGCTTTCTATACGCCCACGGCGGTGGGCACCGAACTCGCCGAGGGCCGCGAGACGCGGGTGATCAACGACCGCGAGTACTTGCTCGAATACGCACTGCCGCTGGACTACGCGTTCGTGCGCGCGACGCGGGCCGACACGTTCGGCAATCTGCAATTCCACCGCTCGCAACGCAATTTCGGCCCGGTGATGGCGACGGCGGCGCGCGTGACGATCGTCGAAGTGGAGCAAGACATCCTGCCGGCCGGTAATATCGATCCCGACATGGTGCACACCTCGGGCATCTACATTAACCGGTTAGTTAAGGTGCCGCCGGCGCCCGAAGGACTCTGGCCCACCCGCCGTCAGGAGCGCCGCCGATGAGCGAAACCAAAGGCCTGACCCGTCAGCAGATGGCGGACCGCGTCGCGCTGGAATTCCAGGACGGCTGGATTGTCAATCTGGGCGTCGGCATTCCGACGCTGTGTTCCAATACCGATATCGGCGAGCGCGATATCATCTATCATTCCGAGAACGGGGTGATCGGCTACGGCCCGATCGCACCGGAAGGGCAGGAGGATCTGAACCTGGTGAACGCCGGCGGGCAGAATGTCACGCTGCGTCCGGGTGCGGCGGTTGTGCATCATGCGGATTCCTTCGGCGTGATCCGCGGCGGGCATATCGAGGCGACGGTGATGGGCGCCTACCAGGTGGCATGCTCTGGCGACTTCGCTAATTGGAAGTTGAAAGGCCAGAAGGGCGGCGGCATTGGCGGCGCGATGGATCTGGCAGCCTGCGCGCGACGCGTGTTCATCATTCTCGAGCACGTGACGCGCGATGGAAAGCCGCGGCTGGTGGAACGTTGCGACCTGCCAGTCACGGCGCGCGGCGTGGTGACGCTGGTCGCGACGAACTACGGATTGTTCGAACCGACCGGCAACGGGTTCCGGATGCGGGAGATCGCACCAGGGTTCACTGTTGATGAGGTGCGGGCGGCGACCGGTGCGCCACTGACGGTGGCAGATCATTTGACGACAGTGCGGTTCGCGAAGCCGTAACGCAACCGCGTCATGGTGTGCTTGCGCGCACCATGACGCGGAGCGTTCAGCTCTTGCCAGCGTAGCTCTTCGCCATTCCCTCCGCCGGTTCTGCCTGTGGGCTGAACGGCATGATCGGATAACGCAGCCCGGCCTTCGACAACCCGTGCAGTCCAGTCACCGCGCGCTGCAGATCGTCCGGCGGGCAGGCCATCAGCATCTCGTCGTCGGCCACCGCACCGTAGCGGCGTTCCGCATAACACGGAATCGACAGGCTCACCGTGCGAGTCTTCAAGGCGTGGCCCCACGAATCCGCGCAGGCACTCTCGCCGGTAATACTGAAATCGTAGCGCTGGTAGTTCCTCCATTGCAGGCCGTTGATGAACAGGATCATCTGCGCCGGATTGCCGTAGAACAGACAGATGTCCGGCGGATCGAGCCGCGCCGATCGCAGCGGCGACACCACCATGCCTTGGTAAGTCCCCGGCGCCACGCGCGACATGCCGGCCTGATGCGCAGCCGCGGCCTCGCGGTTTTCGAACCACACGCCTTCCATCTTGCGGCCGGAGGTGTAGATCTCGCCCGGCGCGTCAAGGCCGATCACGCTGGAGCAACTGGAAAACTCCGGGATGTTCTCGGTGGTGATGCCCAGGGTGAACCCGGCCATGCGCGCCTGCGTCACCAACTGGCACGTCGAAAACGTTTTGCCGCGTGGTGGCCGGCGCACCCCTGGCACGTTTGCCATAGCCTCGAGGTCGGCGAACCCTTTCATGCCGATCGGCAGGGTTCGCAGCCTCAGCAATCCCGATAATTGATCTGCCAGGTCGGCGATCGCCTTGGCGTCCAGCGATGGTGCCGAAGCGATGGTTGGTGCGTCGTTCATTGGGACGGCCTCCTTGGGAAACGTGCGGATTTCATTGCGGTTATGGCAGCGTCAGCCCAGTAGGTCGCACACCGCCTGTACGACGGTGTCCGGCGCCTCGCGCGACAGGAAGTGGCCGGCCATCGGCACAACGCGCCGCTCATATCGGGCGGTGAAATGGTGTGCGTGGCCGGTGGAACCGGCCACCGGGCCGACACCATCTGCCTCGCCATGCAGCACGATGGTTGGCACGGAGATCGATGGTTGCGCCGCAAGTTGCTCTTCGATCGCATC
The DNA here is from genome assembly GCA_035486135.1 of Acetobacteraceae bacterium. Taxonomy (GTDB): domain Bacteria; phylum Pseudomonadota; class Alphaproteobacteria; order Acetobacterales; family Acetobacteraceae; genus JASHVB01. Next base: position 22,698 of record DATHNI010000497.1, read on the forward strand.
GAACGCCGGATCGCCCGGCGCGTTGCCATAGCGATGCCGATACGACTGGATCGTCACATCGACGAAGTCGGAATTATCGAAGCTAGCTGCCGTTGCATCGAACGTCGCGTCGTCGAATTGCCAGTTCGGCGACCACAACCGCCACAGCAATCGCGCGACGTCACGCCGGTTCTGTTCCAGGCCGGCGCGTCCGCGCTCGGTATGGAAATACCATTGGTACCAGTAGCGATGTTCCTGCGCGGCCGTTGCCGGGCGGCCGGACGCCGCAATGTCCTGGATCGCATAGCCGTTGATCGAGACCAGCCCGCGCACGCGTTCCGGCCACAGCGCGGCGACGACGCAGGCGGCGCGCCCACCCCAGTCATAGCCCGCCAGCACTGCCTGGCCGATGCCCAGCGCATCCATGAAGCCGAGCACATCGGCACCCAGCGCGGCTTGCTGACCGGATCGCGGTGTCGCCGAATTCAAGAACCGTGTCGGGCCGTAACCGCGAAGCCACGGCACCAGCACGCGGTACCCGCCCGCAGCCAACGCCTGCGAAACCCCATCCCAGTCATGCACATCGGATGGCCAGCCATGCAGCAGGATAACCGGCATGCCATCGGAGGAGCCGCTTTCAAGGTAGGCAATCTCCAGAAACTTCGTGCGGACGATCCTGTGCATGCGCGTCAATCCGCCGGCGCGCCGGCATAGCGGGTTGCCTGGTCCGCGATGGCGAAAGTCTCGAAATAGGTGATGCGTGGCTCGCAGCCGTAGCGCTTGCGAATACCGTCCAGCCAGGCGCCGCTATAGAACGCCTTCGCCGACTCAAGGTCCTTCCAGATATACGAACCGCCGGCCACGCCGCCGGCCACGTCGTGGATGAACTGCTTGCGGATGAAGCCCGGCACGTCGAGGAAGTCCGGCGCGATCTTCAGGAAATGCTGCCGGCACGCTTCGCGGCCGATCTCCGGCGGCAGGTCGTACAGGACGATGGCTGTGATCATCGCGGTCACCTCATCAGATTGTTGGTCACCGCACCGCCGGTTGCGGTGCGGCCGCCATCTACCACGTAGTGCGCGCCCGTGACATTACCTGCGAGGTCAGAGCATAGGAACTGCACGACGTTCGCGACCTCCTCTGCGGTGCCATAACGGCCGATCGGGATGTTGGATTGGTAACGCGCGCCGACGCTGGCGGGATCGTTCGGGTTCAGCATCACCTCGATCGAGTGGATCATGCGCGTATCGATCGGCCCCGGGCATACCGCGTTCACCCGCACGCCGGACCGCGCCACTTCGCCGGCCGCGGTCTTGGTCAGGCCGATCACAGCGTGTTTCGACGCGACATAAGCTGGCATCCCGGGCGACGCCACCAGCCCGGCCACCGATGCGGTATTCACAACCGCGCCGCGTCCCTGCTTGATCATGACTGGCAAGACGTGGCGCAGTCCGAGGAACACGCCCTTGACGTTCACCGCGATGACGCGGTCGAACATCTCCTCGTCGTATTCGGCGGTTGGGGCGACACTGCCCTCGATGCCCGCGTTATTATAAAAGCAGTCGATCGCGCCGTAGGCGTCCAGCGTCGCCTTCACGTAGGCCTGTACGTCCGCGGATTTCGTGACGTCGGCGGCGACGAAGCGCGCCTCGCCGCCCTGCTGGCGGATGATCCCGGCGGAGGCCTCGCCGGCCGCCTCGTCGCGATCCACCACCACGACCTTGGCGCCTCGACTGGCGAAACCCAGCGCCGCGGCGCGGCCAATGCCGTTGCCGGCGCCTGTGATCACCGCCACCTTGCCGCTGAATTCCATCATCGCTTGCGCTCCCGATTACGCGATTTTCCGACAGCCTAGCACGCCCCAGGCGGCGGCAGGAATTCCCGGCACGCCTGCTCCAGGCATTGCCAGACATACGGCGCGAACGACCGCGCCACCTCGATCCGGAACAACTCGGCTTCAGCGCGCCACAGCACGATCTGCGCCTTGCCGAACAACGTGCGCGTGCAGGCGCCGATCGGAAACGCATGCGGGTCGAGATCGAGGGCGTTGTACGCGTTGATGCACCAGGCGGCACGCGGGCCGGACACCTCGATCCCGGTATAAGCATGCGAAACGTCGACGACGCTGCCGAGCGCGGTCAACGGCTGCTGCGCCAGTGCGGTCTCGGATTCCGGGGCCAGCACCAGCCATTCGTCCGGGCCCAACCACAATGCGGTCCGGTCGCGCACGACCACCGCCCGGCACGGCGCGGTGCCGAGCAACACGCCGATCGTCATGCCGATGCTGGCCGCCGCGGCGGTGGCGGCACGAATGTTGAGCCGGATGGCGGATTCGGCCGGACGGATCCGTACCGGCATCGTTCCGGGATCATCCATGCAACCGTGTCCCCTCGCTGTCGTGGAACACCGGCTGGGTCACCGTGACCGGGATGACCCGATCCGAAATCGGAACATACAGCGTGCTGCCAATCCGCGCGCGGCCGCCGGCAACCAGCGCCAGGGCGATCGAACGTTGCAGTGTCTCGCTCCAATAAGCCGAGGTGACGTGGCCGGCCATTGCAGCCGGCACGCGTTGCTCCCGGTCCGTAACGATCTGGGCGCCTTCTTCCAGCACCACACCTGAGTCCGAGGTCAGCAACCCGACAAGCTGCTTCCGATCGGCGCGTACCATGTCCGGCAGAATCAACGAGCGCTTGCCCACAAAGTCGCGTTTTCGCCGGCTGACCATCCATGCCAGACCGAGATCGACCGGCGTCACTGTGCCGTCGGTCTCGTGCCCAACCATGAAGAAGCCTTTCTCGGCGCGCAGCACGTGCATCGCCTCGGTGCCGTAGGGCGCGATGTCGAACGGCGCACCCGCTTCCAGCACCGAGTCCCACACGGACTGCATAAATCCGGCCGGCACGTTGATTTCATAACCCAACTCGCCGGTGAAGCTGGCACGAAACAATCGCGCCGCCACACCTGCCATGCGGCACAAGCGCGTACTCATGTGCGGCATGGCGGCGAGGTCAATTCCCTCCACCAGCGGAGCGATCACGTCCCTCGCCCTTGGCCCTTGCACCGCAATCACCGCCCATTGCTCCGTCGTCGAGGTCAGCCACACGCGCAAATGGGAAAACTCGGTCTGCCGGTAGTCCTCCATGTGGTGCAGCACATGCGCCGCGCCGCCGGTTGTCGTGGTAACGTGAAACCGGTCGGGCGCCAGCCGCGCAACGATGCCGTCGTCCATCACGAAGCCGTTCTCACCCAGCAGCAACGCATAGCGGCAACGACCCGGTGCCAGCGCGGCAACGTCGATCGTGTAGAGCAAATCGAGAAATTCCGCTGCGTCCGGTCCGACGACTTCGATCTTGCCGAGCGTGCTTGCATCCAGCATGCCGGCCGCGTTGCGCACCGCACGGCACTCACGTGCCACCGCCGCGTGTTCATCCTCGCCGTTGCGAGGAAAGCAGCGCGCACGCTTCCAGGCGCCGACATCCTCGAACACCGCGCCATGCGACGCGGCCCACGCGTGCAGCGGAGTCTGCCGCACCGGCTCCAGCAGGTTGCCGCGCGCTGCGCCGGCCAGCGTGCCGAACGTCACTGGCGTGTACGGCATGCGAAACGTCGTGTGCCCGACTGCAGGAACCGGCTGACGCAGCATGCCGGCGACCGTCACCAGTGCATTGAGGTTCGACGTCTTGCCCTGATCCGTCGCCATGCCAGCGGTGGTGTAGCGCTTCACATGTTCGATCGAACGAAAACCCTCGCGCGTGGCGATCTGCAGATCCCTGGTGGTAACGTCGTTTTGTAGATCGACGAACGCCTTGCCATGCGGCGCCGTGCTTGCCTGCAATTCGCCAGGACCGCACTGCATAGCGTCCGACACGACAAAACGGCGAGGTGCGGCGTGTCCGCGCGTCGCAGCCTCCCCCGCGGCGTAACCTTCATCGAGGCACGCGGCAAGTTCGAAGGCGCCGTTGCAGGCCCCGGCACATTGCATCGGTGCGGCCGCTTCCGCGGGAACAAAGCCACCGATCGCGTCATCGAAACGCAGTTTGCCGCGCGATTGCGAGAACAAATGCACCGATGGCGTCCAGCCGCCGCTCATCAGCAGCGTGTCGCATGGCAGCGCCGCGGTGCGATTCGACAGCCGCACGTCGCGCAAGCGCAGCCGGCCGGATGTGCCGGCGATCGTCGTGCCGGTAAACACCGGCAGCCGTGCGTCGTGCGCCGCGATCACCGCGGCGCTATGCGGCGTGGCACGCGCATCGGCAATGCCGGCGATCGTCACGCCGGCTTCGTGCAGCGCCAACGCGGCGCGATAGGCACTGTCGCCGGTCGTTGCGATCACTACCCGTCCGCCAGCTTTCACGCCATAGCGGCGCAGGTAAACGCGCGCCGCGTCGGCCAGCATGACACCCGGACGATCGTTGTGCGGAAATACCAGCGGCCGTTCGATGGCGCCCGCCGCCAGCACCACCGACGCCGGGCGCACCTGCCACAAGCGCTCGCGCGGCAGGCGCGGATCGGGCGTGGCGAGATGATCGGTGACGCGTTCCGCCAGGCCAATGAAATTGTCGGCGAACCAGCCGAACGCGGTGGTGCGCGGCAACAGCGTGACGCAGCCTCGAGCGCGCAGCACGCCCAACGTGTCGTCCAGCCACGAAGCTGCCGATGACCCGTCGATCACTGCCTCGCTCTCCGCCAGCAATGACCCGCCGATTTCCTCCTGCTCATCACACAAAATGACGCGCGCGCCGTGCGCGGACGCGGCCAGGGCGGCGGCGAGCCCCGCGGGACCACCGCCGATCACCAGCACCTCGCAATGGGCATAGCGGTGCAGATACCGGTCGGCATCGGCCGCGCGCGGCGTCCGCCCGAGCCCTGCCGCGGCGCGGATCGCCGGTTCATAGACACGCTGCCAAAACGCCGGCGGCCACATGAAGGTCTTGTAGTAGAATCCCGCGCCCAGCAGCGGCGACAACCGATCCGCCGCCGCACCGAGATCACAGCGCAGCGACGGCCAGCGATTCTGACTCTGCGCCCGCAGACCGTCGTACAACCCTACCTGTGTCGCGCGCAGGTTGGGCGTAACACGGCCCGCGCCGCGGTCGATCGTGACCAGTGCATTGGGTTCCTCGGCACCGGCAGCGACGATGCCGCGGGGACGGTGGTACTTGAACGAACGGCCGACAAGATGCACGTCATTGGCAAGCAAGGCAGAAGCCAGCGTATCGCCCTCGTAACCAGTGAACGATTGGCTGTCGAAGCGGAATGCCAGCTCGTGGTCGCGGCGGATACGCCCGCCGGAGGCGGTGCGGAATGGCTGGCTCATTCCCCGCCCGGCCGCTGCTGTCCAACCGGATAAGTGGCGACGATCCGGTCGCTGACCGTATCACGCAGGCAATTGAAGAACCGCCCGCAACCGTTTGTGTGCCGCCAGCGTTCGGCATGCGCACCTTTGGGATTCGTGCGCATGTACAGAAACTCCGTCCAGGCCGCGTCATCCACGGCGGACGGATCGGGCGGGCGGGAGATATGCGCCTCGCCGCCATAGGAGAATTCGGTCTCCGGACGGCCACCGCAGAATGGACAGCGGATCAGCAGCATTCAGTGCGATACCGCTGCGGCGGCCGCCTCGTCGATGAGACGGCCGGAGTGGAACCGATCCAAACCGAACGGTGCCGCGATCGGATGCGGCTCGCCGCGCGCGATGGTCGCAGCGAACACGTGGCCGGAGCCTGGCGTCGCCTTGAATCCGCCCGTGCCCCAGCCGCAATTCACAAACAATCCGGGCACTGGCGTCAGGCCGATGACCGGCGAGCGGTCCGGCGTGACATCGACGATGCCGCCCCAGTTGCGCAGCATGCGCAGCCGGCGGAACGTTGGGAACAATTCGCAGATCGCCTCCAACGCGTGCGTCACGATGTGCAGGCCGCCCGCCTGGCTGTATGACGTGTAAGCATCGGTGCCGGCGCCGATGACCAACTCGCCCTTGTCGGATTGCGAGATATAGGCATGGATCGCACTCGACATCACGACGCAGGGCAG
>DATHNI010000498.1:0-16127 GCA_035486135.1 Acetobacteraceae bacterium
CGGGGAGCGGCCAGCCCCGTTGCCAGGACCGGCCAGCCTCCTACTTCCGATCGATGGTGATCTTGACCCGAAGGCCAAGAACCGCCATAATCAGGAGCAGGAAGTAGAGATGTGTGATCACCTCCGCCTCCTCGATACGCCGGCCGGGGGGATTCCCGGCCGGCGATTTCATTTCTAGGGATCGGTTGCTGCGATAGGATTAACGTAGCGGACGCATCGTTTTGGCCGGCAATGCCACAAGCCAGATATTTGGCACGCAGCGGTGTGAGGTCTGGCTGACGACCGCGCGATAGGTTTTCCGGTCGGCGCAAGCGATACCGGGGAGCGGCCAGCCCCGTTGCCAGGACCGGCCAGCCTCCTACTTCCGATCGATGGTGATCTTGACCCGAAGGCCAAGAACCGCCATAATCAGGAGCAGGAAGTAGAGATGATTGAGCACCTCCGCCTCCTCGATACGCCGGCCGGGGGAATTCCCGGCCGGCGATTTCATTTCTAGGCATTGGTTGCTGCGATAGGATTAACGTAGCGGACGCATCACCTCGTCCGGTGCCGAGTCGCAACCCCGCAACCTCCCCACCAGATTGTTGAACATGGACATCATCGCGATCCCCGGCTCCCGCATCGTCGAGGTGAGTCGTCTTGCTTTCGCCACGCCGGACGCCGAGTTCCTGTGCTTCGGCGAATCCGACCAGCCAAGCCCTCGGGCGGCACACGACGCAGCCGTCGCGGCGCTTGATGCCGGCTGCACCCGTTATCCGGACGTGCGCGGTGTGCCCGCCCTGCGCGATGCCTTGGCCGCCTACCTCACCGGCCTGCACGCCAAACCGGTCGCCGAGGAGCGGATCCAGGTCGCCGCCTCCGGCATGGCAGCGATGGCCGTGGCGCTCGCGGCGACGGTCCGCCCGGGCGATCGCGTGGTGGTGCACAGCCCACTCTGGCCCAACATCGGCAATGCCGTGCGCTTGCGTGGCGCGGACCTGACCGAACTCGACCTGGATGCGCAAGCCGACGGCAGCTTCCGCCTGGATCTCGACCGGCTGGACACGCTGCTGCGCGGCGCCCGCGCCTTTATCCTCAATTCGCCGAACAACCCCACCGGATGGACCGCCACGCGGGACGAACTGAGCGCCATCCTGGAGATGGCCCGGCGGCACGGCGTCTGGCTGATCTCCGACGAGGTCTATTCACGCCTGATCTACGACGGCACCCAGGCTGCCCCCTCCTTGCTCGACCTAGCCGAACCGGACGACCGGGTGATCGTCTGCAACAGCTTCTCTAAAACCTGGGTGATGACCGGCTGGCGCCTGGGCTGGCTGGTGCTGCCGGCCGGCACGCGTGACGCGGTGACCGAGATCGTTGAGGTGGTGCATTCCGGCGTCGCCCCCTTCATCCAGCAGGCCGGCATCGCCGCCATCCACGACAACCAGGCGGTGGAGCAATTCCGCGCCTATTGCGCGACAGGGCGAACGCTGGCTAGCCAGGCGTTCGATGGCGTCAATGGCGTGCGCTACGCGGCGCCTCCTGGTGCGTTCTATGCGTTCCTGGGTGTCGAAGGGCTGACCGACAGCCTGGGGCTGGCGATGAAGCTTGTAACCAACCATCGCGTGGTGGTCGCGCCGGGCATGGCGTTCGGTGCCGCCGGCGAGGGCTTCCTGCGGGTCTGCTTCGCCCAGTCGGCCGATCGGATGGAGCGTGCGATGCAGCGGCTGCGTGACGGCATTCGAGTGGAGATGGCGGGATGACCGAGAGTTCCACCTTGCATTGCGCGGTGTGCGGCGGCCCCGCCCGGGCACCGTTCCATGCCGCGCGTCCTCCCGAGATCACGCCGGACCTGGACATGCGCCCCGGCGAACCGGTGCGCTCCACATTGCGTGACTGGCTGCAGGCCTGCGGCACCTGCCACGCCGCCGCCCCCGATCTCTCTGCCTTGCCGCCCGGGGCGAAGGCAGTGGTGGAGTCGCCGGCCTATCGCGTGCTGAGCATGGAAGCCGAGGAAGACACGCTGCTGTTCCGCCGCTGGGCCATGATCTGCCTGGAAACCGGCGACAAGGCTTCGGCCGCCGAGGCACTGTTGCAGGGTGCCTGGGCGGCGGACGATGCCGCGGACATGACCGAGGCGGCGAAATTGCGCCGTGACGTCGCCGCGCTGTGGGGCGATCAGCCAGAGCATGCGACGGCGTTGCGCTTGCTCGACGTGCTGCGGCGGGCCGGGGAGTTCGCCGCCGTCGAAGCGCGCGGCGCCGAAATGGCCGCGGGCGGGCTGGACGCCTTCAGCGCCGCCGTCGTTGCTTTCCAGCGCGCCCGCGCGGCCGAGCGCGATGTCGGCGGCCACTTGCTCAGCAGCGCCGCGCCCGACCATGCGTTGCCGAGCAATCTGCCGACCCCGAAATTCTGGGAGTGGCTGTTTCGCGATTGAGCGACCCGATGCGCGCCCTTCGCCTTCCCGTCCCCCGCCCTCCCGTCCCTGGGTCGCTGGCGGTTTTCCGGTTGCCGAGGGCCGCCGCGCCGTTGCTGTGCGCCGCGGCGCTGTCGTTGCGTGCCGCCATGGCCGCAGCGCCTGCGGCGGATTGGTCGAAGCCGCAGATTGTGCGGGTCGAGATGGTGGACGAACGCTTCGTCCCGGACCACCTGACGTTCCGCCATGGCGTGACCTACCGGCTACACCTCGTGAACACCGGCAAGGACCTGCACGAGTTCACCTCACCGGCTTTCTTTGCCGAGGCTGTCGTGCGCGACACGCGCAAGCTGGCGAATGGCGGGCAGGAGGTCGTGGTGCAGCCCGGCGAGACCGTGGAGATCGACCTGATTCCGCAACGTCTGGGCCATTACGACCTGACCTGCGCCGATCACGACTGGGACGGCATGGTCGGCAGCATCGAGGTGCGGTGATCAGAGCGCTTTCAGCCTGACCGGAATCGTGAGCCACCCGTCATTGCCTAGCAAGAAACAGACTCTCCCTCCCCTTGAGGGAGGGGGTTGGGGGGTTGGTTGGGGGGTTGGGGGGAGGGGTCCGTACCCCGCACGCCCCCCTCCCCCCAACCCCCTCCCTCAAGGGGAGGGGGAGCATCCTCCACGCAACAGCCTCGCAGTTTCATTCAGGGCGGGTCGGCCGCCGCCTGCCGGTGGTCAACTCGCAATGACAGGAGAAATTCGCGGCATTTCCTGTCAGAGTACAACCGCTCTATAGCTTCAAGCCTCGCCCTCGTTTCACGCTGGGGAGGGTTTCTTCGCCGGGCGATTCTCGATGCCATAGACCTCTTGCGCCGTGCCGCAAAACAGTTGTGCCTGCACGTCGTCCGGCAACTCCTCGACGATCGTACGGAAGCCTTCGAAGATCGTCGCGAAGTCCGCGCACAGGCTGTCCACCGGAAAGTTGCTCGCGAACATGCAGCGGTGTGCCCCGAACATCGCGATCGTTTCCTGGACGATCCAACGATTGTCCGCCACCGTCCACCCCCGTCCGGCCAGACCCAAACCGGAAATCTTCACCCGCACATTTGGCCACTGCGCAAGGCCGCCCATCGCGCGGCTCCAGCCTGCCAGTCCCGCCTCACTACGGTCCGATGGCAATCCGGTGTGGTTGAGCACGATCAGCGTCGCCGGAAAATCCTGTGCCAGGAGCTCGGCTTCGTGCAGCGTCCACCACGGCGTCTGCAAATCGAAATTCAGCCCGTGTTGGGCAAGCCGCGCATAGCCGCGGCGCCAGCGCGCGTCGGACATCAGCGTCCGCCCAGCTTCGCCCGGCGCACGCGGTCCGCCCGGTTTGTGCCGGACACTGCGCACCAATGGACACTCCGCCTGCCGCGCCAGCACCTCCGCAACGTCGGCGCGATCAAGCCACGCCTGCGCGACGATCGCACTCGGCAGTCCGAATTGGGCGGCGAGACCGCTCACATAGCGCGTCTCACCAAGCGGATCGGCGGGGTTCCACTCCGCCTCGACATAGACGGTCTGGCGCACGTCCTGCCCGCGCGCGTCCACGCTATAGTCGGGCGGCAGATAGCGCCGCTTGATCGCCTCGTAATTGCCGTAGCGGAACGGGATATGTTCGTCCGGCCGCAGCCACGGATAGTCGTTGGCGAACGGGTCCCAGAAATGCTGGTGCGCATCGACGACGGGACCAGCGTAGCGCGGCATCACTCGTGCCTCAGGCGCCCGAACGGTATGACCACCGTGCCGAGGATGAACAGTACCGCACAGCCGGCGAAGAAGTACAGCACGCCGTCATACGACCCGGTCGCCTGCAGGATGAACCCGGCGATCAATGGCACTACGATGCCGCCGGAGCTGCCGGCGAAATTCATCAGCCCGCCAACCATCCCCACCTGCGGCGGCGGCACAAGCAATCCCGGAAAGGTCCAATACAGACTGCCCCAGCACAGCATGAACTCGGTCGCGGTCAGCACGCCGACCGCCAGGACTGCGCCGGAAATGCTCGGCAGCGCCAGGAACGCGGCGAACATCGCCAAACCCGACAGCGTCAGCATCGTCTTCAGCACCGAGGATTGCCGCAACCCGCGCCGTTGCAGCGCGTCGCTCAGGAATCCGCTGGTCAGCGAGCCGAGGAAGCCACCGCCGAAAATCACGAACGTCGCACTGCCCATCTGCTTCAGGTCGAGGCCGCGCGCCTGCGCAAGATAGCTCGGCCCCCAGGTCAGCAGTCCGAAATTCATCATTGCCCAGCCGAACCGGCCGAGCATGATCGGCGCCACCCGCAGCCAACTGAACTGCCGTGGTGCTGCCGGTACGGTTCCCGTCTCTGCCGGCATCGCCTGGATATGCGCGAGTTCCGCCTCGTTCACGCTGGCATGGTCCGCCGGATGATCGCGCAGGAACCGCCATGCGAATACGCCGAGCGCCATGGTGACCAGGCCAGCGATGCCGAATGCCAGCCGCCAGGAATGCAGCACGAAAATCAGCCAGGCGATCGTCACACCCCCCAGCGCCGCGCCGAAATAGCTGCCGCTGTCCATCAGCACCGCGCCGCGCCCACGCTCGTGCCGCGCCATCCACAGCGCGACCAGCTTGCCGCCGGCGGGGAACATCGGTGCCTCCGCCGCGCCCAGGCCCAACCGCGTCAGCAGCAGCGTGACGCCGCTGGTGGTGGCCATTGCCAGCGTCTGGAACGCGCCCCAGAGCAATATGCCGCCGGTCATCACACGGCTTGGGCCGGCGCGATCGATCAGCCAACCGCCCGGTATCTGGAACGCCGCATAGGTCCAGAAGAACGCGCTGAGGATGACGCCCTGCATCGCCGGTGACAGCGCGAACTCCCTGGCGATCGTCGGCATGCCGACCGAGATCGAGGTGCGGTCCGCCATGTTGATGACCGTCACCACAAAAATGAACGCGAACAGTCGCCAGCGGACCGAACTCGGCTGCGCTGCCGAGGCGGACACCCGGGCAGCCGAGGCCATTGGCAGGTCGCTCATTCGTTGCCTCCCCATCAACTTAACAAAAACCTCTCCCACCGATGGCGGGAGAGGTCACCGCGCAACGGCGAGTGAGGGTGCCACCGCAGACTCCGAACCAAACGTCGGCCACGGCGGTGCTCTCACAGTGTGCCGACCCGATCACCCTCGCCCTCGGCGCAAGGGCGCCTCGACCTCTCCCGCGCGCAGCGCGGGAAAGGTTTTTTGTTAGTTCACAGCATCCGCTGCAAAATCAGCTTCTGCACATCCGACGTGCCCTCATAAATTTGGCACACCCGCACGTCGCGATAGATCCTCTCCACCGGATAATCCGCGAGATACCCATACCCGCCCAGCGTCTGGATCGCCGCCGTGCACACCGCCTCGGCCGCCTCGGAGGCGAACAGCTTCGCCATGCAGGCGGCTTCGATCGCCGGTTCGCCCCGAGCCTTCAACCGCGCCGCGTGCAGCGTCATCTGCCGCGCCGCCTCCAGCCGGGTCTTCGCATCCACCAGGCGGAACCCCACCGCCTGGAAGTCGATGATGCGCCCGCCGAACGCCTTGCGCTCCTTCGCGTACTCCACCGCGTAGTCCAGCGCCGCACGCGCCATCCCCACGCTCTGCGCCGCGATGCCGATGCGGCCGCTCTCCAGCGTGGACAGCGCGATGCGATAGCCCTCACCCTCGGCGCCGATGCGCTGGTCCTCGGGCACTTCCATGTCGTCGAACGACAAGGCGCACGTATCGGACGCCTTCTGCCCCAGCTTTTCTTCCTTGCGGGCGATCGAGAACCCCGGCGTCGCCTTGTCCACCACGAAGCAGGACAGCCCCTTCTTCCCGGCCGCCGGATCGGTCACCGCGAACAGGACCGCACTGCCCGGCAGCGCCGCGTTGCTGATGAATTGCTTCGCCCCGTTGATCACGTAGCGGTCGCCCTTCTTCACCGCCCGCGTGCGCAGGTTGGAAGCATCGGACCCCGCCTGCGGCTCGGTCAGCCCGAACGAGCCCACCGCTTCGCCGCTTGCCAGGGGCCGCAGCCAGTGGTCCTTCTGCGCATCGGTGCCATAGTGGTCGATCACGATGCAGGTGGGCGAGTTGTGCACCGACACCATGGTGGACACCGCGCCGTCGCCGGCAGCGATCTCCTCCAGCACCAGCGCGTAGGTCACCGGATCGATCGCCGACCCGCCCCATTGTTCCGGCGTCGTCGCGCCGAACACCCCCAACTCCCCGAGTTCGCGGATCACCTCCTGCTCGATGCGCCCCGCTTTCTCGCGTTCCGCAGCGTGCGGCGCCAGCCGCTCCTGCGCGAAGCGGCGCACCATCTCGATGACCAGGGTGTCGGCGGCGAAGGGATCGGCGGCGGGAGGATTATGGTCGGGCATTTGAATAGCCCCCAAGGTTGCAGCGGGTTCAGCAGTGACCCGCCACAGCGAACGGGTCTTGCTCTGCACCTCGTACCACCGCCGCCAGCAAACGCAAGGCGTCGGCGCCCCCCGGGTCATTGAGGGCACCATTGTCGATCTCGTCGGCCAGCACTTCGGCCTGGCCGGCAATGGTTTCGGCCGCGCGATGCAGTGCCGCGCGCGCCAGTGTCAGTTGGGCCTCGTTGGAAAGCGTATGCCAATCAGCTTGCATGGAAAGAGCTCCTGCGGGTCACGCCATTCTGGCAACGTTCATCCGGTGCCGGAGCGCACTGTCACAGTATGCTCACGGACGGGTTAATAGAACATTACCAGAACCCGAGGCGTTTGACCAGCGAAACCCCGACTGAACCCAGCGTCTAAATCAGCGTCACCTGCACCGGCGGCAACGGCGGGAACGCGACTGTCACGGTGGCCGGCGCGCTCAGCCAGATCGGCGGCGTGACGCTGCCCAGCATCACCACCTGCCCCGCCTTAAGGCCGCCGAATGCCTCCGCCACCAGGGAGCCGGCCAGCCACGCCAGGCAGTTCAGCGGATGGCCCATCAGGTCGGCGCCGACGCCCTCGTCGCGCAGGTGGCCATCGATGATCAGGCGGCCGCGTAGCGCGGCCACATCCATGTCGCGCCAATCGGCGCTGCCCGGCTCCCCCACGACGGCGGCCGCATGGTAAACCTGATCGCCGATCATGGTGGGCGTGCCGACCGAGGCGAGGTCGGTATAGCGGTTCTCCACCAGCTCGATCCCCGCCATCAATTCGCCGACCGCCGCCGCGGCCTGCGCCATGGTGCAAGGGCCGGGCGGCAGGTCGTGCGCCAGCCGTACCGCCAGCTCGCACTCGACGCCGGGGCGCTGGAAGTCGGCGAAACGCAAGGTGGCGCCGCTGCGATGCACACCGCCGGTGGACATGAAGCCCGCCGCAGGGCCGCTCAGCCCGAGGTATTCCTGCATCCGCTTCGCGGTGGCGCCGATCTTGAACCCGGCCGGCGCCACGGCACCGTGCCGTTGCCACAGCGCGTGCTGCACCGCGGCGCCTTCCGCCTCCGACCGAGGCGCCACGGACAGCGGCAACGGCTCGACCAGGCGGCGACCCTGGCGGGCCTCGTGCAAGGCGGCTGCCGCCGCGTGCGGATCGTAATCGCTCATGTCTGCCCCCTCCATCGGGTGGGTCCGTGTTGTGCGTGCCGGGCGTTGCGCCGGTGCGTGCGGGTCAGTTCGTCGCGCCGGTGCGCGTTGGTCAGTTCGTCGCGCGGGTGCGTTTTCACCCGGGCCGGAATCGTGAGCCTCCTGTCATTGCAAGCGAAGCGAAGCAAGCTCCCGCGTGATAGGGCACCCGTCGTTCATCCGGCAGGGAATTGCTTCGGTTCGCTCGCAATGACAGTGGTATTCGCAGCATTATGACAGTGGTATTCGCGGCATTTCCACTCAGGGAGACAGCGCTCTACTGCGCGTTGGTCGGTTCGTCGCGCTGGTCCTTGCTGGCTAACTCGCCGTCAGGTCACGCGTGTCAGTTCATACAGCGCCACCGCGGCGGCGGCCGACACATTCAGGCTGCCGACCGCACCCTGCATGGCAAATCCGGCGATCTCGTCGCAGGTCTCCCGCGTCAGCCGGCGCAAGCCGGTGCCCTCGGCACCCAGCACCAGCGCCACGCGCCGCCCGGCGAACGCCGGCCCCGCCAGCGTGCCACCGCCGGCGTCCAGCCCAACCACCCAGATATTGGCGGCCTTCAACGCGATCAGCGTGCGCGCGATGTTGACCGCCCGCAGCAGTGGCATGGTCTCCAGCGCACCGCTCGCGGCCTTCGCCAGGGCTCCGGTCTCCTCCGGCGCGTTGCGGTCCTGGGTGATCACCGCGGCTGCGCCGAACGACGCGGCCGCCCGCAGGATCGCCCCGACATTCCGAGGATCGGTCACCTGGTCCAGCACCAGGATCGGCCCCGCCCGGTCCAGCGCATGTTGCAGGCTGGGCGAGGCCAGCGGATCGGCCAGCAGCGCCGCGCCCTGATGGGCGATGTCGCGCCCGAGCAATTGGTCGATCCGGCCGCGCTCCACCCGTTCCGGCTGCAAGGGCCAGGGCGGTGGCTGCCGCTGCGCCAGTGCCGCCTCGCCCTCCTCGGTCAGCATCAGGCGGCGCAGGCGGCGGGCGGGATTGGCGAGCGCCGCCGCGACCGCATGCTGCCCGTACAGCCACACCGTGCCGCGAGGCATGTCGGCCGGGTTCGGGCGCGGGGCGTCGTGATGCGGCGGCCGCGGCGAGAACGACCGCTGCTGGCCGCCGTTGGGATGCGGGCCGCGATTAGGGCCGCCGTCACGGTTCGGACGGGGCGCAAAATCCTTCCCCTGGTTCGGCGGCCGCGATCCCCGCGGCTGCTGGTCACGCGGCGTTTGGCCGTGCGGCGGACGTGGCCCTTGGTTGTGCTGGGGACGCGGCCCCTGACCCGGAAGATGCAGTTCCTGCGCGCGGGGTTCCTGACCGCCGGATCTGCCCTGACCCGATGGCTGGCCACCTTGGCCATGCCGTGGCCCGGCCCCTCCCGGCTGGTACGGGTGCTCTGACCTGCTGCCATGTCCGGGGCTGCGATTGAACGGCGGCCGGCCGGAGCCGCCATGCCTGGTGTCGCTCGGGGGTTTCATTTCGCACCCTATAGGCGCGCCGAAGGCCGCTGCACAGTCAGGCTCGGCAGAGCAGTAGAAAACTGCTCCTTGCGAGCAACGCCCCGCTGGTTGAGCATAGGTGGACCGGGCAGTCTTCAAGGGCAGAACACACTCGCTTCAGGCCGGCGCTTCAGGCCGGCGCTTCAAGCCGGCGCGTCGAGCCGGCGCTGCAAACCGGGAAAGCTTGCCGGACCGGCTAACCCCGGGCCACCGCTGCACGCCCCGATCGACGAGGACGAGGGCAGCGCGAACACGAATGGAGGACAGGTGGCGACCTGGATCTGGGTAGCGCTGGGCGGGGCGCTCGGCAGCTTGGCGAGGTTCTGGCTGGCCGCAGCCGTGGGTGCCCTCACCGGTCCGCAATTCCCCTGGGGCACCTTGCTCATCAACGTCCTGGGCTCCTTCGTCATCGGCTTGTTCGGCGCCCTGACCGGCACAAGAGGCCCGGTCAGCGTGCCCCCCGACATCCGGATCTTCGTGATGGTCGGAATCTGCGGCGGCTTCACCACCTTCTCATCGTTCAGCCTGCAGAGCCTGGAACTGCTGCAAGCCGGCGAGGTCCTGTGGGCCGGCAGCTACATCGTTGGCTCCGTCGTGCTGTGCTTGCTCGGGGTCTGGGCCGGCGCGGCGCTTGGCCATGGTTAGTGCATCGCACCATAAAACCAGTGTCTGCCTTCATCCCGCCCTTCCATCGGCTAGGGGCGATGCGCCATAAGGCGGATTGCGGGGTGCCACGTGGACTGAGACAGTATTGCACGGTTTGGACACCTTCTCTGCAACCCGGTGCTGAGTGGAGCATACGTGACGATGAAGCTGCTGCTGACGGGTGGATGTGGGTTCATCGGCTCTGCCGTGGTGCGCCATCTGCTGCGCCGCACCGACCACGTGGTGATCAACGTGGACAAGATGACCTACGCCGCCTCCGAGGAAGCGCTGGAGGAGGCCCGGCACCACAACCGTCACGTGCTGGTGCGCGCGGATGTCGCCGATGCCGTGGCCATGCGCGAGGTCTTCGCCACCCACCAACCGGACGCCGTCATGCACCTGGCAGCGGAAAGCCACGTGGACCGCTCGATCGACGGACCGGCGGCCTTCGTGCAGACCAACGTTGTCGGCACCTTCACCCTGCTGGAGGCGGCGCGGACGCACTACGCCGGGCTCGACGCGGTCCGCCGCTCGGCGTTCCGCTTCCACCACGTCTCCACCGACGAGGTGTTCGGCGCGCTGGGCCCGGATGATGCGCCGTTCCACGAGGCCACCGCGTACGATCCGCGCAGTCCCTACGCGGCCAGCAAGGCGGCCTCCGACCACCTGGCGCGCGCCTGGCAGCATACCTACGGACTGCCGGTGATCGTCAGCAACACCTGCAACAACTACGGCCCATGGCAGTTCCCGGAAAAGCTGATCCCGCTGGTCACCCTGAACGCGCTGGAGGGCAAGGAGCTGCCGGTTTACGGCGATGGCTCCAACTGCCGCGACTGGTTGTTCGTCGAGGACCACGCCGAAGCGCTCGCGCGCGTGGTCCAGCATGGCCAGCCCGGCGCCACCTATGCCATCGGCGCGCGCCAGCCGCGCAGCAACCTCGAGGTCGTGCGGGCAATCTGCGGCATCCTGGACCGTCGCGCCCCTGACCCTGCCGGCCCGCGCAGCCGGCTGATCCGCTTCGTCACGGACCGGCCCGGCCACGACTTCCGCTACGAGATCGACCCCGCCCGCACGGAGGTCGCGCTCGGTTGGCGGGCGCCGCACGATTTCGAGGCCGGCCTGGAACGCACCATCGAGTGGTACCTGGCCAACCGCGCCTGGTGGGAAGCCGTCCGCGGGGGCCGCTATGCCGGCCAGCGCCTGGGTGTCCAGCCGCTGGCGACCGCCGCTCCGGAGGCCCAGCCCGCCGCCGCTCGGCCCACCGCACCCGTGCCCAGTGCACCTGTGCCCCTGGAGCCCGTCCCATGAAAGGCATCCTGCTCGCCGGCGGCTCCGGCACACGGCTGCACCCGATGACCCTCGCGGCGTCGAAGCAGCTCCTGCCGGTGTACGACAAACCGATGGTCTACTACCCGCTATCGACGCTGATGCTGGCGGGGATCCGCGACGTGCTGGTGATCTCCACTCCGGACGACCTACCGCAGTTCCGCCGCCTGCTGGGGAATGGCGAGCGCCTGGGCATGCGCTTCGCCTACGCGGTGCAGCCCAGTCCGGACGGCATCGCTCAGGCGTTCCTGATCGGCCGTGACTGGCTGGAAGGCGAGGCCTGCGCCCTGGCGCTGGGCGACAACCTGATCCACGGCGATCACCTGTCCGCCACCCTGCGCGCCGCGGCGGCGCGGCCGGTGGGCGCGACGGTCTTCGCCTACCAGGTGCGCGATCCCGAACGCTATGGCGTGGTCAGCTTCGACACCGCCGGACGCCCGGTGGAACTGGTGGAGAAGCCGGCGGCGCCGACCTCCAATTGGGCGGTGACCGGCCTGTATTTCTACGATCGCCAGGTCAGCGAACTGGCCCGCACGATCCGCCCCTCGGCCCGCGGCGAGCTGGAGATCACCGACCTCAACTTGCTCTACCTGCGCTCGGGCGACCTGCACGTGGAGAAGCTGTCGCGCGGCTGTGCATGGCTGGATGCCGGGACACCGGATAGCCTGTTGCAGGCGGCCACCTTCGTGCAGACCATCCAGTCGCGCACCGGGATGCTGGTTGGCTGCCCTGAAGAGGTGGCATTCCGGATGGGCTTCATTGACGCCGACGTCCTGCGCAGCCACGCGCGCGGACTGGGCAAGACGGAGCTGGGCCGCGTGCTCCTGGAACTGGCGGAGGGTGAGCTTTCGTGATCGTCGAACGTCTGGCCATTCCCGATGTGCTGCTGCTGACTCCGCCGCGCTTCCTCGACGCGCGGGGGTTCTTTTCCGAAACCTGGAACGCCAAACGTTTCGAGGACGCCGGCATTCCCGGTCCGTTCGTACAGGATAACCATGCGCGATCCTCCGAGCGTGGCGTGCTGCGCGGGTTGCACCTCCAGATCGGCCCGAACGCCCAGGGCAAGCTGGTGCGAGTGGTGCGCGGTGCGATCTGGGACGTGGCGGTGGACGTACGCCGCGGCTCGCCTACCTACGGCCAGCATGTCGGGGAGGTGCTGAGCGCCGAGAACTGGCAGCAGCTTTGGGTGCCCGCCGGCTTCCTGCACGGCTACTGCGTGCTCCAGCCGGATACCGAGGTGATCTACAAGGTCACCGCGCCATACGACAAGGCGGCCGAGCGCGGGGTGATCTGGAACGATCCGGCGCTGGCCATCCCCTGGCCGATCCCGGCCAGCGAGGCGCTGCTGTCCGACAAGGACCTGGGTCTGCCGCGCCTGGCCGAGTGTCCCGACTGGTTCTCGGTCTGAGATGACGGCAGGGCCAATGCCGGCTGATCCGTCTGCCGCTTCCGGTGCGGGTGCCAGGCCGCGAGGCACGGGCGTGCAGGCGTCGCGGCCCATCCTGGTGACCGGCGGCACCGGCCAGCTCGCTTCGGCCCTGGCCGCGGCGGCCACCGTGCCGCTCTGCCGCATCGGCCGCCCGGCGTTCGATTTCGACCGGCCGGAGAGCATTGCCGCCGCCTTCCATCACGCCGACCCTTGGCTGGTGGTGAACGCCGCCGCCTACACCGCGGTGGACGCGGCGGAGAAGGAGGCGGCGGCAGCCTATCGCGCCAACCGTGATGGCCCGGCGGAATTGGCGCGGCTATGCGCGGCTGCCGGCATCCCGCTGATCCACATCTCCACCGACTACGTGTTCGATGGCACCAAGGGCGAGCCGTACGTCGAGACCGACCCCGTTGCGCCGCAAGGCGTGTATGGCGCGAGCAAGCTCGCCGGCGAGACCGCGGTGCTGGACGCCTGCCCGCGCGCGGTCGTGCTGCGCACCTCCTGGGTGTATGGACCGGACGGACGGAACTTCGTGCGCACCATGCTGACGCTGGGGAAGACGCGCGACCGGTTGACCGTGGTGGCGGACCAGAAGGGATGCCCCACCACCGCCGCGGACCTCGCCGCGGCCATCCTGGAGATCGCCGCGCGGATCGCCGATACGGGATGGCAGGATGCTTATGCCGGCGTGTTCCACGCCGCCGGGACCGGCTGGACCACTTGGCACGGCCTGGCGACCGCGGCCTTCGCGGAGGCGGCCCGGCATGGCGCGCCGGTGCCGCGCGTGGACCCGATCGCCACCGCCGATTGGCCCACGCCGGCGAAGCGCCCGGCCGACTCGCGGCTGGATTGCGCCAGGCTGGCAGCGGTATTCGGCGTGCGGCTGCCGGAATGGCGGCCGAGCCTGGCCCGAACGATCGACGCGATATTTGCCTGACTTTTCACCTCTCCCGCGCTACGCGCGGGAGAGGTCGAGATGCGCAGCATCGAGGGTGAGGGTGATCGGGCCGGCACGCTGCCCCTCTTCGCTGTGTGCCGGCCCGATTGCCCTCACCCTCGCCGCTTTGCGTCTCGACCCCCGGGTCCAGCGCCCGGGAGCAGGCTCTCTCCCGCTTCGCGGGAGAGGTTGTACTTGTCCGTGATCTCCGTCACAAACGTGTTGCTCCGCCTTCGCAATTGCCGGGCTCGGTGCAAGTTGCGGCTGGAACAACCCTGGAGGGCACGATGTTGCAAACACTGATGCGCTCGGTCGGCGCCACCGTGCTGGTCGCCACCCTGCTGGCTGCTCCCGCGGCGCACGCTCAGTCGGATACGCAGGTGGTGATCGACGGCGCACGCAAGACCCTCGCCGACCTGCGGCACGACAAGGAGTTCGGCACGGCCGTCCAGACGCTGCACCATGCCCGGGCGGTGCTGATCGTGCCGCGCCTGCTGAAGGGTGGCTTCATCTTCGGCGGCGAAGGCGGCGAGGGCGTGCTGATGGTGCAGGCCCGCAACGGCACCTGGAGCAATCCGGCTTTCTTCGGCATCGGCGGCGCCTCGTTCGGGCTACAGGCCGGCGGCGAGGAATCGGAACTGATCCTGCTGGTCATGACGCAGAAAGGACTGGACGGATTGCTGAATGACCACTTCAAGATCGGCGCACAGGGGGGCCTCACGGTCGCCACGCTCGGTTCAGGGGTGGAGGGAGCCATCGCCGGCCCCACGCCACCGGATGTCGTCGTGTGGTCCTCCTCCACCGGGCTGTATGGCGGGCTGACCGTCGATGGCTCGATCGTCCACCCGAACCACGACGACGACGTGGCGTGGTATGGCCGGCCGATAACGACCCGGGACATCCTGTTCGGACGGTTCGACTATCCGCGCGCGGCAGGGTTGCGGCGGGAGATCGAGTCGATCGGCTGACGGACCAATCGGTTGCTGGCGGCAGGCGCCCGTGCTATCCGGCGAGTTCCTGTGCCTTGGGGGATAGTTTAGCGGTAGAACTCCCGGCTCTGACCCGGGCAGCCTTGGTTCGAATCCAGGTCCCCCAGCCACGACTTGCCGATATTTATCAATATCTTGCTGACAGACCCCTTGCTGGATTTGAACCCGGTCCTGGTTGGGATCTCAGAAACAACGAGCCAAGATCGCGCTCTCACCGGGATCGTGTCACCTCATCAGTCACGCCGCTGTCGTCGAACGCGGCGGTTGGTCGATCCAACGAACGGTGAAATTCGGCAACACTTGTCAATCTGGCCAGCTCCGAAACGGCTGCCCCGACCGCCAAGCGGAATTGGCCTTGACTTTCTGCCCCGAAAGTCCACTTGCTGGTGCATGGACGAACCGGAGATCGAAATCGATATCGCCGCCTTGTTCGAAGCCGCGCCCGTACACGGCGAGCGGTTCAGCATTTATGTGCCAAACAAGGATCGGAATGGCACGTTATTTTCACAGGAGCCGTGGGTGGAAGAGGCTCTCGCCCTATTGTCCAAGATTGGCGGCGGTGCGACGGCTATGCCACCAGTTGAAGGGGCCTGGCTCAACGAGGAGACTGCGGAACTGATCCGGGAACAACCCCGCGTCGTTTACTCGTACATTATCCCTGATCGGTTCCTGGAACATCGTGACGAACTGGTCGGATTCGTCAAACGCATGGGACGGGAAACCAATCAGGGCGCAATCGCCATCGAGTTCGACGGCATTCTCTATTACGTCGACAAGTTCTCGGAACAGGAGTGATCGCATGCCGAAGGTCACATTCTCCGCCCGCTCCGCGAAAGGCCGCGTACGCAACGCATCTGCGCGGCCTCGGCTTGGGCACGACGCGTTCCGCGAGGCGTTCGCCGATGCGCGCCCGCTTGGGCGGCTGCCGGGAGACAACAGCGATCCGATAAGCCTGGCCGCGATCGGCGA
Source organism: Acetobacteraceae bacterium (assembly GCA_035486135.1). Classification (GTDB taxonomy): domain Bacteria; phylum Pseudomonadota; class Alphaproteobacteria; order Acetobacterales; family Acetobacteraceae; genus JASHVB01. The sequence continues at coordinate 15,787 of DATHNI010000498.1, forward strand.
GGTGGTTCAGCGGACTTTGAGATCGAGCGGAGGCCGCCCGGCGCTGGAAGGTGCCGACGGGGTACCGATGCGCGTTTCTTTGATGCATGGCGATCGGGCGAAAATCGCGCTGATCGCCAGCCACGTGCATCCCCGTACTTCGCCATCGCAAATGGTTGCTGTTCTGTGTCACCTGGCATTGGCGCAGATCCCGGAAGACCAGATCGTGGACACCGTGTCGCGGCTGAATGGTGAACCGGGGAGGACCTCCTGAGTCTTGGCGTCTCGGCGTCAGGCGGCGAACTGCACGTTTCGGGTGTCTTCCAGTAAGCGCCGGAATTCCGGCGGCGGCACCACGCACA
>DATHNI010000499.1:0-4162 GCA_035486135.1 Acetobacteraceae bacterium
ACCCTGTTCGGATCAGCCTGTTTGGCGAAGTCGGCCACCCAGTCGTTGTAGACCTGATCGGCCCAGCCGCGCATGTCCCGGTCGGCGATCATGTGGTTGATCATCAGGCAGCCGTAAACGATCTCGGCGGCAACACCGTCCCTGTCGAGATCGGCGACGCGAAGCTCCGGCGTGGTCGGACGGGGCCTGGCGCCGCGGTGGTAGTCCCATTCGAAGCCTGCCTCCTTCATCTCGTCCACGTGATGGAACGAGCCCTTCTGGTATTTGAGGAAGCCAGGGCCGACACCGTTCCACATGCCTTTGTCCTGGCCATCGACGATCCAATGCAGACCGTCGTCGCGGTCCTCGACCCTGGGCGCGTTGTCGCGCCATTGCTGCGGGGCCTGCGCCGACCAGAGGTCAGCGGGGCAGTAGGTCAGGTCGATGTGGTTGTCAGCCGAGATCAGCTTTTCTGGCATCGAGGCGTTCCTCCTGGTGCCACGACGGCGTAGCGGACCGGATGCTACGCATCGCCGCGTTTGATTATTGCCAAGCAGGTTAGGCCGGTTGGCCTGGGTTGGACAATCCCGCGGTATGTTCCGGTCGTTCGGGCGACCGGCCCCAGACTTGCCTCGCAGGAAACAGACTCCCCCTCCCCTTGAGGGAGGGGGGTTGGGGGGAGGGGTTGGTCGGTACGAGCTTCCGACCAACCCCTCCCCCCCAACCCCCTCCCTCAAGGGGAGGGGGAGTATCCTTCGCGCGACTACCTCGCAGTTTCATTCAGGGCGGGTCGGCCGCGCCGCCCGGTGGCCAACTCGCAATGGCAGGTGCTGGTGCCGAGCCAGCGACATACAGTGCTGCTGCCTCTATGGCTTGGACAGCCATCCGTGCATCGCCACATCGGCGAGAAAATCCTCCAACGCCCGCACCGGCGCCGCGTCGCGAAACACAATCGGCCGGCCGGCTCGTAATTCCGCGACAAACCGCGCGTGTTCGCCGGTGTCTGCCAGCCGCACTGCGTTCTCCACGTAGCCATCGACATCCGACGCGACACGATGTGCCAGGCCCATGCACGCCAGGATCGCCGCACTGTGCCGGCCACGCATCAGCCCGGTCGGCGTGGTCACCACCGGCAGGTCGCAGGCCACCGCCTCCAGCGTGGAGTTGCACCCCGACCAGCCGATGCTATCGAGGAACACGTCCGCAGCGCGCAGCAAAGCCGGAAACGATGCATGCGGCACCGGCGCGGTCAGCACGCAATGCCGTGTCCAATCCAGCCCTGCGCCGGCAAACGCCCGTTGCAGCCGGGCACGAAACACCGCGTCGCCGTTGCCACCCGCAGCACTGAGGAACAGGAACTGCGCCGCCGGCACGCGCGCCGCGATGCGCGGCCAAACCGCATCGTCGCGCGGCAGGTATTTGCTCAGCGACTGACAGCACAGGTACACCACGGCGTCATCTCGCAACCCTAGCGCCGCACGCTGGATCACGCCGCCCTCATCCAGCGGCGGCGTGTAATGAATGCCGAGGCCCGGCAGACGCACCAGGCGTTCGGTATAATGCGCATCGCCGTCGGGTGGCTCCATCGCCTCGCTCGACAGGTAGTAGTCCATAGCCGGCAGGCCCGACGTGTCCGGATGCCCCCAGGTCGTGCACTGCACCCTCGCCAGCCGCAGCGCCGCCAACCGCACCGCCGTCTGTTCCATGCCAATATCGAGATAGATCAGCACGTGCGGTGCGTCGGCCAGGATGCGCGCGCGCCAGGCGGTGACGTCGGCCATGCCGCGCACAAACCGGTCGCAGCATGCGGCGAAGCGTTCGCTGACCGCATCGCTCGACGGACTGAACTGGTAGCCGAACACGGTGAAGCACGATCGGTCGAGCTCGGTGATCCACCCCCCATGCGTCTTCGACACCGAGTGCATGTGCAGATGCGCCGACGCAAACCCGACGCGGATCTTCTCCCCGGGGATGGGAGGTGGGGTTACGGCCGGTGCAAAACCTTGCGCCGCGGCGAGACGATCGACGATGCCGCCATAACAGCGCTGCAGCACGCGATCGTTTTTGCCGTGATACGACAGCAGGAACGGCTGAGCCAGGCCGATCACGGCGGCGGCCTGGGCCAGTGCTTGTGGCGTGGCGCGGTCCACCAGGCCTGCGACGCGTGTCAGTTCCACCGCATAGCCGGTACGGCGCCGGGTCAGTTCCGCCTCGTCCGCATGCACGCGAGTAAGCTGCGCCACCGCCTGGGTAAGGCCGGCGCCGATGTCGTCGGGCGCGGCGCGCAAGCGGATCGCCAGCACGCGGCACGCGTCGTCCCGCCAGCCCGCCATGTGCAGCAGGTTCGCCAGCCACAGCAGCGAGGGGTGGTCGGCGTCGAGCGCCACCAGGCGGTCGGTTGCCGCGCGCACCAGATCATGATCGCCGGCCCGCATCGCACGGTCGGCGAAGGTGACGAGCACCGCGCTGGCATCCGCGCATGCCCCGGACTCCGCCAGCAGTCCGGACAGGCCGAACCAGGCGGGCACGTAGTCTGGATACTCCGCCACCGCCTCGCGCTCGCGGGCGATCGCGGCCTCGTGGCGTCCCAGGCGCCGGAGCACTATGGACAGGTTGTGCGCCGAGCGGCCCTCGGGTGCGAGGCGATGGGCGGCCTCGATCAGGGCCAGCGCAGCCTCGGGGTCGTCACGCGCCAGGTGCAGCAGGCCGAGGCCGTGCAGCGCCTCGACCGCGCCGGGATGCAGCAAGGCGCGGTAGGCAGCCTCGGCGGTGTCGAGGTCGGCGGCTAGGTGCGCGGCGCGGGCTTGTTCCAGGGTTGCGAGCATGGCGGCAGCCTGCCACGCCACCCTTAACGCCCGGTTTAGAACACGCTACGCTCGCGGCATGGGACCACTCGCAGACGTCAAGATCGTCGAGTTCGCCGGTATCGGCCCAGCGCCACTGGCCGCCATGCTGCTGGCCGACATGGGCGCCACCGTGCTGCTGATCGACCGCATTGCGCCGGCCGATCTCGGCGTGCCGTTGCCGCAGAACGTCGAATTCACCAAGCGCAACCGCGCGGTCATCCAGCTCGATCTGAAGCGGCCGGAGGCAGTGACGGCCGGGCTGCGCTTGATCGATGGGGCTGACGGCCTTATCGAGGGCTTCCGCCCCGGCGTGATGGAGCGGCTGGGGTTGGGCCCGGAAGTGTGCCTCAAGCGCAATCCCCGGCTGGCCTATGGCCGGGTCACCGGGTGGGGGCAGGAGGGGCCGCTGGCCCAGGCCGCCGGCCACGACCTGAACTACATCGCGCTAACTGGAGCGCTGCATGCGATCGGCCGTGCCGGCCAGCCGCCCACGCCGCCGCTGAACCTGGTCGGCGACTATGGTGGCGGCGCGCTGTACCTGGTCACCGGATTGCTGGCGGCGATCGTCTGCGCGCGGGCGACAGGGCAGGGGCAGGTGGTGGACGCGGCGATGGTGGATGGCGCGCTGTCGCTGATGACCCCGATCTACGCGATGAAGGCCGGCGGACGGCTGAGCGGTCCGCGCGGGCAGAACCAGCTCGACAGCGGCGCGTACTACTACGAGGTCTATGAATGCGCCGACGGCGAATATGTCTCGGTGGCGTCGATCGAAGGGCGTTTCCACGCCGAACTCCTGCGGCTGCTGGAGATCGACCCGGCAACGCTGCCGGAACAACGTGATCGCTCCGGCTGGCCGCAGGTGAAGGCGATGCTGGCGGAGCGCTTCCGCACCCGCACTCGCGCCGACTGGTGCGCGCTGCTGGAGGGCACCGACGCCTGTTTCGCGCCGGTGCTGTCGATGGATGAGGCGGCGTCGCACCCGCACAATCGCGCTCGGGGGGCGTTCATCGAGGTGGGCGGCGTGACGCAGCCCGCGCCGGCGCCGCGGTTCCAGACGACCAAGGCGCCGGCGCCACGGCCGCCCGGTTCGGTAGACGCGCGCGAGACGCTGGCGGCGTTCGGACTGTCGGCAGCGGAGATCGGCGCGATCATGGGGTGACGGCGGGCTACGCAGCCTGCGGTCCGCAGCGCCGATGCCGCCCGGCCGTCAGTGCGCACAGCGTAGGGCGCAATCCGGCCGGTCAGTGGCGTTAGATGCAGCCGAGCCCGTCAGTGGATCCGATTGATCTGGTTCTCGCTCAGCGCCCGGATGAAATCGGGCAGCGGAATGAACCCCA
>DATHNI010000500.1:0-2851 GCA_035486135.1 Acetobacteraceae bacterium
CCGATCGCGACCGACGACCGCTCGATCCGCGCGGCGATCCTGGACGCGCTGGACAAGCAGTCCTGGACTCCGCTGACCACGCTGAACGTGACGGTGGCCGATCGCGTGGCGGATATCTGGGGCACCATCACCAATGAGGACGAACGGCGGGCGATCTGCGTGATCGCCGAGAACACCCCCGGCGTGCAGCAGGTCAACGACCACCTGGTGTTCGTCGAGCCGTATTCCGGCACGGTCATCGACGGTCCTGCCGATCGCAGGTGAGCAGCGTGTTCGACCTCGCGGTCATCGGTGGCGGCATCAACGGCATCGGCATCGCGCGCGACGCCGCGGGGCGCGGGTTGTCGGTGCTGGTGCTGGAGCAAGGCGACCTCGCGGGCGCAACCTCGTCGGCGTCCACCAAGCTGATCCATGGTGGGCTGCGCTACCTGGAGTTCTACGCGTTCCGCCTGGTGCGCGAATCGCTCGAGGAGCGCGAGGTGTTATGGCGCGCCGCCCCGCATATCGCCGGGCCGCTGCGGTTCGTGCTGCCGCACCATCCCGGGCTGCGGCCGCGATGGATGATCCGCGCCGGATTGTTCCTGTACGACCACCTGGGTGGACGGAAGATCCTGCCCCCGACGCGCACGCTGGACCTGCGGCACGATCCGGCCGGCGTGCCGCTGCGCCCGGGTTTCACCACCGGCTTCGAGTATTCCGATTGCTGGGTGGATGATGCTCGGCTGGTGGTGCTGAACGCGCGCGATGCCGCGGCGCACGGCGCGGATGTCCGCACCCGCACCCGCTGCGTCGCGGCGCGGAGCATGGGCGGCGTCTGGCACCTGGGGTTGCAGGACGGCCGCGAGGCGCAGGCCCTGGTGCTGGTGAACGCCGGCGGACCGTTCGTGTCGCAGATCCTGTCATCGGTGCTGCGGCACGACGCGGTGACTCGGATCAGGCTGGTAAAGGGCAGCCACATCGTCGTGCCGAAGCTGTACGCGCATGACCGCTGCTACATCTTCCAGAACGCCGACGGACGGGTGTGCTTCGCCATCCCCTACCATGACGACTTCACCCTGATCGGCACCACCGACGAGGACTATACCGGCGATCCTGCCGCGGTCGTGCCGTCCGTCGAGGAGGAACGCTACCTCTGCGCTGCCGTCAGCGAGTATCTGCACGATCCGGTGGACCCGGCGTCGATCGTCTGGCGCTATGCCGGCGTGCGGCCGCTGCGCGACGACGGCGCGAGCAAGGCGCAGGAGGCAACGCGCGACTACGTGCTGGAACTGCAAGCGCAGCCCGGCGAGGCGCCCGTGCTGTCGGTGTTCGGCGGCAAGCTGACCACGTACCGGCGGCTGGCCGAAGCGGCGATGGCGAAGCTGGCACCGTTCTTTCCGGACATGCGCGGCGCGTGGACCGCCGACGCGGCGTTGCCCGGGGGTGATTTTCCATACGACGGCGTCGAAGCGCTGCGCGCGGACTTGCAGCGCCGGTATCCATTCCTGACCGAGCCTACCGCGCGCCGCCTGGTGCGATCATACGGCACTCTGGCAGGGGAGATGCTGGGCGACGCGCGCGCCGCCGCCGATCTGGGGAGGGTCTTCGGTGCCGACCTGAGCGAGCGTGAGGTGGACTGGCTGGTGCGGTGCGAATGGGCGCGCTCCGCGGACGACGTGCTGTGGCGGCGCAGCAAGCTCGGTCTGCGCTTCAACCCGGCGGAGGCGCAGGCCCTGGAGGAGTACCTGGCGCGCGCGCCGGTCGCAGTGCAATGAGCGCGGCGGAAAGTCTCACCATCGACCTGGTGCCGGCTGCAACCCACGACGTGCGCGCGTTGATCGGCGAACTCGAGCAAACGCTCTCGGCCGAATACCCGCCGGAGCAACGGCATGGACTCGCGCTGGAGGCGATCTTCCAGCCGCATATCCGGTTTTTCGTGGCACGTGTGAATGGTGCGGCGGTCGGATGCGGCGGCGTGGCGCTGTTCGCGGACTATGCCGAGGTGAAGCGCATGTACGTGCGTGAAGCGGCGCGCGGGCGCGGGGTGGCGCAGGCGTTGCTTATCCGCATCGAGCACGCGGCGCGCGACGCGGGGCTTGATCTGCTGCGGCTGGAGACCGGCACGCGGCAGCACGCGGCCATGCGGCTTTACGCGCAGGCCGGCTTCCGGCGGTGCGCGGCATTCGGCAACTATGCGGCGATGCCATCGCAGGCCATCGCGACCAGCGTCTTCCTCGAAAAGCGGCTGGCGGCAACTACGCGCTGATACCGGCCGCCACCCCAACCGTCATGGCGGGCGAAGGCCCGCCATCCACGACTTCGTAGCCCGCCGCAGGGCGACTGCGCTTTGCGTCTGCCCGTTGCTCAATTTCGGCAAGCCGCAGCTCGAATTCCGGCGGATTGCCAATTGACCGTCCCGCTGCTCAGTCCACCGGTGTGCATCGGTGGTTCCATTATCTTGCTTGCTACGCCAGATGGCACGACAACCAAGATAATGGAACCACCGATGCACACCGATGCACACTGATGCACACTGATGGACTGAGCCGCGGGACGCGACGGTGACAATGACGGGATAGTGGGAATCCGTACCCGAGCGGTGAGAGTCACCCACTTGGTCTCCTAAAAACCCAAAATTCAAAGCGACGGACTACCAATCTTTGTGGAACTGACAAATGCGTATCTGCCGAGGCAGATCGGCGATTGTCGCCGCACCTTGGAACAATCGCATCGGACAACGAACATCCGGTAAAGGGAGTGCCCGTTCTTTCTGGCACGAGCACTCGATCCCTGTTTTGGGCAACTATATACCCGACGCACTATTCAGAAGATATTGCGCTTCCGGCTACACGGCTGGGTTTCAATTGTTGCA
>DATHNI010000501.1:0-19831 GCA_035486135.1 Acetobacteraceae bacterium
GGGCTGTACTGGTGGGAAAACCCCAACATCGTGCCGGGCATGAGCCGTGGATTCAGCGCCCCCGCCACGGCGACCGCGGCGCCGCTGCAGCTTCAGGATGTTGCGAATGCCGCGCCGCCGGCACCGAACGCCATGCAGGCCACGGCCACGCATGCCCGGGTGCCTGCGTCATGGTTGGCCGCATCAGTGCGGCAGGTTTTCGCTCGCGCCGGGCCTGGTCCGTCGACCGGGCCGCCACGTTGCCCGGGACTGCCTTTTTTTCATGTCTGATGCACGGGGCCGGAGCATGGCCGGCCCCGCCATCCTGATTCGTGCCGGCTGAAAATCCCGGCACTCCGCACCAAACGTCACGCAGGATCGTCATTCTCGCGCAAGCGGGGACCCAAGCGGCATGGGTCCCCGCTTTCGCGAGGATGACGATGTGGATTGATGACGCCGGTCCGGTCGCGATCGACTCGCCCGTCCGCGGCACCAGCGACACGCTCGTCCTGCCCGGCGACCTCTGCGCGAGCCGCTGGACAGGGCCGCCGGGCGGGACCGATACGGAAACAGGGCAGGCCGTCCCACGAAACGGTACCATGAGACAGCCGTGAGATCAGCCGCGGCGCTCGGTACCCCACCGCCACCGGGCCACGTGCCAGCCGTTTGAAGGGACCGCAACGGTTGGATACCGGCAGGTGCCGCCAGGATCGGCCTGCCACCGGCATTTCCGGCCGGCCTGACGTTCCAACTGACCCACCGCCAGGACGCACACCCCCCTTTGCTCTTCACACTTTGACAACGCTATTCTCGTACCAGGCCGTTCAGGCTGCCCACGAACACGCGGCCCCGGAAACAGGAGGAGCAGTGACCACGTTAATGCCGGAAGCCGACGCAGGCGGCCCGGAAGCCGATGCAGGCGGCCCGGATGCCGACAACGTGCTGGCCGCGCTCGACGTCGCCCCGGCCATGGTTCGCGACCTCGACGGAACCATCCGCTTCTGGAGCAGGGGCGCGGAACGCCTCTACGGCTGGTCGCGCAGTGAGGCGGTCGGCGGGCGGTCGCACGAGCTGCTGGCGACCCAATGGCCGCAACCGCCCGATGCCATCCAGGCCGTGCTGTTCGCGGACGGCGCCTGGCGTGGCGAACTGCGGCATCGGACGCGCGACGGCCGCACACTGGTCGTCGCCAGCCTTTGGACCTTGCAGCGCACCTCCGACGGACGGCCCACCCGTGTCGTCGAGGTCAACCACGACATCGGCTTCCAGCAGCCGGAGATCACCGCGATGCGCCGGCTGGCGGCCATCGTCGAATCGTCCAACGACGCCATCATCGGCAAGGACCTGAACGGCATCGTCACCCACTGGAACCACGCCGCGGAAGCGATGTTCGGCTACCGCGCGGAGGAGATCGTCGGCCAGTCGATCATTGTGCTGTTTCCGCCCGACCGCGTGGCGGAAGAGGCGATGATCATGGAACGCCTCCGCCGGGGCGAGAAGGTCGAGCATTACGAGACGGTCCGGCAGCGCAAGGACGGCAGCACCGTCCCGGTCTCGCTGAGCGTGTCGCCGATCCGCGACGAGGCCGGCGCGATCATCGGCGCGTCCAAGATCCTGCGCGATCTATCGGACCAGCACGACCGGGAGCGGCGCCTGCGGGAGGCGCAGGCCGAGTTGTTCCACGTGCAGCGACTGACCGAGCTTGGCCAGCTTATCTCGGCGTTGGTGCACGAGGTGAACCAGCCGCTGTCGGCCATCGGCAACTACGCTGCTGCCGGCAAGCGGCTGCTGGCGGCGGCCAACACCGGGGCGGCCGCAACCGCCCTTCTGAAAATCACCGAGCAAACCGAGCGCGCGCACCAGATCATCCAGCGGCTGCGGAATTTCGTGAAAAAGAGTGACAGCGCCCAACGGACAGAGCACTTGCCGGCCCTGATCCAGGACGGCGCCGCGCTGGCGATGGTCATTCTCACCAAGGAAAATGTGGCGCTCGAAACCAGGCTCGACCCGGAGGCCGGCCATGTGGCGGCCGATCGCGTGCAGATCCAGCAGGTGCTGTTCAATCTGCTGCGCAATGCCGTCGAGGCGATGGAGCATTCCACCCGGCGTGAGATCGTGATCACCGTTGCCACCAGCGGTGCCGACATGGTCGAGATCGGCATTGCCGATACCGGCCCGGGGCTTGCGCCGGAGGTGCGTGCCAACCTGTTCCGGCCGTTCGTCACCACCAAGGACAACGGCATGGGTGTCGGCCTGTCGATCTGCCACTCCATTGTCGAGACGCATGGCGGGCGGCTGTGGGCCGAGGACAATCCGGGTGGCGGCACGGTGTTCCGCTTCACCTTGCCTCGTGCGCTGGCGGCCGATGCGGTCACGGGGATGTGACGCTAATGAAAGGATTGTGCGGCTGGTCCGATTGATCTGGGTCATGGCGTGGGACGGTCGGATCGCCCATTCTGTAACCGCCGGAACATGGAAGCGCCGCGATGATCGGCTCTTGCGAAGTCGGCTCTGGGGCCAGGCGACTGGAGCAGCATCATGGCGGATTGTGAGGCAAGCGTGATTGCGGTGGTGGACGACGACGAGGCCGTGCGGGATTCGCTTGCATTCCTGCTGACGGTCAGCGGCCATAAAGTGGCGGCGTACGCATCCGCCGCCGATTTCCTGGAGCATTGCGACCTGTGCCGCGTGGCCGGGCTGATCCTCGATCATCACATGCCCAAGCAGACCGGCCTCGAGTTGCTCGCCCGGCTGCGGCAGGACGGCCGCACCCTGCCGGTATTGCTCGTCACCGGCTCGCCGTCGCCGGAAATCGTGGCGCGGGCGGGGGCGTTGGGCGTCGATCGGGTGCTGGAGAAGCCGGTGTCCGACGAGGGCCTGATGGAATTCGTCGAGCGCGTAGCCGCGTAACAAACAACCTCTCCCGCTACGCGGGAGGGAGCCTGCCCCCGGGCGCTTGACCCGGGGGTGGTCGAGACGCGAAGCGGCGAGGGTGAGGGTGATTGGGCCGGCACGCTCTACTTGCAGCCTTCCGGCCCCACTTGCAGCCTTCCGGCCCCTCCCACCGCGCCGACCCCGCACCATGCCGACCCCGCACCTTCTCGACCCGATCCCCCTCACCCCCGAGGCTGACGCGTCTTGACCTCTCCCGCGCAACGGGAGAGGTTTTTCCCACCATGCGGCAGCTTGATCTTTTCGCCTCCGCCGGCGTCCGGCGTGAAGAATCTCCACCCTGGCCGTCCCCACACGCCGAGCAAACACCTGCCGCGGATCTGTCCGACGCCGGCCTGATCGCCGCGATCCCTAATGCCGGCCAGACGGCCTGCCAGGCGCTCACCGGCGAGGCGGCGCGGCGCAAGCTGGTCGCGGCGGTGCCGGCGCTCGAGGCTCTTTGCCGCCGCTTCAAGGGCTTTGGGCTGGAACACGCCGTCCCCGAGCAAACCGCTTCACTCCAGGCCCTGAGCGCGATCGGTGGGCCGGATGCCATCGCCGCGGTCCGCCGGATCCTTGCCGGCGACGTGGTGTCGGCCCCCGGACAGCACGAGGCGGTCCGCGCCGCCGCCGTGCTCCGCTGCATCCTGCCGGAGCCGACCGCGACGGCCTTGCTTCGCCATGCCGATCCGACGATCCGCGCGCAGGCCTGCCGCTGCGTGCCCCGCACCGCGCAGGTCGCCGCGTTGCTGATCAGCTTGCTCGAGGACCTGAACCCGGGCGTGGCGACCGAAGCCGCCAAGGCGCTTGGGCACATGGGCCGGACCGAAGCCCGGCCCTGGCTCGCCCGCCTGCTGCGCCAGAGCCCCGATGCCGAGCTTGTCGAGGCGGTGACCGCGGTGGCCGACGAGGACTGCGTGGTATTGCTCGGACGCATCGCCCGCCAGCAGCCGGCGCTGCACGACGCCGTACTGGCGGCGCTGGAGGCAAGTGAAACGCCGCGCGCGGCAGCAATCCTGGCGGCACTCGGCAATCAGGGCGAGTCGCGGCCCGAGGGCTGAAGCCAATCGCCGGTTCGGTTGATGTGCGCCCGGCCGTGGCCGTCCCGTGGACGGACCTGCCATGAGCGGCGGTATTATTGCCATGACGGGCGTATGACAGTGTTTGCGGCTGGGGTCATTACGTGAGGCCCGCCGGCCGGCAGGGGCTAATTCATTGCTTCCAGCCCCGGCCGAACGATAGATTGTCATGCCGCATGGCTGGCGGCCGCACGCAGGATTTCCCCCGATATGTACCGTACCATCGCGCTCCAGACGTCCGCCGCGCACGACGGCCGCACCCGCCGATGAGCCTGTTCGGCAGCAGCACCAGGCAGCGCCGGCGCCGGCCTGGATCGGCAATACGGCGCACCCCGGAAGAACTGCATCAGCATACGATCCGGCGCCGGGTCGGCACCATGCAGGCCCTGGCCTGCGCTTCCATCGTCGTCATCTGCATCACCATGATCCTGCTCATCTGGATCAACACCGAGCGCACCATCCGCGAGCAAGAGGAAGACCTCCGTGCTCGGGTGGAGGCGGCGATCACCGCGCAGGACGCCACGCTGGCCATGCAGGCGCAGCATGAGCTGGAGATGATCGACCAGTCGCTGAGCGTGCTGCAAGCCGCATGGGACCAGGACCCCGATACGTTCAGCCTGGCCAACTGGCGCAAGCTGATGCCCGCGCTCGCCGTGGTGACCGACGACCTGTTCATCGCCAACGAGCAGCACGTCATCGTGCAGGACATCAATCCAACGGCGGTCGGACAGGGGATCGGCTCGGCCTATGCCTCGTTTGCCAACGGATCGCTGGAGCCGATCCTGCGCAACGGCCCACACGGACGCGACAACGCGATGGTCGTCGGCGAACTGGGGGCCGGGGCGGTGACCCGGCAATACCTGATGTACCTGGTGCGCCCGCTAACCAAGCCGACCGGCTGGCTGATCGGTGCATCGTACCGGTCCACCGCGCTCACCACCGTGTTCGCCTCGGCCGGATTGGGGCAGGGTGGCCTGGCCGCACTGATCGACACGCATCGCGGCGGCGTTCAGGCGCTGGTGGGCACCGCGGCACTGCGCCCCAGGCTGGATATCGGCGCCACGCCTATGTACACCGAGATGCTGGGTCGTCCGGACGGGGGAATATGGGTTGGCCGCACTGCCATGGACGGCGTCAACCGCATCATCGCCTTCCGCCGCATCCCCGACCGCGACCTGATCGTGGCGGTCGGCGTGGTGACTGCCACGGCCATGGCGCCGGCCGACATTTGGGCGGCGGGCGCGCGTTCGCTCGCCACGATGGGCTCGCTGCTGGTGGCGGCGATCGGCGGCACGCTGCTGTGGGAACTGTGGTATTGGCGCCGCTCGCGCTTCCGCCGGCGGGCCCTGGCGATCGCGGAATCGCTGGTGACCGCCATGCGGGGCGATCTCTCCGCCACGCGGATGCAGGCGTCGGTGGGCGCGTCACAAGTCCAGGCGATGCTCGGCGGCGTGTCCGAGGGCATCGCGACGATCGACGGCGAGCATCACCTGGCCGCATGGAACCCGCGTTTTGCCGCGTTGAGCGGCCTGGCGGAGGACGCGTTGCGCGAGGGGCTGCCGCTGGACCACCTGCTGCGGCAGCTTGTGCAGGCGGGGCGGTTCGGCCCGGTGGAGGATGCCGAGGCGGAAATCACTCGCCTGGTGACGGCGCTGCGGCCAGAGGCCGGCTGGGGCGAGGTGGCCGCGACCGCGCCGGACGGCACGAGCCTTGTGCTGCGCGCCCAGGGGGTGCCGGATGGAGGGCTGGTGCTGATCCTGGGCCCGGCCGATACGATGCCGGAGCCGGTGCACGTGCCGGTGCCGATGCCCGCGATCGCCGAGGAGACCGCCACGGCCGATCCGGTGGAGTGGTAAAGCACGACGGGCCCGGTTCGGCGCTTCCCGGGTCCTGGCCGGGCCTCGGATCAAGCGCCCCGGGTCGAGCGCGATCAAGGCGCAGGCGTAGGTGCAGGGGCAAGGTCCCGGGGAAAGGTTCAGGGGGCAAGGCTTGACCCGGCCATCCATCGCGGCACCCTGCTGCGGCACAACAGGACCGCAGGCACAAGGCGAGCACAATGAGCGACTGGAGCAAGGTGACCCGGCCGATCCCGGTTCCAAACGAGTGGACGAAGCCGTTCTGGGATGCGGCCAGGCGCGGCGTGCTGGAACTGCAGCGCTGTCAGAGCTGCGGAAATTTCCAGCATCCGCCCTATGCGACCTGCGTCAAATGCATCGGGACCGAGTTGAAATTCGAACCTGTGCAGGGGGGCGGCGCGATCTACGCCTACACCATCATGTATCACACCGGTGACAAGCGTTTCGCATCCGCGGTCCCCTATGCCAGCATCATCGTGGAACTCGACGAGGCGCCCGGTGCATTGCTGGCCGGCAACCTGCTGGAAGCGGACTATACCGAGGCGAAGGTCGGGCGGCGTGTCGAGGTGATCTTCGAGAAGCTCAACGACGACATCACGCTGCCGCAGTTCCGTCTCGCGCGCGCATAGGGGGGAACACCGCATGTGGGACAACCGATGCAAAATCGCCGTCAGCGGCGTGGGCTTTTCCAAGGTCACGCGCTCGGCCGACATTCCTCTGGCGGCGCATGCGCTGGAGGCGGTGAAGGGAGCAGTCGCCGATTCCGGGCTGCAGATGGCGGACATCGACGGGCTGGCGACCTATCCGGAATTGCCGGCGACCGGTCATGCGGAGGTGGACGGCATCTCCGTGGTGTCGGTGAACTGCATGATGGCGATGCTGAAGCTGCCGGCGCTGACGTGGCACATCCAGGTGGGGACCACCAATATCGGCGGCGCGCTGCAGCAGGCGGCGAACGCGCTGCTGGCGGGGGTTTGCAAATACGCTGTGGTGTGGCGGGCGATGCATAATCCGCGCGGCACCTACCAGAACCTCCCGGGCGCTTACGCGTCCGGCGCAGCGCAGTTCACCGCACCGTATGGCTTTGGCGGTCCGGGCCAGGGGATGGCGGTCGCCTACACGCGCTGGCTGGAGCGGCATGGCCAGAGCAGGGAGAAGATGGCGACGCTGGCGGTGACGCAGCGGAAGCATACGCAGCACAATCCGCACGCGTGGTTCTACGGCACGCCGCTATCGCGTGAGGACTACCTTGCGTCGCGGATGGTGGCTTATCCGTTCTGCCTGTTCGATTGCGACATCCCGGTGCAAGGAGCGGTTGCGGTGGTGCTGACCACGGCGGACCGGGCGCGGGACTTGCAGCCTCGGCCGGCGTATTTGGCAGGGTACGGGCAGCGGCTGCATTTCGAGGTGGCGGGGCGGATCGGGAGCCTGTCCAGCTATATGGAGGGCGGCAGCTCATCCGCGAAATTGACCTGGGAGCGGTCGGGGTTCGGACCGAAGGATGTCGATGTGGCGCAGATCTATGACGGGTTCTCGGCGTCGGTGATCTACGGGTTGGAGTCGTACGGTTTCTGCAAGGAAGGCGAGGCACTGGATTTCATCCAGGACGGGCGGATCGAACTGGATGGCGAACTGCCGCTGAACACGTTCGGCGGGAGCCTGGGCACGGGACGCATCCACGGACTGTGGCACATCATCGAGGGCGCGTTGCAGGCGTCGGGGCGCGCCGGGTCGCGGCAGGTGAAGGACGCCAACGTGTCGTTCGTCGGCGCCAGCGCACCGATCGTGACGGGGACGACGTTTATTTTTGTGCGGGAGCCGTACTGAGGGACGGGCACGCTTGGGAGCCTTGATCAGCAGTCGGCAAGTAAGGCGACAATGAGTAATGTGTCATGGCCGGCGAAGGCCGGCCATCCACGACTATGTTGTGTAGCACGAAGGAAAGACGTGGGTGACCGGGCCAAGTCCGGTCATGACACTGTGGGCAGCGTCGCCCGACTTGCCGACTGATGAGTAATGACGCAACCCGGCGATCGCCGCCTACGATCCGAACGCGGGCATCACCTGTTCGCCGAAGCGGCGCATCGACAGCAGGTTCTGTTCGTGGCTCATGTCACCGAAGCCGGTCTGGCAGAGCAAATGCCGCACGCCCACGTCACGCAGCGCCGCGACCTGTTCGCGCACCCGCGCCGGCGAGCCGAACAGCGAGCCCGTGGCCAGCACAAACGCGAGCGCCTCCGCATCGCCGATAGCGGGATCGGTCCATGGGTTCAGCATGACAGGGTCGATGTGGAAATCGGCCGGATTGTACTCGTGACGGACGTGCATCATATGCACGCGGGTGCGCAGCAGCAGCATCGAAAGCTCGTCTTCCGCCTGGGCATCGGATTCCGCAACGTAAACATTCCGCCAGAGCGCGGCCTGCGCCAGCAGCCGCTGACACGTGGCCTCGTCGTGACCACCCTCCACGAGGCCCGCTTTGTAGAGTGTCCAGCGTTCCCTGATGCGATCGACCGGAAGGCGGGCCGTCAGGATCGGGATGCCGAGGCGGCCACATTCGGTGAATGAGGCGGGCGAGATGACGCTGCGCCAGATTGGCGGCCCTGGCTGTTGCACCGGCCTGGGGCGCAGTTCTGGCACGCGCAGGTTGAAATACCGCCCGTTGTACACAAGAGGTGTTTCGCGCCAGGCACGCTCCAGAACCTCCATCGCTTCGGCCATGCGGGCGCGGCTGTCGTCGCTGCGCAGGCCGTGACCGACGAACTCGTATTCGTTGTAGACGGTGCCTTTGCCGATGCCGACATCGATGCGGCCCTTGCTGAGATTGTCGAGCAACGAGAGTTGCACCGCGAGGCGGACCGGGTGGTGGAACGGCATTTGCAGCACGGCGAACCCAATGCGAATCCGGCTCGTGCGCATCGTCAGGGCCGATGCAAACAACAACGCATCGTTATAGACGCTTTCCCCCGTGAAATAATGTTCCGTCAGCCAGACATCGCTGAAGCCCAGCGCCTCGGCGGCACAGACCTGCGCTATCTGTTCGTCGATGCGGACCGCGTCCTCATCCGGGTTCGGTGACAGAGCGAGGGTGAGCCAGCCGAACTTCATCGTCTTTTTCCCATTCGCGTCGCTGGCAGACTGCCGGTAAGGGCTGGCGTGATCAAGCACGGCCACGGATCTTCCGCATGGCGCGCACAGGCGCCCGCGCCGTCATGGCCGCCCCTGCGAAGGTCCGGCATCGCCGAAGGCTGCCAGTTCGGACAACACGCGACCAAGGCTATACGATGGTTTATAGCCCAGCCAGCGAACCGTCTCGGAAATGTCCAGCCGGTTCGGCTTCACCGCCGGATCAAGCCCGTGGGAAAGCGCCAGCTCGTAATACTCCGGATAGTATTTCCTGAATGTCGAACCCGGGCCATCGGCGTCCCAACGTTCCAGGTCGGCGTCAGTGTATTCATAGGCCCCATCCAGCGTCAGTACCGGCTGACCGCTGATGGCCTGCCGGGCTACGCGATCCAGGCTCAGCATCACCGCCGCGGCTACGTCATCGACATGTACTGCTCCTTTGCAATACCATCGGGCCCAGTCGCTGTAGTTGGCGTACACACCACGGTTCCAGAACGGAATGAATGCGCGCGGCCGCAGGATGATCACGTTCATGGCGCGGTAGGTTCGGTAATCCTCGGCAATGCGCTCGGCCAGAATCTTGCTGCGTCCATACAACGTGTCCAGGCTACGCACACTGGTCGTCGAGATGTGGACGATCCTGCTGACCCCAAGGGAGGCCGCCGCTTCGAAAACCTCGAACGTGCCACGCACATTCAGATCGAAGAAATCGTAAGCATGCTTTTCGCCACGCGCTTCGTGGATGCCGTGCCAGGCGGCGATATGGACGATGCAATCGCAGCCGCGGAGAGCTTCGTGCAATGTTGACCGGTCCAGCACGGACCCCTGGATGAATATCGTTTTCGGTCCCACATCCCCTGGCGCACGAATGTCCAGGATCACCGGCGTATCGCCGTTGTCGAGCAATCCGGGAACCAGGGTCCGGCCAAGATCCCCGGCCCCTCCTGTCAGCAGCACATGCATTGCCGACTCTCCTGTTCATCTGTCGTGACGCCGGCGGTAATTGGCAGGCGGCCGGATGTGACGAGATATGCGGCATCAGGCGTCCGGCGCCTCAAGGATACAACCAGTGAAGAACTGCAACGCCAACGCCGGCGCGCGCGCTCGGCCCGACGCGCTGATCGCGGACGCGCCGCGGCTGCTGGAGGCCGCGTACCGAAGCCACGCCGGGCGGAACCCCACCAACGCGGCGCGGATCGTTACGCGATCCTCGCGTGACCGGCGCGCCTGCTCACCGGCGCGCCTGTTCAGTGGAACGTTCGTCCGGAGTCGATGACGATGGTCTGGCCGGTCATCGTCTCGGTGCGGCACATGGTGACCACCATGTCGGCGCAATCGTCCTTGTCGGCGGGCTTCTTCAGCAGCGAACTCGCCGCGTTGCGTTCGACCACCTCGGGCCGCAGGTTGGCGGTGGCGCGCGTGCCTTCCAGCAGTCCCGGCGCCACGCAGTTCACCAGCGTCTCCGGCGCCATTGCGACCGCCATGCACTTCGTCAGGTGGATGAGGCCGGCCTTCGACACCGCATAGGCGATCGACGAACCGGTCGGCCCGAGCCCCGCCACGGACGCGATGTTGACGATGCGCCCCTGGCCTTGCGCCTTCATGATCGGCGCCACCGCCTTGGTCATGCGCATCGGCCCCGTCAGATTGACCGCCATGATCTTGTCCCACAGATCCTGTGTCAGGTTGTCGAGGTCGGTGAACGCGACCGATTTGTTGTAGGCCGCGTCGTTGATCAGGATGTCGAGGCGGCCAAAACGCGCGGTCACCTCACCCACCAGCTTGTCCACCGCCGCGCTATCGGTGATGTCGCAGGCGAACGCCGCTGCATTGATCTGGTAATGCGAGGCCAGTTCGCGGGCGACGCCCTCCGCCTGGTCCTTGCTCTGGGCATACATGACCGCGATATGCGCGCCTTCCTTCGCCAGCGCGTGACAGATACGCTGCCCGAGCCCACCGTTGCCGCCCGTCACCAATGCGACCGCGCCTCTGAGATCCATCAACCTTCTCCCACTTGCCGGGGCGCGTGATGTCGCGGCGCCTCCCGGTCTTCGCGGACAGTGTGTTGGCTGGCCCCGGACGACGCAAGCGTCCGGCCGCGGCGGCCAGGCAGAATTTCCCCGACGCCGCTTTGTGGCATAGCCATACTGTCCAGGCATCGTGACGGAGGTCGTGTGGCAATCCTCACGCTTCAACCCGGACCACCGCCAGTCCCGCAAGCAGATTCACCACCAAGGCACGAAGTTCATTGAGCCTTTGTGCCTTTGTGCCTTCCTGGTGAATCCTGCTTGAGGACTGGCGCATCGCGATGGCCTTTCAAGGGTGGCAGAAACGGTAGCGAGGCGTCAGGATCACAACAGTAGACTGCCCCCCGAGGCGGTGACCTCTACGCTGGATTATCGCGTGCGGATTGCGACCGGGTGACCGGGCGGACCGGCGGCGAAAGAACGTGCCTGTATCGCACTATACGGCGATCTCCGCGCCTGCCGGGGATTGCGCGGATGCGGAGGGAAACATGAAGGTCGGCATTCTGCAGTTCTTCGGCTGGCGCGACCGGTCGGTGCCGCTGCATTCGGTTTACCAGGCGGGGCTCGAGCGCTTTTCCATCATGGACGAGACCGGCTACGACGCGGTCTGGCTGGCCGAGCACCACTTCTCAAGTTTCTCGGTGTGCCCGTCGGTGCACATGATGGGCACCATGGCCGCCGCTCGCACCAAGCGGCTGCGCATCGGGACGGCTGTGTCGCTGGCCCCGTTCTACAACCCGCTACGGCTCGCCGAGGAGGTGGCACTGCTCGACGTGCTGTCAGGCGGCCGCGTCAACTGGGGCGCCGGACGTGGCTTCGAGCGCAGCGAGTTCGCCGCGTTCGGCATCCCGGGCGAGGAGAGTGCGGCCCGCTTCCACGAGACGGTGGAGATCGTGCTGAAGGCGTGGACGAACCAGAGGGTCACGCACCAGGGGCGGTTCTACCAATACGACGGCGTCGAGGTGCTGCCCAAGCCGTTGCAGGCGCCGCACCCGCCGGTGTGGATGGCGGCGTCTTCCAACCCGGCGATCGAGTGGGCGGCAGCGCAGGGACACTCGATCCTGATGGACCCTCATGCATCGCGCGCCGACCTGATCCGCAAGCGCCGGCTCTACGCGGCGAAGCTGATCGAGGCTGGGTTCAGCGACGCGGGGCGCGAGATACCGATGTCGCGGCTGATCGCGGTCGACGAGACGGCAGAGAAGGCGCGTGAGGTGGCGGCGCGGGCGGCCGGATGGATGGTCGCATCCTATGTCGGACAAACCGCCAATGTGCGGCAGGGACCGCCACGGGATTTCGGCGGCAAGGATCCGATCGATTTCTATCTGGACGACGTGATGTTCCATGGCACGCCGGAGAGCGTGGCGGAACAGATTGGGGCGTTCGGGGAGGAAATCGGGATGAACTACCTGATGGCGGCGCCGTTGAGCGGGCGATCGTTCCGGCTGTTGACGGACAAGGTGTTGCCGCGGATTGCAGGGTGAGGCGGACGTCGAGAGGCCATCGCTTGGGCTGCTGATTTGGCGCGCCACCTTGGCGGGGCAACCGTGCCTCGATGCCGTTGACCATGGTTTGCGGGTTGCCTGACCGTCACGTAGCGGCGGACGATCACCGGACACGAGGAATGCCTGGGCTCCACCCGCGCCAAGCCTCGCATAGCGCCCTCCCCGCCGCCATGCCACCTTCCCGCCCACCCACCCGGAGGCACCCCCCGCATGCGCATCGTCGCCCTGGAAGAACACTTCACCGTGCCCGGCATCGTCGCCGGCATATCCCGCGACGCGATCACCCGCCGTGGCTTCCCCGGTCCCGACTTCCCCTGGGCGCAGACCATCAAGCGTGCCGAACTCGCGGACCTCGGCGACACAAGGCTCGCCGACATGGACCAGAGCGGCATCACCACCCAGGTGCTGTCGGTCGCCGGTCCGGGCGCCGACCTCGTCCCCGGCCAGCCCGGCATCGACCTCGCCCGAGCCTATAACGACGCCCTCGCCGAGGCCTGCGCGCGCCATCCCACCCGCTACCGCGGCTTCGCCCACCTCCCCCTGCTCTCGCCCGACGCCGCGGCCGAAGAACTCGACCGCACGGCCAGGCAACTGGGCTTCCACGGAGTCCTGGTGAACGGCGCCACCGACGGACGCTTCCTCGACGATCCGCGCTTCGAACCCGTGCTGGCGCAGGCCGAAAAGCTGGACCTGCCGATCTACCTGCACCCCGGCATCCCCACCGAACCGGTGCGCGCCGCGTACTACGACGGCCTGCCGGGAAATTTCAGCTTCACCCTGGCGCTGTCCGCCTGGGGCTGGCACGCCGACACCGCGATCCACACGCTGCGCCTGGTGCTGTCGGGCGCGCTGGACCGCCATCCCGGCCTGAAGATCGTGATCGGCCACATGGGCGAGGCCATCCCCTTCATGCTGGACCGCATCGACGAGACTACCGCGGCGACGGCCAAGACCCACCTCCGGCGATCGGTCCGCCAGACGATCCTCGACCAGGTGTGGATCACAACCAGCGGGTTCTTCACCATGATCCCGTTCATGGCCGCGTTGATGGCGTTCGGCGCGGACCGCATCATGTTTTCGGTGGACTACCCGTTCGCGTCGAATGCCCGCGCCCGGGCGTTCCTCGACGCGCTGCCGGTCTCCCCCGCCGACCGGGCGAAGATCGCACACGGCAACGCGGACCGCTTGCTGCGGCTGCCGGCCGACCACATCTGACAGCCTGTCCCTGGCTCACATGGAGATCGAACCGATGCCCGACGCCAAGCTCGCCCCCAATCTGCCGGGTTGGATGCTGGACCATACGAACCGCTATCTGTCCAGCGGCGGCACCGAGGGGCACATGTACACAATTACCCCGCCGGGCCGGCCGGAGATGACGGTCCCGTCCCTGCTGCTGACCACCACCGGCCGCAAGTCCGGCGAAAAATTCATCTTCCCGCTGTTCTATGGGACGGACGGCGACAGCTACATCGTGGTCGCCTCGAAAGGCGGAGCGCCGGAACACCCCGGCTGGTATCGCAACCTCCTCGCCGATCCGAACGTCGAGGTGCAGGTCGGCACCAAAAAGCTGAAAGCCCACGCCAGGACCGTGTCCGGCGAGGAGCGCGCCCGCCTGTGGGAAAAGGCGCTGGATTTCTGGCCGCCCTACGCCGACTACCAGCTCAAGACCGAACGCGAGATCCCCGTCGTCGTGTTGGATCCCGTCAGCTAGCCGGCGGCCGTTCCGCGGGGCGTCAATCCCCCGCCGCCGCCACCGGGGCGGCGGCGGGACGCGCATGGCGCCGCATCAGCAGCAGCAGCGCCAGCGGTGGCAGCACGGTCAGCGTCATCATCCGGAAGTCGTTGTTGTAGGCGACGATCCGAGCCTGCTGCGTGATCATCTGGTCCAGCATCGCCGCGCCGTGGCGCGTCGCCGGGTCCAGCATCCTCGACACCGCGTCGCCGCCCTGCAGCACCCGGTCGAACGGCGTGATCCCCGCGGCGATGTCAGCATGCATCGCCTGCGTGCTGCGCGTCAGCGTGAACGAGGTGACGGATATGCCGATCGCCGAGCCGATGTTGCGCGCCAGCGACTGCATCGCGGTGCCCTCGCCGCGCAACTGGGTGGACAGCGTCGTATAGGCCATCACCGTCATCGGGTTGAACACCAGCCCGATCGAGAAGCCCTGCACGATCATCACCACCCACATCTCTTGTTCCGTGACGTCGGGCGTCCAGGTGCTCATGACATACAGCGCCCAGCCGAGCACCAGCAGCCCGACCGCCATGATCTTGCGCTGGTCCACCTTCATCCCCAGCCGGCTGGCGAGCCACATCGAGGCGATGGTCCCCAGCCCGCGCGGCGCCATCGCCCAGCCAGCGGTGTAGACCGGATAGCCCGCCAGGTTCTGCAGGTAGGGCGCCAGCAAAGCCGAAGTCGCCAGCATCACCGAGGAGACGAAGAACACCATCACCATGCCGGCGGCGAAATTCCGGTCGCGGAATAGGCTGGGGGAGAGGAACGGCTTGTCGGCCACGAACATATGGACGATGAACAGGTAGAAGCCGAGGCCCGCCAGCGTCGCCTCGACGATGATCTCGCGCGAGCTGAACCAGTCCAGCTCCTGGCCGCGATCCAGCATCATCTGCAACGCACCGGCGCCCAGCGCCAGCATGGCGAAGCCGTACCAACTGAATTTCAAATGCGGCCGGGCGGGCGCGCTGGGCAAGAACAGTACCAGGCCGGTGATCGCCAGGATGCCGAACGGCAGGTTGACGTAGAACACCCAGCGCCAGCTGTAGGCGTCCGTCAGGTAGCCGCCGAGCGTCGGCCCCATGATCGGCCCCATTGTGACTCCCATGGAGAAGATCGCCATCGCCTGGGCGCGGCGCGAGAACGGATAGATGTCCAGCATGGTCGCCTGCGACAGCGGCGCGATCGCCGCCCCGCACATCCCCTGCAACAGCCGGAACGCCACCAATTGCTCCAGCGACTGTGCCGCGCCGCACATCATGGAGGCGATGGTGAATCCGGCGACGCAGGTGATGAACAGCTTCTTGCGCCCGAACCGCACCGCCATCCAGCCGACCGGCGCGGTCATGATCGCCGCGGCGATCACATACGACGTCAGCACCCAGGTGATCTCGTCGCTGCTGGCCGACATGCTGCCCTGCATGTATGGCAGCGCGACGTTGGCGATGGTGGAATCCAGCGTCTGCATCAGCATCGCCAGCATCGCCGAGGCGGTGATCAGGCCGCGATAGGGGACCCGGGTTGTCTCGGACATGGCCCCTCAGGTCCTCCGCGCGAGGCGGTGGTGAGGGGCGAAGGGGGGAAGGCTCGGCAGCATGTTCCTGGACGTTTTTCTTGACGGACGCGGGATTGTGCGCGCGGCGGACGGATTATGCCACCCGAGGCGCGGAGAAGCCGCATCGACCACGGCCCGGAGGCTGACCAGCAACGATATGCGTCGCGCGACATGCGGGCGTCCGGCCGGCCCGCAGCAGACACGCTCGGCGATGTTAGTGTTGCGATCCTGACGCTTGGATACGGTTTCTGCCACACTTGCAAGGCCACCGGGATGCGTCAGTCCGCAATTAGATTCACCACAAAGGCACGAAGGCACGAAGTTCATTGCACCTTTGTGCCTTCGTGCCTTTGTGGTGAATCTGCTTGCGGACTGCCAGTGTCCCGGGTCGAAGCGTGAGGATCACCACACTAGGCGGCCTTGCGGCGGGACTCCAATGCTGTACCTGCTTGCGGGTAATTTTGCAGCGAATGCAGGATCGGCTCGTGTCCCATGGCGCGCCTGACCTGCAAACGCACCGCATCGTCATCGCTGAACGCGATGCCCACAACGCCGTCACCTTCGACCCGAACGACCTTGGCCGGCACCGCGGCCTCGCCCTCGGCCAGTTCCAAAGACAACGCGGTACCCACGCTGATGGGCTGGTCGCACCGCAGCGCGGCGCCCCCCTCGGACAGGTCGGTAATCGCGACAGCGATGGCCCCGCGCTGTGGCAGGATCACCTTGGCACTCAGGCCATGCGCTCCAAATCGCTCGAACCGCCGCCGTTCCCCAGCGTCGGTGCGTACCGCCAGCAGGAATTGTTCGACTTCGTTACGCAGCACGGCCGCCTCCCGGCCGATACCGGCCACGCCAGCAAGCACATCCTGGCTGGCGGTTCCTGCCTGGCCTGCCACCAGAACGACCTGACCCATCGCCTGGGCCGATTGCACGGTCGCGCCCGCCACGGCTTTGACCCTCGCGGCAATCCCCTGCGTCGTCACGCTTTGCTCTTCCACGGCCGCCGCCACGGTACTCGAGGCGTCGTCCATGTGGCCGATCATGCCGCTGATCTCGGTCATCGCCGCGATCGTCGCCTCGGTGACACCGCGCATCGCGTCGATCTGGCTGCCGATCTCCGCCGTGGCCCGCGCGGTCTGCGCCGCCAACTCCTTCACCTCTCCGGCGACCACCGCGAAGCCTTTGCCCGCGTCGCCCGCGCGGGCCGCCTCGATCGTGGCATTCAGCGCCAGCAGGTTGGTCTGCGCCGCGATGTTGTTGATCAGCTTCACCACGTCACCGATGCGTGCGGTCGCGTCGGCAAGGCCACGAATGGTCGTCTGGCTCGCATCGGCCTGCCGCACCGCCTGGCGCGACATGTCGGCGGCACGCGCGACCTGGCTGGTGATCTCGGTAAAGCTCGACGTCAGTTCCTCGACCGCCTCGGCGGTCGTGGCGAGATCCTGCGACGAGTGCTCTGCGCCGTCCGATGTGTCGGTTGCCGCCTGGTGTACCGTGGCGGACGCCTGGGTCAGCGCTTCGGCTGCCCGGCGCATGTCTTCAGCCGCGTCCGACAGCCGCGTCATGACCGCGGACACCGACGTGGCGAACGCCTCGGTGTCCCGCTCCATCGCATCCTGGCGCCGGGAGCGTGCCTCGCGCGCCGCGGCTTGCTCCGCCGTCAGCTTGTCCGCCTTGATCTTGTTCTGCTTGAACACATCGACCGCACGGGCCATTTCGCCGATCTCGTCGTGACGGCCGGTCGCAGCAACCGGCGTCGTGGTGTCGCCGGCTGCCAACCGGCCCATCGCGACGGTCAAGGCTTGCAACGGGCGGGTCAAAAGCCGCAGCGACAGCAGCACCGCGGCCAGGGTCACCACTGCGACTGCCGCCGCGGTTTCGATGCTTTGCACGATCTGGTGCCACCATGCGTCGTCCAGCGCGCGGCGTGAGTAGGTGACAAGCAGCGTTCCCACGGCCTCGTGCCGCTTGCCGTCATCGAGCACCGACGGCGCATCGAGCGACCAGACATGTTGCTCCGGCACCATAGCGTCCGCCGCGCCCGCGGTTTTTGCCGTACTGCTGTTTGCCACCACCTTGCCGTTCGCGGCGGTCACCGTCGCGTGGATGAACGACTTCTCGCGCGCGAGGCCGCCCAGGATGGATGCCACCTGTTCGACATTATAATCCCAGAGCGGTGCGGCCAGCGCCTTCGCCT
The DNA here is from genome assembly GCA_035486135.1 of Acetobacteraceae bacterium. Taxonomy (GTDB): domain Bacteria; phylum Pseudomonadota; class Alphaproteobacteria; order Acetobacterales; family Acetobacteraceae; genus JASHVB01. The sequence goes on from DATHNI010000501.1 coordinate 17,988, forward strand.
GCATATCGGTGACCATCTGCAGATGGTACACCGTGGCGGCCTCGCGCTCGCTGGCGTTGTTATACAGATCGAATGCGCATTTTCCGATGACAATGATCATCACCACGAGGACCACGAGTGCCGTCACCCGGGTTCGCAAGCTGACGTGCACGTCGTGCCCTCCGTGGTTCGGAACGAGCCTGCCGATCAGGGCGTGTAGGGAGCACCGACATAGCGGGTGAAGATCTTGCCCGCCGTGCCGTCGCTGACCAGCTGGTCGACAATGCCGCCAAGCTCGTGCGCCTCAGCCGAATCCGCCTTGGCGCTGGTGACCTGGAAGGCGATCTTCACCTCGCCGTAGTCCACCTGATCGCCCATCTCGTCGCCCATCTTGAGAGCGCCCAGCGCATAGGTGAAGCCGGGCTTTGCGCTGCACCAGGCGTCAAGGCGTCCGGCCGCCATCTTGCGGATCGCGCTGTCATAACTGTCCTGGGCGACGCGCTTGATGGCGGCATCCGCGTCAACCGCCGGGCCGCAACTGCCGCCCCGCAGGTAGCCGACCTCGGCGAAACCATGCAAGTCGTTCAGGGTCTTCAGCGACAGGCCCTTGCGGGCTACGGCGACCATCGGCACCTTGCCGACCACCGAGGTGAAGGTTCCCGCTTCCGATGTAGCCGGGCCGATCACGCCGAACGCGTAGTCCAGGTCTCCCGACTTGATACCTTGCAGCATTCGCCCGTACGGCACGAACTTGATCTCGAGCGGAGCGTGGGTGCGCGCGGCGATGGCTGCCGCCAGGTCGGCATAGATGCCGCGCTGCCCCGCCGGAAGGTCCTGTGTCAGCCCCCATGGCGGCAGATTTTCGGGCACGCCAAAGTTGGAGGCTTGCACTGGCCAGGCGGCGAACAGCGCGAAACCGGCAATCGCCAGGTTGCTTGCCAACCGCTGATGCCGCACCAGCCAACCGGTCACGTGTCTCATGGACGGGGTCACCTTTCGAAAATTGCGCCATGACGGCGCCGATGGCCCACGGTGCCCGTGGTCCTGCGGCAAGGGTTTACCCGGGCATCCCTTGACAATTGGTGAACGGTGCAGCCCGAGCAAACGCGCGGCAGTCTGATGGGGCCTCAAGCCCCGCGGCTGGCGCGGCAGCGGCCCCGGCCCCCTCAACCGCCATGCATCCCCTGTCGCGGCAGCGCCTTCGGCAGGAAGATCACGCGGCGGCGGCCGCCCGACATGGCGCCGCCTGGGCGCGAGATCATGAGTACGACTATGCACTCGGTCTTCAATGCGCGTGTCCCACCCAATGCATCGCGCGATCGGTGAAACCAACCTGAAACCACACGTTATATCCACGTTATGACGGAAGGTTTTACAGGTTTGTTGATTTGCATTTTGGCAATGTAGGCAAGGCCATTGTGGGATATGGACCTTTCCGAATGGCCCGAAGATTGCTTCACAAGAATTCTAATGCTTTTGCCGCCGTCCCCGGAGAATCTCATTACCATGCCGTGCCGCAAGACCCTGCTCTGCTCTGCCGCGATAGTCACCTGGATCGGCTGCGCCACCGCCAACGCGACGCCGCAGACCTACATGGTAACCTTCACCGAGAATGACGTCGTCACTTCCGGTGGCCCGTTCGGTTCCACCGGGACCGCGGAATTCACCATCGACAGCTCACTGATAACGCCCGGTCAGAACGCATACATGTCGGCCGGCGACCTCAGCGCCTTCTCCGCGACGTTCTACAACGTCGGCGGACCCGGCATCACCGACACCTTCGATCTGGCCGATCTGAGCGGCGTCGAGATCTTTACGGATACCGCGAATTCCCCGCCGTTCGACCTGGCCTTTTTCGACACGAC
>DATHNI010000502.1:0-9499 GCA_035486135.1 Acetobacteraceae bacterium
CGTCCTGATTCGTGCCAGGCGTCGGCGCGATCACCCACAATCCGCGCGATATTCCACGCCCTAGCAGCTTGCCCGTGGCGCCCGGGTGCTGCCGGATGCGGCGGTGGCGTTGGCGGGGTATGCAGAGTGGATCGAATTTGAGGCTTGGTAGCCGGTGCTGCTCGGCCCCTTAGGGTGGAGAGCGGCGGTGCTGCGAACCGATAGCGCCGTCGGAATTCGCACAGGCGGCAGGCGTGCCTCCGCCGCGCCCCGGGGACGATTGAGGGAATAAAGCAAATACAAGCACTGCGCGAATTGTTTGGACAATCGCCGGCCGCGCCAAGCCGTCCTCCATCGTAAATTGTATCTCTCAATAGATTTACCCCTATAGGTAGCGTTCATGCGCGCGGCAGGCGCACAAACACCGTCATACCGCTAGTTTTTGCGATTTGTCACAGATTCCTATTGACGAAAATATAACGGATATGTTGCATACAACGTGGTTGCCCACCTGACACTAAAAACAGTTTGAGGCTTCGGTGTTTGCCCGGGAAGCCAGCCGGCCCACAAAGGGGAGAGTGCTGTGAGCGAGTTTGATCCGACGACCAGGTTCTTCCCCATCACCGGGCAGCGGTGTCGCTCCGGCAGTGGCTCAGCGGCGACTTCGGCCACCGTTCGCCGATCCAGCGAAAACGAGACTGAGCCGGCCGTCTCCAACGGTATACGGGTCGGTCTGATCGACTGCCATCAGTTCAGCAGGGACTGCCTGATCATGGTGTTCAGGGGGGGCCATCCGGACCTTTTCGTGGTGCCTTTTGCCACCGTCGCGGACTGCGTCCAGGCCGACCCTGGCGATCTCGACGTCATCCTGTACTACAGCCATGACGACGGTCTGGCCGAGAACCCGGTACTGCAGCAGGTCAAGGCATTGCGGCACGCGTTCAGCAATGTGCCGATTGTCGTTCTCTCCGACGCCAAGAGTGCGCTGCTGGTCGGGAACATCCGCGACGCCCTGAACAGTGGCGCCCAGGGCTTCATTTCGACCTTGACGAGCGAGGTGCCGAGCCTGCCTGCCGCGATCCGCTTCGTCAAGGATGGAGGCACCTTCGCGCCGCTCGACCTGCTGTTGGCCGGGGGGACCAATCCGGTGTCAGCGACGCCCGAGCCGCCGGCGGCAGACCGCCTCACACCGCGACAGAGGGCGGTGCTGTCGCATCTGCATCAGGGCAAGGCGAACAAGATCATCGCATACGAACTCGGCATGAGCGAAAGCACGGTCAAGGTCCACATCCACAACATCATGCGCAAGACGGGCGCCACCAACCGCACCCAAGCCGTCTACCACTCACAGCAACTCGACACTCTGCAGATGTAACGGGGTCGGAGCGTCACGTTGCTCGGCCGCTCGCCGTCAACTCCAGTCACATGCGTGCTGCCGGTTGGGGTCCACTTTGGGTCGAGAGCGCTACGGTTCGGCGGGTACCAAGCGCGGTGGTGGCGTTGGCGGGGCAGATGTGACGAAGGGCGCGGATCTTGCGCCCAGGTTACCGCACACGTCCGCCCTGTGATTGCTCTTCAACCGCCTCCTCCAGGACCTGCCGGACGAACCTGGTGTAGGGCCCGCCGCGCGCCTTCGTTCGTTTCTTTATGGCATCAAGCAGGCTCTGCGGCAGGCGCGTGTACAGCTGCGCCGACTTCGCCTCGAATTCATCGTCGTTGAATTTCGTGCCGAAGCACGCGGCCACGAGCGGCAAGGCTCGTGGCGCTCCGTGGTTCTCCGTGCCCTCCGTGTTGAACGCTTGCAGCAGAGCGTGCCGCACAGACCTTGCGGCCAGCGCCGCCAGCCGTCCGTCATCCGCAGTTCCACCCAAATGCGATTGCCCTGCACCCTTGGTGCTATCGCACCTCGCGCCCGGGGAAGCCTCTCTCCCGCGCCCTGGCGCGGGAGAAGTCCCTTAGTCTTATATTACTCCGCCGCCAGTCGCTGCGTCTTCTCGTCGTCCGGATTGACCGGGCCAGGCGGCAACCCGCCCTTCGGCTGCGGATCTTCCACGTAACGGAACTTCGGCTTGCTGTTCCACGGACCGCGCTCGTCCTGGCCGTGCGACAGGTTGAACGCCACGTCCACCGTTTCGTCCGGCTCAACCGTGCCGAAATAGGGATCGTCCAGCTTGCCCATGCGCTCCAGCGCCGACATGAACATCTGCGCGTGGGTGATCTCGCGCGTCAGCAGATGGTGCAGCACCTTGGTGGTGCCCTCGTCCTTCGACATCTTCATCAAGGCTTCGTAGGTCTGCCTCGCGCCGGCCTCCGCCGCGATATCCGACCGCAGGTCGCGCACCACGTTGCCGCCCTCGTTGATATAGGCTGCGGTCCAGGCATGGCCCTGGCTGTCCACAAAGTGTGGCCCCATGCCACGGATGCGGAACAGCGGAGCGTCATACACGTCCTTCTGGTCGAGCTTGCTGGTATGTTGCTCGATCAGCTTGCCGACCATCTCAAGGTGGCTGAACTCCTCGATCGCGATGTCCTGCAACATGTCGCGAATGCCGGCGTCGGTGACGTGGAACGACTGCACCCAGTAGGTCAGGGCCGCGGTCAGCTCGCCGGTGGCACCGCCGAATTGTTCGAGCAAATACTGGCCGTAGCGCGGGTCCGGCTTCTTCACATCGACCGGCATCATGGTCTCTTTGCGGTGGAAGAACATGGTTCTGACTCCCGTTGTTGCTGCGGGGCCGCAACGCGCGGAAGCGCCGGCCAGTTGCCTCAACGGAGAGTTCCTGGCCGCCCGGTAACGCAGAGTTCCTCAACGCCCGGTTCCTCACCGCTGGTCGCTGAGGGCCGGCACCAGTTCCGGATGCACGCGGCTGCGCGCCACCGGCGGCGGAGGCACCCATGGTCGCGCGCCGCGCTCCGCACGATCGGTCAGCACGCGCGCGCCGCCGGGATCGAGCCAGATCGCCACCGCGCCGTCGCGCCACACGGTGAATCGATCGACCAGCTTGGGCCACGGCTTCGGACACAGCCCGCGCGCCGGCTCGGCGGAAACGATCACTGAGGCGGCCGCGCAGCCGACAGGATGCGCCGCCCCCCGCACCAGCATCGCCCCCGGCACATCGGCGTGCACGCGCAGCAGGCATTCGTCGGCCGTGCACGCGATGGCGCCGTCCGCGGCGGAGCCCTCGGCCGGGATCGGGTGCGACGCGCCCTCGGACCAGTATTGCAACCATTCGTCACGGGTGAACTTCGACGCACCCGAGCCGGACTGCAGCCAGACACCGGCATCGGTGCGCACCGCGATCAGCCGCGCATCGTCGGACACCAGCAGGTCGGGCGGACGTTCCAGCGCCGGCGATGCCAGGCCCAGCGCGATCGCCGCGATCCCGGCCAGCCGCAGCTTGCCCTGCCACAGCCCGAGCCAGGCGATGCCGAGCGACAGCACCACCAGCCCCCAGGCCGGGATGTGTGGCACCGCCAGCGTCGAGTCCGGCAGGGCCGTGGTGGTGCGGGCGACCCAGACCACCGCCTCGGCGCCCCAGCCCATCGGCTTCAGCAGCAGGAATTCCAGGCCGAACGGCATCAGCGGCAGCGACAGCAGCCCCGCCGGCAATACCCACAAAGCCGTCAGCGGCACGGCCGCCATGTTCGCAATCACGAAATAGACCTGCACACGGCCGAAATGATACGCCCCGTACGGCGCCGACGCGGTGCCGGCCAGCGCGCTGGTCAGCGCCAGAGCCAGCAGATAGCCGCCGAACCGCCGCCACAGGCTTTTCCCGCGCAGCCGGTTCAGCCAGGGCCGCAGCGCGGCATAGCCGGAGATCAGCGCCAGCACCGCGGAAAAGCTCATCTGGAAGGAGACGCCGGGCACCTCCTGCGGCTCGGCCAGCATCAGCGCGGTCGCCGCCAGCGCCAAGCCGCGCAGCGAGATCGCCCGGCGCCCGGCCAGCACCGCGACGGTGAACAAGCTCGCCATCAGGAAGCTGCGCTGGATTGGCAGGTGCAGCCCGGTCAGCAGCGCGTAGCCGAGCCCCGCCGCGAGCGCCGCCACCGCGGCTAGCTGCTTGGTCGGCCAGAACAGGCTCGCGTGTTCCGACGCGGCGAAGGCGGTGCGCGCCAGCAGCATGGCGAAGCCCATGACGATGCCGATATGCAGCCCCGCCACGGCGAGCAAATGCGCCAGGCCGGCAGCGCGGAAGGCGTCGTGGTCGGCGAGTGGCATCTCGTTCTGGAAGCCGGTCAGCAGGGTGACGGCGAACGCCCCGGCGGACCCCGGGATCGCCGCCGCGACCCGGCCGGCGATGATCTCGCGCAGACGCTGCACCATGCGCAGCGGCGCGGCGGGCGTGCCCTGTGCCAGGCTTTCCACGGGACCGAGGGCAAAGCCGGAGCCGCCGAGGCCGGCGTAGAAGGCGTCCCGCTGGATGTCCCAGCCTCCCGGATAGGCGGGCGGCCCTGGTGCGCGCACCAGGGCGCGGATGCGCACCGTGTCGCCGGTGTTGAGCTCGGCATGGTCCTCGCGCCGCAGGCGGATGCGCAAGAACCGCGGGAGGGGCAACGGGCCGTCATCCAGCCTCACGTCCTCCAGCGTGACCCGCCGGCCGTCCGGCAGCGCCTCTACCGCGCGCAGCATGCCGGTCACCTGGGTGGCATGGGTGGGCAGCGCCGCGAGCGGTGGTAGCGCCCGCGCCGTGGCGAACTGCGCGGCGGTGAAGCCGATGGTTATGGCCGCCAGCGCCGCAAGTGCCGCCCGCTGCCAGGGGCGCTCGCGCGCGACGATCGCGGCGAGCACGGCGGGGACGGCCATCGCCGCGCCAGCCCACACGGGCGGTTCGAAACGCAGGTCGTAGTAGGTCAGCACGCCGGCCGCCATGAACACCGGCAGCCACAGCACCGCGCGGTCGCTCACCACGAATTCCCCTCCCGCGCTTGGCGGGAGGGGTCAGGGGAGGGTGATGCGTGCGGCACGCTGCATCCTCCCCTGCCTTGGTCCGCTTCGCGGCCCAAGCCCGCAAAGCGCGGGAGGGGGAATCGGGGGAACCCTCCCGCCAAGCGCGACGGTGAAACTCATGGCGTTCACGCGGAGCAGAATAGCGGGGCAGGCATCTACAGCCGGTGAACGCGCGTGCTACATGCCGCCCTATGTCAAACGACCCGCCCGTCGTCCGCACGCGCTTCGCCCCCAGCCCGACCGGGCCGCTGCACATCGGCGGCGTGCGCACCGCCTTGTTCAACTACCTGTTCGCCCGCCACCACGGCGGCGAGTTCCTGCTACGCATCGAAGACACCGACCGCGAACGCAGCACCGATGCGGCGACCCAGGGCATCCTGGACAGCCTCGACTGGCTGGACCTGCCGCGCGACGGCCAGACCGTCTACCAGTCGCGCCGCCAGAAGCGGCACGCCGACGTGGCGCGCGAGCTGCTGGCGATGGGCCGCGCCTACAACTGCTACACGACCACGGAGGAGATCGCCGCCGAGCGCTACCAGGCGCGCGAGGAAGGCCGGCAGTGGCACTACGACGGCCGCTGGCGTGATCGTGACCCGTCGGAGGCTCCAGCGGGCGTGCGGCCGGCGATCCGGCTGAAGGCGCCGCGCGAGGGCGAGACGGTGGTGGACGACCTCGTGCAGGGCACCGTGCGAGTCGCCAACGCCGAGCTGGACGACATGATCATCCTGCGCAGCGACGGCACGCCGACTTACAACTTCTCTGTTGTGGTGGACGACCACGACATGGCCATCTCGCACGTGATCCGCGGCGACGATCACCTGACCAACACCTTCCGCCAGGCGCAGATCTACGCGGCGATGGGCTGGGACCGCCCGGACTTCGCGCACCTGCCGCTGATCCACGGTCCGGACGGGGCGAAGCTGTCGAAACGCCACGGCGCGCAGTTCACCCTGGAGTTCCGCGATCTGGGCTACCTGCCCGAGGCGCTGTGCAACTACCTGCTGCGGCTCGGCTGGGGCCACGGCGACGTCGAGGTGCTGGACCGCCAGGAAGCGATCCGCTTGTTCGACATGGACGGTGTCGGCCGCGCCCCGTCCCGCATGGACTACGCCAAGCTGAACTACCTCAACGGCGTGTATATCCGGCAGGCGGACGACGACCGCCTGCTGGGCGAAACAATGGAGCGGCTGCGGCGGCGCACCGGCCTCGTGCTGGACGATGCGGCGGCGGCGCGCATCCGCCGGCTGATCCCGGCGCTGAAGGAGCGCGCCAAGACCCTTGAGGAGCTGGCGGATTCCGCCGCGTTCCTGGCCCGCCCCGTCCCCTTCCCGATCGAGTCCAAGGCCGCCGCCTTGCTCACCCCCGAAGCGCGCGAGATGCTGCGCGACCTGGCGGCAGCGCTGGTGGTGAGCGTGTTCACGCCGGAAGCGCTGGACGCCACGCTGCGGGCCTTCGCGGAGCAAACCGGGCGCAAGCTCGGCCAGGTCGCGCAGCCGCTGCGGGCCGCGCTGACCGGCAGCACGGCCAGTCCGGGGATCGACCTGACGCTGGCGGCGCTGGGCCGCGAGGAAACGCTGATCCGCCTTGCAGCGGCTGCAGGCTGAATTTTAGCGTTGTTGATCCAGATCAATGTTTGACGCCACGGTTTGGGGCATTCTTTGCCTTGAGAAGCAGACGGGCCTTGCCCGTTGCGCTCCTCTCTTGGACTCCTCCCCAAACTTGGCGGCGTCTTCACGGCGCCGCCTTTTTTTATTCGCGCCTTCATCGGCTGGTGAGTCGATGCAAGGTCAAGCGACGAGACGAGATGGAGTTGAGTGCCATGCAGGCACATGACGACAAAACCCCCGGACTGCTGCCCGCCGCCTTGCTGGCCGCCGTTGTCGCCCTGGTTGGCCTTGCCGGCGCGGTGAAGATCGCGCGGACGGCCGTTGCCCTGGGGCCGACGGTGGGCGACATCGTGCAGTTCGACCCCAAGGGCTACCTGCCGCTCGACGTTCACACGCAGGTCGCCGCACAGCGCACCGACGCGAGCGCCTGCGTCCTGGACCTCGAGGCGATCCATCGCAGCGGCGGCAGCCTTATCGTGGAGCAACGACGCCTCGGCGACGGCAATCCACGCTACCGCGTGCATTGGGCGGGCCGGCAGAGCGCCAAGGGGCCCGCCGACTGCGGCCAGGACGCCGACCTGGTGCTGGACGATTCGAACCTGGAGCTGCTGGCGATGGCGGCCGGCGGCTGGGGTGTCGGACACAAGCACATCGCTCCGAGCGATCTGTGGAGTGGCGACGGCGACCGCAGTACGCGCGTGCAGTAAATGAAACCTCTCCCGCGGGAGCGTCGCGGGAGCGGGAGAGGTCAAGGGCGCGAAGCGCACGAGGGTGAGGGTGATCGGGTCGGCACCCTGCCCTCTGCCGCCTTGGCTAGCCACGAAAAGCGCGCGATCCGCGCCCAGTGCGGCGCCGACAGCGACACGACAGGGCGGCCTGCCCGCCATACCAGCAACAACTGCGCATCACGCCCCATGAACCGCAACCGGATGATCGGCGCCGGCATGGCGCTCGGCCTGGCCACCTTGGCCTGATCAGCGCCGTGCTCGGCGACTTCGCCTTCTGGGTCGCCCTGGGGGGAGCTGCAGGGGCGTGGCAGGTGGCTCGGTCCTGGCACGGCGAAGCGACCAACGCCGCTCGGCAGCCGTCGACGCAAACCGGGATGCTGCGCGGCAACGAGGCAAGCTGATCGGCGTTCCGGGTCTGCCTCGCGGCGATAACGCCGCGCGGCGTCATCGCAGGCGATCGCCGCGGTTGACTCATATATCTCACCGGTTATAGGTTTCACCCATAGCCAGCCGGTTATCAATAGCGATGCCACAGCCCCACGATATCCTCTTCAGAACGCTCGCCGATCCGACGCGACGGGCGATCTTCGAGCGGCTGTGTCGCGAGGGAGACCAGACGGTCGGTGCCCTGACTGCGCAGGCCGGGGTCTCGCAACCGGCCGTCTCAAAGCATCTTGGGGTCCTCAAACAGGCCGGGCTGGTGCGCGACCGGCACGCAGGTCGCCAGACACATTACAGCGCGCAGCTCGGCGCCTTGGCACCGCTGGTCGAGTGGACCAGCCAAATGGGGGCGTTCTGGCACAGCCGGTTCGACCAACTCGAAGACTTGCTCAAGAGGATGGACCAATGACCGATTCCCCAACCGAAACGCTCTCCGTCATTGTCGAACGGGAGATACCTTTTCCGCCGGAAAAGATCTGGCGCGCGCTCACGCAGCCACACCTGATCGAGGAGTGGCTGATGCAGAACGACTTCAAGCCTGTCGTGGGCCACCGCTTCAATCTTCGCGCGGACTGGGGTGCGGTCGACTGCCAGGTCATGGCCGTCGAGCAAAACAAGACGGTGTCTTACACGTGGGGTGCCTATGGCCTCGAGAGTGTCGTCACCTGGACACTTACGCCTACGAGCACCGGGACCCACCTGCGCATGGAGCAATCGGGTTTCCGGCCGGATCAGCAGCAGGCCTACCAGGGCGCCCAGGGCGGATGGCCGCGGTTCCTGGCAAACCTGGAGCAGGTCCTGGCGCGGATCGAGTGAAGTCCGCGGGCAGAATTCAAAACCTGGCCTGGTTCATGGCGTTGCACGGTGCAGGCATTCGCGGATCGCGGCACTATGAAACGCGCCGTGGCAAGAGCGGGCGAGGTCGTACCGGGAATCAGTGAAGCGCAATACAGCCGCCAAGCTGGAACCTGTCATTGCGCGTAGCGAAGCGGTCCCCGCGCTTGACCCGGGGGAAGCAATCCCCTGCCTGATGAGCCGATCGTCGTGCGTCAGGCGGGATATTGCTTCCGCGGGTCAAGCCCGAGGACCTGTTCGCTCCTCGCAATGACATGGGAAACCGCGTGGCGATTGGATGTGGGTGGCGTACGGAAACGGATGCCGGACTCATACCAACCGCCGGAAAGACTGACACTCGTAGTGGTCAACCGGCCGCCCCAACCGTCATGGCCGGGCTTGACCCGGCCATCTATGCAGCCGCGGTGCCGCGATAGATGGCCGGGTCAAGCCCCGCCATGACGGTGGGGGCGGCTGGTGCCGGTACGTCAACGTTTAAGGCGCTTGATATCAGACAGCCTGGCGCGAATGATCGGTGATTGGTACCTTCGCAAGATGGAAAAACAACCGACCGAGGTGCAAACAATATGCAAAAGACCGCAACGGCCAAGAGCGAATCCCCGTCTCGGCTGATCGACGCGAGGATCAAGGAACTGGACGACTGGAGGGGCAAGATGCTCTCCCATGTCCGCGCTCTCATCAAGCAGGCGGTCCCCGACGTGGTCGAGGAATGGAAGTGGCGAGGCGTGCCCGTCTGGTATCATGGTGGAATGATCTGCACCGGCGAGACGTACAAGAACGTTGTGAAGGTGACGTTCGCCAAGGGCGCTTCGCTCAAGGATCCTGCGGGACTATTCAACTCCAGCCTTGAAGGCAACGTCAGGCGCGCTATCGATATCCATGAGGGCGATGAATTGGATGAGGGTGCCTTCAAGACGCTCATACGCGCCGCTGCGGAC
>DATHNI010000503.1:0-9603 GCA_035486135.1 Acetobacteraceae bacterium
CGGCAACGTGGTTTGGCCTTGATGGTACTGCATCAACACGAAGCGGCGCAGGTCCGGGCCGAAGTGCCCCTCGGTTCCCTCGGGCAGCGGAGCGATCATGGTCCGGCCGTCCGGTGTAACCCAACGCTCTCGCCGGTAGCGCATCGCCTGCATCGACAGCACAAGCTCCTGTACCAGATAAGTTTCGTAGCCCTTGAAGCGGGACACTGTTGGTGCCGCGACTTTCAATATGCCATCATGCGGGGACGTTGCGAGGACGCAGCAGACGGAAAGGCAGCGTATGGCACCCCAATCTGGCCAGGCTTTTGGTCCGGCGGTTCGTTTGGTAGTTTTAACGATGGCGATGCCAGTATCCGGCTTGGCCAAGCTATCTTGATCGAGCCAGATGCCCAATTCCAAAATGAATATGGCGCAATGGTTCACACATCCGTGGTGTGTGTTTATGACCTCCCGTCAAAGACCGTTACTCGCGTGAATGTCCTTGGTCACAGACTTCGCTGACTGCACCCCTCACGGCGCCCCGAGCACGAGCATACCGTGCAGCAGGCCGGCCCGCCGGTCGCGCTGGAGGTAGCCTCCGTCGTCAGGCGGGACACCTGCCCTGTCGGCGGGCGTGTCAGGACGGCCGCGGCACTCCTTTGGGTGCAATCCACCTCGCGCGAGCCGGCTCTTTTCTTTTCTACGTTGGCGCGCAGCACCCGGCCGCGACGGGCGCCACCCCCAAGCAAGGGCGCACTGCCCTTCACCCTATGCCCCGGGGCGCCGTTCCCTCGGCCATCGCGTCATATCGCTCCGCCAATTCCCGCAACGCCCGAGCCGGCAGCGCCTCCGTCGCTGTCACGGCTATCCTCCGGTAGATCACCGCGAGCGCTCGCAGTTCGGCCGTCGTCAGTTCCGAGAGGGGCTTCAAGTTGGGCCAACGTTTCATCATTCATCCTCGCCCGTCTCCTGCTCCAGCCGCCATCCGTTCCCGCGAGGGGCGGCGGGAAGCGGTTCGCCGCGCCGGCCGTGGGTGCTATGCTGGGTAGGCTTGCCCATCACGTTGAGCAGCCGGTAATGGCCTGTGGTGGGCGCGGTAGTTCCGGGTTGGTGTTCTTGGGTGTCTGTCAAGACGCAATGAAACACAGATGCGGATCGGCCTTACTGATCTAGATCAACGCTGCCCTGAGTAGATTACGAACCTCCGCCCCTGGACCCCCTTTTTGTTTGGGCTGCAAAAAGAGGCGCGCCACCCCATCCCCGCAGCGCGCCCTAGTAGGCAGGGAACGACTGCCGCGTGCGCGTTGGCGGCGGAGTCTATCAGCTCACGAGTGCGTGCCATGCTGATGAAGGGCACGCGGCGACCTGCTCGAGCGTGACGACGCCCGAGGTGTCATAGGCACCTCGCGAGGGGCGGCCTTTTTCTTGTGCGGACACCGGCTGCGGACACGGTTCGCCAGCGTCACACGTCTGCCGGGCTGGCGCTGTCAAGGTCACCGCTCACTCTACCCCGCCGGCTCTCCAGTTCTTCGGCGCTCAATCGAGCCACCCTCCGTTTGCCGCTCCATATCTCGACCGCGTAGTCGCGCACTAATCTAGCGGCAGCGGCAATGGCCGCAGCGTCGGTGTCATGCTCGATTCCTCGCCAGTCAAAGATGCGGTCGGCCGCATTGAGTAGATAGACGCGATACTCGGCCACGATGTTCCCCCAAGGGCGTTGATTGGCCTCATGGGGCACGTAAGCCGGCGTATGCATGTCATATAGGATCGGAATCTACTCACGCAGGGCCACCAACACTCGCCGCGTCCTATTCCCCACCCCACCTTTCGCGTCACTCCGCGCTGATTAGGCGCCGCCTGGCCGGCCTACCTGCCCGCAACATCCCAGTTACAGGCGAGATGCAATGTGGGCCTGCCCCTGGGCATTTCTCCCCCGGGGACACCTCTAGCGCGTCACGTCCTTCTTGCCTGTGGCGCGCTTTTTTTGTCCGGCGTGGGGGTGCCGGGGTGCCGTGCCCATGTTGCGCGGGCCGGCTCGGTGGGTCGGCGCAACGAGGGTGCGACGTTGGAAAGGGGAATGTGATGACCGACGGTCGTGGCTGGCCTGATCTGGCCAATCCTGGCGTTCCGACAAACCCGGACCAGCCAGGGCCGCATGTAATCGTGGATGAATATGGTCGTCGGCGTTGGGCTTGGTGGCGCTCAGGGGAATGGTCTCTTCCCGCCAACTACACTGGGGATGCCACGCAGGCGGCAGTCATTGCCGGCGAAAAATGGACCTACCTCAGTCCGGCCGTGCCGCCGGGCGACAAGCCGGTCCCGTAGCGGGGTTGCCGCCGGCTGGCGTGTCCGCGGCGGTGTCCGCACCAATGCAGACACCCCGGCCGGTCCGCCCTGGCGGGTGCGGACACGGTGCGGACATTTTTCGGGGGAAATTCCAGAGTCTCCGGTTTAGCAAGGGAATTGCGTGTCTTTTCAGGGACTTGCTGGTGGAGCCAAGGGGAGTCGAACCCCTGACCTCCTGAATGCCATTCAGGCGCTCTCCCAACTGAGCTATGGCCCCGTGCAGGGAGGCGGCATATAGCCCCGCTCCTCCGGCCTTATCAAGCCCATGCCCCGCGGTCCTGGAGCGGCCCGAGAAGCCAGTGCGGAAACCCATCGTCCTTGGCGGCATCGCCATTCTGATCGCCATGCTGGCCGCGTCGGCAGCGTGGTTCCGTGCCCGCCTGCCGCCAGGCTGCACCGATCCGCGCACCGTTGCCCTGGTGCGCCAGAGCCTTTCCACGCACTACCACCTGCCGCCGGCAACCACTCTGGAGAACATCCGCACCGTCGCCGGCGGCTGGCTGGCGTTGCGGTTCGTCTGCACCGCCGACCTTGCCGGCTTCGATCCGCACGACCTGCCGCAGGGAACGCCGCTTCCCGGCCAGGTCCATTACACCTCGCGGTTGACGCCGGATCAGCGCAGCCATGAAGTGACCGTCGATCTGCAACCCCTGCTGATCTGGGAGAAAGTGCAATGACCAGCCGCGTCATCACCGTCGCCGCCGCGCAACTCGGACCCATCCAGCGGGCGCAGCCCCGCCCGGTCGCCGTCGAACGCATGATCCGGCTGATGGAGCATGCCCATAAGCGCGGCGTCGAACTGGTGGTATTCCCAGAGTTGGCGCTGACCACGTTCTTCCCGCGCCACTATCACGCCGACATCGCCGAGGCCGACGGATGGTTCGAGACCGCGATGCCGTCGAACGAAACCGCGCCGCTGTTTGCCGCGGCGCGCAAATACCGCATCGGCTTCCACCTCGGATACGCCGAGCAAGCGGTCGAACCCGACGAGACCGGGCGGGTGCGCAAGCGCCGGTTCAACACCTCGATCCTGGTGAACCCGGACGGCGACATCCTGCTGAAATACCGCAAGGTGCACCTGCCGGGCCACGCCGAATACGATCCGAACCGCAAGGTGCAGCACCTGGAGAAGCGCTATTTCGAGGTCGGCAACCTCGGCTTCCCGGTGATCCGCGCGCCGATGGGCGGCCAAGGGGGTAATGCGTCCGGCATCAACATGGGCATGATGATCTGCAACGATCGGCGCTGGCCGGAAGCCTGGCGCGTGCTGGGGCTGCAAAGCGTCGAGCTGGTAATGCTCGGCTACAACACGCCGAGCCTGAACATGGAGGCCGGCGGCTTCGAGGCGCATCACCTGCGGGTGTTCCACTCGCATCTGTCGATCCAGGCCGGCTGCTATCAGAACGCCTGCTTCGCGGTGGCCACCGCCAAGGCCGGCACCGAGGACGGCAGCGAACTGTTCGGCCACTCGATCATCGTCAACCCTCAGGGCGAGATCGTCGCCATGGCGACGAGCTGGGACGACGAGCTGATCGCCGCCGACTGCAACCTCGACATGTGCACGCTGGGGCGCACGACGATCTTCGCGTTCGAGAAACACCGGCGGCCGGAGGCGTACGGGCGTATCACCGGCCAGGTGGGAGCGGTGGAACCCCCAGTTTGGACGAAGCAGGCGGCGGAATAATACCAACCGCCCCGGAGATTGACTCTCGGCGACCTGGCACGCGCCTTCTGTGTCATGGCCGGCGAAGGCCGGCCACCCACGGCTTTCCTTCGTTGCACGCTGCAAAGTCGTGGGTGGCCGGCCTTCGCCGGCCATGACCCAGAAGGCGCGTGCCACGCAGCCCCCTGTCACGCAGCCTCCTGTCACCCAGGCTCCTGTCACCCAGCCTCCTGTCACGCGGCCCCCGGTCTGGCAGACGCCGCCCACACAGCCCCGTGTCACACCGCCCCTGGTCATAACGCCCTCTGTCGCGGAGCCCTGTCCGGCCCGGAATCTTCTAACCACCCAATCGAAACAATCGCGCCAATTGGAACGATCCGCGCACCGCGCCGCCGTGCTACATACCCCCGCCAATGGAAACGTCTGCCGCAATCGCCGGCCCCGACGCGCGAGTCGCGCGTCGTCACGCCATCACCTGTGTGCTGAGCGCATCGGCGACGTTCAGCGTCGGCTCGGCCGTCGTGAAGGCGCTGACGGCGGATTTCCCGGTCCTGGAGATCGTCGCATTCCGCAGCCTGCTGGCGTTCGTCGCCCTGGTGCCGGTGCTCTGGCGGCACGGCGGCTTCTCTGCGCTGGCGACGCGGCGCCCGCTCGGGCACGTGCTGCGCACGTTGTGCGGCTTCGTCGCCACGGTCACCACCGTGTACGGTTATGCGGTACTGCCGCTGGCCACCGTCACGGCGCTTGGCTTCGCCATGCCGCTGTTCCTGACGATCCTCTCGGTCCCCTTGCTCGGCGAACGTGTCGGCCCGCGCCGCGGCAGCGCGGTGCTGGCGGGGCTTGGCGGCGTGCTGCTGATGCTGCGCCCCTGGCAGTCCGGTAGCGCGCTGCTGCCGGGTCCCGTGGTCATCGTCCTCGCCGGCGTGGTGACCTGGGCGCTGGCGATGATCGGCATCCGCCGCATGGGCGCGGCCGGCGAGCGCAACGTCACCATCGTCGCCTGGTACAGCCTGGGCACCGCTGCACTGGCAGCAATCGGCGCCCTGCCGCACTGGGTCGCACCCACCCTCCCCCAACTCGCTGCGCTGACCGCAGCAGGATTGCTCTCCGGCGTCGCGCAACTGCTGATGACCGAGGGCTACCGCAGCGGCGAGACCACCCTGGTCGCGCCCTTCGAATACGGCGCCATCCTCTATGCCACCGTCCTCGGGATCGCATTGTGGGGCGAATGGCCGGATGCCTGGAGCTTGCTCGGTGTCGCCGTGCTGATCGGTGCCGGCCTCTACATCTGGCATCGCGAGGTGACGCTCGGCATCCGCCGCTGAGCAACCGGCCGCGCCGGCGATTGCGGCGCGGCGCTGCCGATGCGATGGTCGCGCAGCGCACCCGCCGTTCCGCCAGGCCACACCAGAGCGAGGCAAAACGCCATGAACGCCGACGCGACGCCCGATCCGCGATCCTTCATGACTCCCTCGGACCCGATGAGCGCATTGCTGGCCCGCAACTGGTGGGCCATCGCGTTGCGTGGCGCGGTGGCCGTGCTGTTCGGCCTGATCGCCTTGTTCAGCCCGGGGGCCGTGCTGCTGACGCTCGCAGTGTTGTTCGCCGCTTACCTGCTGGTGGACGGCGTGCTCGGCATGATCGCCGCGGTGCGTGCCGCGAGCCATCACGAGCGGTGGGGTCTGCTGTTGTTCGAGGGCCTGGTGAACATCGTTGTCGGCGTGGCCGCGGCGGTGTTCCCGGCAGCGGCGGTGCTCGCCTTCGTGCTGCTGATCGCCGTCTGGGCGCTGGTCACCGGCATCCTGATGGTCGTTGCCGCATTCCGCCTGCATGTCAGCCACGGACGGTGGTGGCTCGTGTTCGCCGGCATCGTCTCAGTACTTTGGGGCGTGCTGTTGCTGCTTGCACCGCTGATGGGGGCCGTCGTGCTGACCTGGTGGCTCGGCGCCTATGCGATCATCTTCGGGATCAGCCTGCTGGTGGTGGGCTTCCGCCTGCGTGGCCAGCACGGGTCGCAGAGCGCGGCGAGGTAGGGCACTGCGCCACCTTGTCATTGCAAGTTGGCCACGGGGCGGCGGCGGCCGACACGTCCGGAATGAAACTGAGAGGTCGTCGCGCGAAGGATGCTCCCCCCTCCCCTTGAGGGAGGGGGTTGGGGGGAGGGGTTCGTGCGGTACGGGCCCCCTCCCCCCAACCCCCTCCCTCAAGGGGAGGGGGAGTCTCCGTTGTGCGACAAGGTTGGAGGCAATGAGCGATCGCATCGACGCTGCCGCATTCGCCTCCCTGTGCGCTCCGGTGCCGGCGGCGGATTTCGTTTCCCTGCTGCTGCGGACAGGCTTTTCCGCCGAAGCCTATCGTGATGCGTATGGCGACCTGACGCCGTTGGACTGGAACGCGACACAGGCCCTCGCGCATTTCCTGCAGCACGGACTGGACGAGCGCCGGGATGCGCCGCTGACGCTGAACCGCCAGGCGCTGGTGACGCTGGCTCGGTTGGTACCCCGCGACAGCGCCTTCAAGGCGAAGCTGTTGACCCGCCTGGCCCGGCATCTGTTCGACAACACCGCCCATCCGTACGGCCCGGCGATTGCCGAGCGCTGGCCGGACATCCGCGCCCTCGCCCGCGCAGGCGCGCGCCCGTATTTCGTCGCCGGCGACAGCCACTCGAACCAGTATGCCCTGACCGGCACGCGCGACGCTGCGTGGCTGCTGCCGATCCATCTGCTGTGCACCGCCGGGTCGGCCCGAGGCCTCGCCAATCCCGCGTCGCGGTCCGGCTACGGCAAACATCTGCGGCAGGCGGTGGAAATTATCAGAACCTTGCCCGGCGGCGATGAACTGCCGTTCCTGTTGCAGTTCGGCCAGGTCGATATCGAATTCGTCTATCACTTCCGCCGCGTCACGGATGGGCAACGCACGCTGAGCCTCGATGACTACCGGGCGTTCTGCGACACGACGCTGGAGCGCTACATCGGGTTCGTCACCGAGATGTTCAACCCACCGCAACGGCTGAACGTGTTCCTCGTCTCGGTATTCCCGCCGGCGGTGTCCGACGCGGCCTGGCGCGCGGGCTACGTCAATGACGACATCGCGCGGCACGAGGAGGTCATGCTGCCCGCCGCCGAGCTGCCCGCCGGCATTCGGGCGCCGGAAATCGCCGACCTGGCCACCGGCATTCGCGCGCTGGAAATCGCCGATCTACGGCAACGCACCGGGATGCACGCCCACTACAACGCCGGCCTGCGCGCGGCATGCCGGCGGCACGGCTTCCGCTTCATCGACGGCTTCACACCGTTCCTCGGGCCCGACGGCCTTCTCGATCCGCGCTATGTCATTCCGGAACGCGGCGGCGCGGAGCACCATCTCGACTCGCGCGCGACGTATGGCGCGATCGCCGGCATGATCTGGACGTGCATCGATGCGATGGGCCCTGCCCCGATGCTCAGAAGCGGCCAATCGCCGCAATCACCACCGTGACCAGGCCGAGGATCAGGTTCAGGCCGATCAGCTTCCGGATGGTATCGATGTTGGCCACCATGCGCGTGCGATCGGTGGTGCGGCGAAACCTCGCGTAGGGGCCGAAGACGATCGCCATGAAGATGATCGCCATCAGCACGCCAAGCCCCATCATCGCGTGCACGTTCCAGGCGACGCCCGTCATCCCGCCATAGAAGCCGAACAGGATGGCGAAGCCGGAGAGCAGCAGCAGCGGCATGACGTGCCAGACGACAAGGAAGAAGCGGCGGAAGATCTGGGTGTGCAGCAGCAGGCGTTGCGGCGGTTCCAGCACCGACAGGCTCGGCCGCAGCACCACGTAGGCGAAGAACATGCCGCCGACCCACAGCACGGCGCAGACAATGTGCAGGGCCAGCAGCCAGGACCAAAGGCTCATTCGGTGATCTCCCTGAGTTCGTCGAGCAAGGCGCGCAGTTCGGCCGCGGCGCTGGAGCGCGGGGCGGCCTCGGTGACGCCGAGGCCGGCGGCGAAGGCGGTGGCGAAGCCGGTGCGGTTGCCGATCGCCGTTCGCAGCAGCGGCAGGGCGCGGGTGGCGATGTCGGCCTTCACCGTCTCGCCGAGGCGCGAGGCGGGCGGAACGCGGTTCAGCACGACGCGGGCGTTGCGGCGTTCCGCGGCGGCGAGCGCCAGCGTGCCCTCGGCCGCCCAGACATCGGGTGGGCTGGGTTGCACCGGGATCAGCACCAGGTCGGCGCCGCGGATCGCCAACCTGGCGTCGGTGTCGATCTGCGGCGGCGAGTCGATCAGCACCATGTCATGCGTCCGCTTGAGCCGGTCCAGTTCGGCGGCGAGGCGCCAGCCGGAGACGTCGGAGAAGGTCAGGGCCGGCGTCTGCCCGTCGCGGGAGGTGCGGATGGCGTGCCAGCGCGTCAGGCTTTTCTGCGGGTCGATGTCGAGCAAGGCGACGCGGCGGGTGGGCGCCAGCGCGGCGGCGAGGTTGGCCGCGAGCGTGGTCTTGCCGGTGCCGCCCTTCTGCTGCGCCACCGTGATGACGATCGCCATGGACGCGACTCCGCCGCTGGATGCGCGATAGAGGATCAGAACCGCGGCGCGGAAGCCAGGGGGCAGGCAGGCGCTTGGCGCGATGGGGCGGTGCGTGCCGGCGGTTAGGCGTGGCGTGTCCCACGCTCCGGTGGTCACTGACGCGGTGGATGGGCGGCCTTTGGCCGGGTGCGGCGGCGGCGGCGTGCCGGGGTGGCTTTGCCATGACGATTGCGCGTCGGGGGGCTCGCGGGGCGCGAGGGAGGGAGCGGCGTCTCATGATCGTCTCGTTTCGTGGGGGCGGAGATTGTGTCGCTTTGGGTGAGGCGGCGGCCGGAGGGGAACAACCGGGGCTGTTGCATGCCGTCCGGACGCAAGCGGCTGCTCGCCGGGGGGGTGAACCGCTTGCGGCGAGGCGGGGCCTGGGAACGGCGCTCGCGGCGCAAGGGGTTTTGTTCTGATGAGCGCTGCCGGGACCGGTGGACTTGTGACCAGGGCGGCTGGGAGGCGGGATACGCTGAGGCGAGGCGGCGTAGATCGAGGAGATGGTGAAGCGCGGGCGAAAAATCCGCCGCAGGCTGATCGAGATGAAGCAGGCGTGGGGCTTGGGGAAAGTAGAAATTTGACTGTGTCCGCGCTGGACCGGCAGCCGGTGGGAACCTGGCGACGTCTTGCCCGCCGGCGACAAAGGAAGCTTTTAACACGGAGTTAGCCAGCGGCCGCGGCCGCACCCCCATGGCTGAAAATGCGCCAAGGGCGGCGGCCGAACCCGGGGGCGCGGGCTATTTTCATGGTAGGAACGGAGAACCACGGAGGACCACGGAGACCTCGTGGCTCCCGATCAGCCGGGTTGACGGAGCGGCGTATGTCCCAGTTGCCGCAACAGGCACATGGCCTCCGTGGCTCTCGTTCTGCCTCCGTGTTAAAAGCTTTATTGAATTCCGTGCCGGCACGGGCGCCGCCTGTCTGCCCGTATGCCTGTGCAGGCGCGAATCGGAACGGCGGGGCCGGCCGCGATCCGGTCCCGTGCGCGAACTTTGCCTCGATGCGTGCGCCGGGCTCAGGGTGGGCCGGTGGCCACCGCCGGGGCCTGCGCGTATAGTTCTGGTAACGGATCG
>DATHNI010000504.1:0-4960 GCA_035486135.1 Acetobacteraceae bacterium
CCGGCCAGCGACACGCTGGCGGCCGCGCAGCAGCAACTGATCCAGGCGGCGCTGCAGCAGTGGTTGTCCGACCTGATCCGCGTGCAGTCGGTGCAGGTCAGCACGGCGAACGGTACGCTGACCATCACCGTGCAGTACATGGCGGTGCAGAATAATCAGCCGGCGACTGCGACGTTCGTCTACGGCAGCGTGACGCCATGATCTATTTCTGTGCCATGAAGCAGCGCCGGACCCTGGTGCTCGCCTCGGCACTGAACGGCATCGACTACCTGGAAGCCAGTGCCGACGGAAAGCATCTCACGCTGGTATTGCTCAAGGCGCCGACCACGGCGATGCCGGCACCGGCCGCCACGCAGGTGTTCATCAGCGGCGGCGAAACCATCACCGGCATCACCGTTACAGGTATCGCGCCAGTCAGCGGACAGCCGCTGGCGCTGACGATCACCCTCGATGAGACCGGCGACTACGCGCCCTATACGCTGAGCCTGCAGGCCAGCGCGACGACCACAGCGCCGCCGCCGCAGTTCGATCCGGCGCTGTCCAGCGTGGTGTTTCGCTTTCATGCCGGGTTCGACGCGAGCGTCGATTGCCAGAATGTGGTGTGCTGTCCTCCAACCTTGGCGGCCGAGCCGGACATCAACTACCTCGCCAAGGACTTCCCCGCTTTCCAGCAGGTGATGCTGGATCGCCTGGCCGTGCTGGTGCCGAACTGGAACGAGCCGCATGCGGCGGATATCGGCAACACGCTGGTGGAGATTCTCGCCTACGCCGCCGACCACCTGAGCTATCGCCAGGACGCCGTGGCGACCGAGGCCTATCTCGGCACCGCGCGCAGTCGCATCTCGCTGCGGCGGCATGCACGCCTGGTCGACTACACCGTCAACGAGGGCTCCAACGCCTGCACCTTCGTGCATTTCGATCTCAGGGACACCAGGACGGCGGCGTTGCCGCAAGGAACGCCGATCCAGGTGCCACAAGGAACGACGATCCTGCCGCGCGTCATTGGGGTGCTGGCGCAGATCGACCCGTCGTCTTCGCAGTTTGCGACCCTGGCGCTGGCCAGCCCGGCGGTGTTTGCCACGATGGCGGCGGCAACACTGGTGCCGGAACAGAACGTCATGCCGTTCTACACCTGGAACGACGAAGCCTGCTGCCTGCCCGCCGGGGCGACTTCGGCGACGCTGGCCGGAAGCTTCACAAGCCTCGCCGCGAACACCGTGCTGCTGTTCGAGGAGGTCCTGGGTCCGGACACCGGCGTGCCGGGCGATGCCGATCCGTCGCATCGCTGGTCTGTGCGTCTGGTTTCGGCAAACGTCGGCACCGATCCGCTGAACAACCAGCCGATCACCAACATCGCCTGGGACCCGGCGGATGCGCTGCCCTTCACGCTCTGCATTACATCCTCGGCCGAGGCCGCTGCCGGCATGGCGATCAGCGTTGCTCGCGGCAACATGGTGCCGGCCGATCACGGCCAGACGCAGGGCCCCGAGATTCTCGGGCCGGTTCCGGCACCACCCCCGACACCGATTGCCATCGGCGGCGCCGGTTGCGGCGGCGCGACCGCAGCGCCGGTCGCACCGCCGCCGTTCTTCTTTCCATCGCTCGCCGCCTCGCCGCTGACCTTCGCCCGCAGCTACAATCCCTCCCAGCCGGCCTCGAGTCTGGCCGCATCCCCGGTCGCCGCCACCATCACGCTCACCGACAATCTGAATGCGACCTGGTCGCTGGAGTCCGACTTGCTCACCTCGGGCGAGAGCGACATGGACTTCGTCGCCGAGATCGAGAACGACGGCACGGCGTGGCTCCGCTTCGGTGACGGCACCTATGGCCAGGCGCCCGCACAGGGCCAGACCTTCGCCGCGCGCTATCGCAGCGGCAATGGCAGCGCCGGCAATGTGGGCGCCGATACGCTCGGGATCGTCGGGTTGGCGCCATCCTCGCTGCCGCCGCCGATCACCGGCGTACGCAATCCGATCGCTGCGACCGGGGGCGTGGACGGCGACAACATGGCCACCATCCGAACGCTCGCGCCATTCGCGTTTCGCACGCAGTTGCGGGCCGTGACCGAGGCGGACTATGCCGCGGTCGCGTTGCGCGACACTCGTATCGCCGACGCGCGCGGCACGCTGCGCTGGACTGGCAGTTGGCGCACCGCCTTTGTCACGATCGACCCGGCGAGCAACGCGCCGGCCAACCTCGCCACCGCGACGCAGGCCACGCTCGAGACGATGCGCATGGCCGGGACCGATGTCGTCGTCGAGGGCGCAAGCCTCGTCGGTCTGTATATCTCGCTGCTGGTCACGGTCGCGCCGTCCTACCAGCGGACGGCGGTGCGGCAGGCGCTGTCGGCGGTGTTCAGCACGGGCCTGCAGCCGAATGGCCAGCCCGGATTGCTCGACCCCGCACAATTCACCTTCGGCGCGTCGGTCTATCTCAGCCCGTTCATTGCCGCCGCCCAGGATATCGACGGCGTCGCAGCGGTGCAGTGTCAGGCGTTCCAGCGGGTGGACAGTCCGCAGACCGATTATGCCGCGCAGGGTGCGATCCCGCTCGCGAGGTTGGAAATTGCGCGGGTCGACAATGATCCGAACCGGCCCGACCTGGGCAGCCTGACCATCGACATGGAGGGCGGCTGGTGAGCGGAACGGCCGCCTCCGATACCTCACCCTGCGGCTGCTGCGAGGGCATCTCGCCGCAGACGCCTGGTTTGGTGAGCAATCGTCCAGGCCTTTCGCAGATCGGCTATCGCGTTGGCACCTACGCGAATTTCAAGGCCAGTCTGCTGACGGCGCTGTCCGACCCGGCGAACAGTCCGCTCGGACTGCTGACCACCCGGGACGACAGCGACTTCACCATCGCATTGCTCGACGCATTCGCCGTCACCTCGGACATTCTGACCTTCTATCAGGAGCGGCTGGCCAACGAATCCTACCTGCGCACGGCTACCTTGCCGGGTTCGGTGTTCGAATTGGCGCGGCTGGTCGGCTACCAGCCCTCCCCGGGGGTGGCCGCCACCGCCCTTCTGGCGGTTACCCTGAACAATGCCCCCGGAGCCGTCGATCCGGCGACCATCCCAGCCGGGACGCCGGTGCAGAGCGTGCCTGCGCCGGGCCAGTCTCCCGCAACCTATGAAACCTCGGTCGACCTGACGGCGTGGGTAGAGCAAAACGCACTGGTCCCGCAGACCACGGTGGCGTTGAACTGGTCGAACGTGACGAACTACCTTTGGCTGGCCGGCACCAGCACCGGGCTGAACCCGGGCGACACCCTGCTGTTCGTCGATCAGAGCCGTTTCAGCGCCGTTTTCGCGGCACCGTCGGCCTTGTGCCAACTGACCTCGGTGACCGTCGACTCAGCCGGCGGACGCACTCTCGTGCGATGGAGCGCTCTGACGCAGACCGGCTTCGCGTCGGCACCAATCACCCAGAGCACCAATGTCAGCGTTTATGCGCTACGGCGCCGAGCGTCGTTGTATGGCGTCAATGCGCCGGACCCGAACCTGCTCCCGCTGGCGATGCTTCCGAATATCTCCGGGTTCAACGGCATTACCAATAATGGGACCGTGACATCCGTCTCGGATTGGAACTTTGCGAATAGTTCCGTGGTACAGCCAGGCCAGTTGATCCTCGACTCGATCTACACCGTATCACCTGGCCTCACGCCGGCGGCGGGTGTGTCCGCCGCGGTCGATCCCAGCCAGTTCAACTGGGTGGTCGTGACCATCGCGACTAACGCGTACCTGTTAGCCGTCACGGGCGTGGACGAAGTCTCGCCGCGCGCCTTCGGGCTGTCCGGCAAGGCAACCCGCCTTACGCTTGACCTCATGGCGAATTTCGTCGGGGGCCTGGAAGAATATTACATCATCGAGAATACCCGATCCGCGACCGTATTGCTGCAGAGTGAATTGCTCATGGTCGCGCCGCAGCCGCTGTTGCCGACCGACAACCTGCAATACCAGCAATGGATGCTGCAACCGGTCGAGGGCAACACGATCACCTTGGTCGGCGGGGCACGGATTGCCGCCGGCCAGCCGGTCGCGATCAGCGGCCAGCGCGTACGCCTCCAGCTTGCGCCGACCGCAAGCGCGAGCTTTACGGCATCGGACAGTTCGCTCGCGCTGTCTCCGAATCCCGGCGACATCTTCTTGCTCGATGCGCCGTACGACCCGACCAATCCCGGTTCATGGAGCGTGCTGACCTTGAACGGGATAGCCGGCGTGCTCAGCGTCGCCCCTTCACAGGCGACCCTGTTGCCCGCCGACAAGTCCGATCCGGCCATCAGCGAGGTCGCCACCCTCAATCCCAGCCCGCCGGTGGTCAGCGGCACGCTGACCACGCTCACATTCAAGGCTGGGCTGACGCATATCTACGACCGCACCACCGTCAGCGTGAACGCCAACATGGTTGCTGCAACGCAGGGCCAGACGGTCGCCGAGATCCTGGGCAGCGGCGCCGCGCTGGCCAGCCAGACCTTCCAGCTCAAGCAGTCACCGCTGACCTTCGTTCCGGCCGCCTCCGGCCAGGGCGCCCAATCGACCTTGCAGTTATTCGTCAACGATCTGCAGTGGCAGCAGGCGGACAGCTTCCTCAATGCCACCCCGGCACAGCGCATCTACGTCGCCCGCGCCGCGCCGAACAGTACGGTCACCGTGCAGTTCGGCGACGGGAAGGCCGGCGCGCGGCCGCCGACCGGGCAGATGAACGTCCGCGCGCAATACCGCGTTGGTATCGGACTGACCGGCATGGTGCAGGCGGGACAGCTCACTCAGCCGATCATCCGGCCACCTGGCCTGCGATCCATCACCAATCCCGCAGCCGCCACCGGCGGCGCCGACCCGGACGGCCCGGACGACGCGCGCCATAGCGCGCCTCTGCACACGCTGACCCTGGACCGTGTCGTCTCGCTGGCCGACTACCAGAACTACGCGCTTGCCTTTGCTGGCATCGCCAAGGCGACCGCC
>DATHNI010000505.1:0-2430 GCA_035486135.1 Acetobacteraceae bacterium
CCATCAGCACCGCTCAGCCGGATCGCGTGCGGCAGACTCCAGCAAGTACTCCACCAGGCGCCCGACATGCCGGTCACGCTCCTTCCCCGGCCTCGGCCGAATGACGAAATCCGACGAGCCGGCCAGCGTCCGATCGGGAAACACCGGCACAAGCCGCCCGGCGGCAAGATCCGGGTCGATCAGCGGCTGCCGCCCCAGCGCGATCCCCGCGCCGGCGATCGCCGCGGCGAGCGCAGCACTGAACGTGTAGAACCGTACGATCGTCGCCTTCGGATCGGGGCCGAAACCGAGCAGCTCCAGCCAGGTGGACCAGTCCTTCTCCGGGCTGGCCACGTGATACTCCTGCAACAGCGTATGCCGCGGCAGTTCCTCAGGGTTGCCGGCCAGCCGCAGCGACGGGCTGCACACCGGGAACACCGTTTCGCTGAACAGCAGCCGGTCGCCATCCGCCAGCGTGCCGCGGCGAACGCGCAGGACCGCGAGGTCCAGCCCCTCGCGCACCATGTCCGGCGCTTCGTCCTCGACCGAGCTCATCTGCCACTGCACTGACGGATGCAACGCGGCGAACGCGGCCAGCCGAGGCGCCAGCCACAGCGTCGAGATCGTGCCGCTGGCGGAAATCGTCAGCATCGGCGGCTTGCGCCGTGTCCGCACCGCCTCGCACGCGGCGCCAAGCTGGGCGAATGCTTGCTCCACCGCGCGTTGCAGGGCCGCGCCGTCGGGCGTAACCTCGGTTCGGCCGGCGCCGTTGCGTGCCCGCGTCAGCAGCGTGGCGTGCAGCAGTTCCTCCAGCCCACGCACTTGGTGGCTGACCGCGCTGGTACTGACATGCAGCGTCTCGGCGGCACGCGCGAAGCTGCCGAGCCGGGCGACGGCCGCAAAGGCACGCAAGGCGGCCAAGGGAGGGATGCGCTCGCTCATCACCGTGCAATCTAGCTCAACAGCGGTTGAAAAACAGTCGTTTGCACGACGCGCCGGGCCAACACAGGATACGGCAGGGCGAGGAGACCCGACGACATGCATTTCGACCTGACGCTCTGGCGAATGACGCAAGGCTATCGTTGGCGCATCGTGCTTTCGGTCCTGATCGGATTGTTCGCGCTGACCTTCGGCATCGCCCGATTCGTCTTCCTGGGGCGGTTCCTCGCCGGCGTGTTCCAGGGCGCGCCGGCCGCCTCCCTGGTTTGGCCGCTAGCCGGCGCGGGGGTCGCGATCGTGCTGCGCGCCGCACTCGACCACGGCCGCACCATGGTGGCGCACCGCACCGCCATGCGGGTGCAGGAGACGCTGCGCGGGCGGCTGTACGACAAGATCGTGGCACTTGGGCCGGCCTGGTTCGGCGCGGAACGCACCGGCGGCGTAATGCTGTCGATGGTGGACGGCGTCGAGCAATTGCAGAGCTTCTTCGGCCAGTACATCCCGCAGGTGGCGATCGCCATCGCCGCCCCCCTGGCCATCTTCGTCTTCATCGCCTTCTGGGACGTCCCCGTCGCCGTCGTCATGCTACTCTCCGCGTTGTTCACCTTGACGATGCCGGCACTGGTGCACGAACGCTCCGGCCGTGCCTCGCGCGAGCGGCAGACGGCGTTCAAGTCGTTCGGCGAGGAGTTCCTCGACGCGATGCAGGGCCTGCCGACGCTGAAGGCGTTCGGCCAGAGCCACGCCTACGGCCGCATGCTGGCGGACAAGGCCCGCGCGCTGAGCGACAGCACGTTCTGGGTGCTGGCGATCAGCGTGCTGACCCGCGCCTTCACCGACCTGGGCACCGCGCTGGGAGCCGCGCTGGCACTGGCGCTCGGCGCCTGGCGCGTCAGCCACGGCGACATGAGCCTGACCGCGCTGCTGATCGTGCTGATGGCGGGCACCGAGATCTTCCGCCCACTGCGCGACCTGCGCACCGTGCTGCACCAGGGCTTGAACGGCCAGGCGGCGGCGCACGGCATCCTGACCTTGCTCGCAACGCCGGAGGCCGCTCCGCCGGTTCCGCCGCGCCCGATCTCCACCGGCCTGCTGCGGCCGCGCATCGAGTTCCAGGACGTGCGCTTCGCCTATCCCGGCGGCCGGCGAGCGGCGCATCAGAGCCTGTCCTTCGTCATCGAGCCGGGCGAGCGGGTCGGCATCGTCGGCCCCAGCGGCTCCGGCAAGTCGTCCATCGTGCGGCTGCTGCTGCGGCTGTACGATCCGCAAGGCGGCAGCGTGCGCATCGACGGGCAGGACCTGCGGGCACTCGATCCCGAGGCGCTGCGCCGGATGATCGCCGTGGTGTCGCAGGACTCCATGCTGTTCCACGGCACCATCGGCGACAATCTGCGGCTCGGCCGGCCGGATGCGTCGGAGGCGGAGGTGGTCGCCGCCGCCATCGCCGCCAACGCGCACGACTTCATCATGGCGCTGCCGTACGACTACGAGACGGTGATCGGCGAGCGCGGC